>CBDVAK010000001.1:0-36700 GCA_965371945.1 uncultured Candidatus Competibacteraceae bacterium
CGCATTCTACTCCCGATCTCCTCGCCGTCAAGCGGAATCTTCAACCTCCGCCGATCGCCTCAGAATGGGATATCGTCATCGAAACCATCGTCGGACACGGCGTTGCCCGCGGGGCCACTGGCGCTGCCTGGTGCGCCTTGCGCATCCGAAGCCGGTGGTGGTGGTGCGGATTGATCGAAACCGCGATCGTAGTTGCTGCTGCCACCACTGCGCGAATCGAGCATCTGCATGTCGTTGGCAACCACCTCGGTGGTGTATCGATCCTGGCCATCCTGCCCCTGCCACTTGCGGGTCTGCAACCGACCTTCGACATAGACCTTGGAGCCCTTCTTGAGGTACTCACCGACGATCTCGGCCAAGCGACCAAAAAATACCACCTTATGCCACTCGGTACGTTCCTGCGCTTCACCACTTTGCTTGTCTTTCCAGCTGTCAGAGGTGGCCACGGTGACATTGGCGACAGCACCACCACTCGGCATGTAGCGCACCTCGGGATCGCGTCCCAGATTTCCGATCAGTATTACCTTGTTGATGCCTCTGGCCATCCGTTACAACCTCTGTTCAGGGCCCGTATCCGGGCATTTCATCAGTCTATACCTGTCTCACAGCAATCATATTCGCTGCATACAGGCCACCTTGACGCGGGCGGGCATGCCGATGTCAGGTATCGCCGACGGTATCCATGAAACCATCCAGCGTCTTGCGATCCAGACTCGCTATGTCCACCTTCAGGTAGGCGACGCTCTCTTCCGGGATCACCACCGTTTCCACGACACCTGTTACCGCCCCCAATTGCTCACTCAGGCCCAGCGGGTCGCGCAACTGCTCACGGCTCAACTTCAGGACCATGCTGCTCAGATAACGAGGCTGACCCATGCTCACTGCCAGCGCCAGCCACACCGCCACCATCAGCGCCGCCAATCCGAATACCCCACGGGCACCGAAAACACCGTACAGCGCTCCACCCAACGCACCGCCCAAAAAGGCACCGATGAATTGCGAGCTTGAATAGACACCCATGGCAGTGCCTTTGGAAGCGGCCGATGACAGTTTGGCAATCAACGACGGCAACAACGCTTCCAGCAGGTTGAAAGCCGCAAAAAACGCCAACAGCAGAAACCAGATACTCCAGTAGCTTACCGGGGCAAGCGTCAGTGCCAACTCGGCCAGCAGCAGCACGCCCACCGCGCCCACCAGTGTTTGTTTCATTCTGCGCCGGCGTTCGGCGAGGATGATAAAGGGCACGATGCCAAGCATCGACAGCAGCAGTACCGGCAGGTAGATATGCCAATGCTGGTCGGCAACCAGTCCGACCTGGTCGCGGAGCAACAGTGGCACGGCGATGAAAGTGGCGGTCAACACCATGTGCAACACCATGATGCCGAAATCGAGCCTCAGCAGTTGCCGGTCAGCCAGCACCCGGCCCAGTTGCGCCGGCACGGTTTCGGTATCCCGGTGGAACCCGCTGCGCACCGGTGTGGGCACCTGCAGGTGCAGGATCGCCAGCGCGCCCAGCGCCAGCAGCGCTGTCGTCCAGAAAATGCCCTGCAGTCCAAACCAGCCGTTGATCAACGGACCGACCACCAGCGCCACCGCAAAGGCCGCTCCGATACTCATGCCGATGATCGCCATGATCTTCAGTCGCTGGTCCTCACGACTGAGATCGGCCGCCATCGCCATCACCGCGGCGGCGATCGCACCCGTACCCTGCAGCGCACGACCCGCGACGATGCCATAGATGGAATCCGAGGTCGCAGCCACTACGCTGCCGAGGGCGAAAACCAGCAGCCCGGCGGTGATCACCGGCTTGCGCCCAAGACGGTCCGAGAGCATGCCCAGCGGGATCTGGAAAATGGCCTGGGTAAGCCCGTAGATGCCAATCGCGATACCGATCAGGAAAGGCGTCGAGCCCTGCAGTTCGTCCACATAGAGCGACAACACCGGCAGAATCATGAACAGACCCAGCATGCGCGTCGCGAAGATGCCGGCCAGGCCGATTGCGGCCCGCAGTTCGGCCGGGCGTATCCGGGCCTGATCTTGTCTCATCGAATCACGGAGCAGTAAGGATGTGTAGGTGCCAAGCTGATGGAACGGTCCCGCCTTTGCCCGGCGGATCGCGAACGCCGTATAGTATCAGTTTGCCTGGAACTCTGGAATCGCAATGGCGTCCATATTGATTCGTGGGGCGCGCACCCACAACCTGCAGGGCATCGATCTGGATCTACCCAGAGACCGCTTGATCGTGGTCACCGGCCTGTCGGGGTCCGGCAAGTCATCACTGGCTTTCGATACCATCTACGCGGAAGGCCAGCGACGCTACGTGGAATCACTGTCCGCCTACGCGAGGCAGTTTCTGTCGATCATGGAAAAGCCTGATATCGATCATATCGAAGGGCTTTCGCCGGCGATTGCCATCGAGCAGAAATCGACCTCGCACAATCCACGCTCCACCGTCGGCACCGTCACCGAGATACACGATTATCTGCGCCTGCTGTTTGCACGTGTGGGCATCCCCCGCTGCCCCGAGCACGGGCTCGATCTTAATGCACAGACCATCGGCCAGATGGTGGACCAGGTATTGGAGATCACCCCGGGTGCACGCTTGATGTTGTTGGCGCCGGTGGTCAAGAATCGCAAGGGCGAACACCTGAAACTGCTGCAGGAGCTGCGCGCACAGGGCTTTATTCGGGCCCGGATCGATGGCGAAGTGGTGCAGTTGGAAGCGCCCCCCGAACTGGACCTGCGCCGCAACCACACCATCGAAGTGGTGGTGGACCGGTTCCGCGTGCGGGACGATCTGCGCCTGCGCCTGGCCGAATCCTTCGAAACGGCGGTGCGCCTCGCCGATGGGCTCGCGCAGGTGGCCTGGATGGACGAGCCGGAACACGCGGAGCTGGTGTTTTCAGCGCGCTTTGCATGTCCCCGCTGCGGCTACAGCATCTCGGAGCTGGAGCCGCGCCTGTTTTCTTTCAACAACCCGCTCGGAGCGTGCCCCTCCTGCGACGGCCTGGGGGTGCACCAGTTCTTTGACCCCTCGATGATCGTGGCACATCCGCACCTCAGTCTGGCGGGCGGCGCAATCCGCGGCTGGGATCGTCGCAACGGCTACTATTTCCAGATGATCAATGCGTTGGGAGAGCACTATGGTTTTGATGTCGAAGTGCCCTTCGAAACACTGGCGGAGAACGTCCAGCGGGTATTGTTGTATGGCAGCGAGGGCGAGTCGATTAAGTTCAACTATGCCGACGCGCGTGGCCGCCGGGTGACCCGAAGCCATTCCTTCGAAGGCATCATTCCCAATATGCAGCGCCGCTATCGCGACACCGAATCATCCGCGGTCAGGGAAGAGCTGGCCAAGTACCTGGCCACCGAGCCTTGTCCCGACTGTCACGGCAGCCGTTTCAACGAGGCCGCCCGCAATGTATTTATCGACAACCGTACCCTGCCGGAGATGAGCGCCCTGCCGGTCGGAGAGGCCGCCAAACTGGCGGAGCAGCTGGTGCTGCCCGGGCGCCGTGGCGAGATCGCCGCCAGGATCCTCAAGGAGATCCGTGCAAGGCTCGGATTCCTGGTGAACGTCGGGCTCGACTACCTGACCCTGGAACGCAGCGCCGAAACCTTGTCGGGGGGAGAAGGGCAACGAATCCGCCTGGCCAGTCAGATTGGTGCCGGGCTTGTTGGCGTCATGTATGTGCTCGACGAGCCTTCCATTGGTCTGCATCAACGCGACAACCAACGACTGCTGAACACACTGCTGCGTTTGCGGGACCTGGGCAACACCGTGATTGTGGTGGAACACGACGAGGAGGCCATCCGCAGCGCCGACTATGTTGTCGACATGGGTCCCGGGGCCGGTGTCCACGGCGGGCGCGTGGTCGCCCAGGGCACCCCCGCCGAGGTACAGGCCAACCCCGCCTCGCTGACCGGGCAGTACCTGGCCGGACATCGTCGCATCGAGATTCCCGCGCTCCGCAAGGAGCCCCGCGAGAACCACATGCTGAGCATCCGCGGCGCGCGTGGCAACAATCTGCGCTCACTCTCAGTGGATATTCCGGTTGGTCTGCTGACCTGCGTCACCGGGGTATCGGGCTCGGGCAAGTCGACCCTGATCAACGATACCCTGTACCGGCATGTCGCCCGTGAACTCAACGGCGCCAATCTGCAACCAGCGCCGTGTGACCGCTTGCTCGGCTTGTCGGCGTTCGACAAGGTCGTCAATATCGATCAAAGCCCGATCGGGCGCACACCGCGCTCCAACCCGGCCACCTATACGGGCCTGTTTACGCCGATCCGGGAACTGTTCGCGGGTACCGCCGAGGCCCGTTCGCGGGGTTACGCTCCCGGTCGCTTCAGCTTCAACGTCAAGGGTGGCCGCTGCGAAGCCTGCCAGGGTGACGGCGTCATCAAGGTGGAGATGCATTTTCTGCCGGATATCTACGTCACCTGCGACGTGTGTACCGGCCAGCGTTACAATCGGGAAACTCTCGATATTCAATACAAGGGCGGCAATATCCACGACGTATTGGACATGACGGTTGAAGATGGTCTGGAATTTTTCTCGGCGGTGCCCGTAGTCTCCCGCAAACTGCAGACCTTGATGGACGTCGGTCTTGCCTATCTGCGCCTGGGACAGAACGCAACCACCCTCTCGGGTGGCGAGGCACAGCGGGTCAAACTGGCCAAGGAGCTGTCCAAGCGTGATACCGGCAATACACTTTATATCCTCGACGAACCGACCACCGGGTTGCACTTTTACGATATCGAACAACTGCTACAGGTGCTGCAGCGGTTGCGCGACCACGGCAATACCGTGCTGGTGATCGAACACAACCTCGATGTCATCAAGACCGCCGACTGGATCATCGATCTGGGCCCGGAAGGAGGCGCCGGTGGTGGCACCGTGGTGGTTGCCGGCACGCCCGAGACTGTCGCTGCCTGCAGCGAATCACATACCGGCCACTTCCTCAGCCCTGTGCTCGGCGGCCCGCACAGCAGCCGCATCGCCGGTTGACGGAGATCACAGACCGCCTCAGATCGAAACCGTGATTGCTGCGCCCGGCTGCAGCCCCAGCGCCCGCGCCGCGCTGCCCTGGTTGACCGCGATCTCTACCAGCCCCATCGAGTTGCCGTACCAGAATGCATGGCCGGTGGGAACCGCTGAGAAAGTCGTCGCTGCACAGACGACCCGGGAACCGGCCATGATCCGGGCGGAGCGCGGAAATTCCGAACTGCGTATTCCGGTCACGACATTGCCGAAACCATCGACATAGATCGCCTCGGCGAGATCCCCGCCATCGTGGGCAGAGGAGCGCGTGACAGGCGAACCCAGTGTCGCGGGGACTTCCGCAACCTGGGCCAACCGGGCTGCCACCGGTGCAAACAGATCGCGACCGTGAAAGCTGGCCGACAAACGCTCCGGGCGCCAGTCGATCCGCCACCAGCAGCAACCCGTACCCCGGGCGGCAACCACGTCCAGCAAACCATTGTCAGGCCCCACGTACCATCGCTGTCCCGCCCGCAGGATCACCGCTTCGCGGTCGCCACCAACGCCAGGATCGACAATCGCCAGCACGACGCAACCAGGCGGCAACTCCGCTACCAGAGCTGCCAGCAAATGGCCGGCAGCCCTAGGTTGCAAGCGCGGTGCGTCGCTGATCAGATCCACCACCGGTATGGTTGGCGCCTGGGCCGCGAGCACCAGCCGCAACTGGCCCAGATAGGGGCCATGTGTGCTGAAATCAGTAAAGGTAACGATCATGATCGGCCACTACCCGGGGGTGTAACCCGTCGCCCGCGGCTTGCAGGGTCCGGTCTGGGTCCGCATCCGGCAGCTTACACCCAATACCCAGGCGCCGCGTGTGCACGCCGCCACAAACGAAAAAGGCCGGGTTCGACCCCGGCCCTTTCAAATCATAGCTGAGCAGTTGCGCTCAGTCTTCTGTGCCCGATTCGTCAGCCTGGGGACGATCGACCAGCTCCACATAGGCCATCGGCGCCGCGTCTCCGGCGCGCAGGCCGCACTTGAGTATGCGCAGATAACCCCCCGGGCGATCCTTGTAGCGCGGCCCCAACTCGTTGAACAGCTTGGTCACCACATCACGCTGACGCAAACGTGCAAAAGCCAGTCTGCGATTGGCCACGCTGTCCTGCTTGGACAAGGTGATCAGCGGCTCGGCCACGCTGCGCAGTTCTTTGGCCTTGGGCAGCGTGGTGCGTATCAGTTCGTGCTCGAACAGCGATGAAGCCATATTGCGAAACATGGCTTTACGATGACTGCTGTTGCGGTTCAGTTTCCGACCGGCTCGGCGGTGACGCATTAAGATATCCCTCAAATCCCCTCCGCACGAGGCGGAGGTTCAAGCTCATTCAGATAGGACGCCTGAGTGCGTCGGTGTCGGGGTAGAGCCCCGGCGGTGGCCAGTTCTCCAGCCTCATTCCCAGGGACAAGGCATGGGCGGCCAGTACGTCCTTGATCTCGGTAAGCGATTTCTTGCCGAGGTTGGGCGTCTTCAACAACTCGACCTCGGTACGTTGAATCAGGTCACCGATGTAGTAGATGCTCTCGGCCTTCAGGCAGTTCGCAGAACGCACCGTCAACTCCAGATCGTCGACCGGGCGCAACAGGATGGGATCAATTTCGACCTCCGGCTCCTCGACTTCGCCCTTGGGTCCGCCCTTGAGCTCGACGAACACGGAAAGCTGATCGAGCAGGATGCTGGCCGCCGTGCGAATGGCTTCCTCGGCGCCGATCGTGCCATTGGTCTCGATATCGACGATCAGCTTGTCGAGATCGGTGCGCTGTTCGACGCGCGCCGCTTCCACCTTGTAGGCGACCTTGCTGACGGGGCTGAATGAAGCATCGATCTGCAGTCTGCCGATCGGCCGGGTTTCGTCATCAGCACCGCCCCGGCTGCCGACCGGCTGATAACCACGGCCTTTTTCGACCTTCAACCGCATGCTCACGTCGCCTTCCTCGGTGAGATGACAGATCACGTGCTCGGGATTGATGACGTCGATGGTGTGATCACGTTCGATGTCAGCGGCGGTTACCGTCCCTGGTCCCTTGCCGCGCAGCGACAGATAAGAGGGTTTGTCACCTTCCATACGCAGTGCAACGCCTTTGAGGTTGAGCAACACCTCGATGACGTCTTCCTGCACGCCCTCGATGGTGGTGTACTCATGCAGCACCCCGTCGATCTCGGCCTCGACAATGGCGGCGCCAGAGATCGAGGACAACAATATGCGGCGCAGGGCATTGCCCAGCGTGTGGCCGAAACCCCGCTCCAGCGGTTCCAGGGTTACTTTGGCTTGCCGGTCATTGCGGGCATCGACGTCCACAATGCTGGGTTTCAGTAGTTCAGTCAGAGAAGCCGACATCTGGCTCATTCCCTCCGAAAATTGCAGGGGTTACTTGGAGTACAGCTCGACCACCAGCGACTCGTTGATGTCGGCCGACAGATCACTGCGTTCCGGCACCCGCTTGAGGGTCCCTTCCATCTTGTCGGCATCCACCTCCACCCAGTCCGCAAACCCCAGGCTGGCATTGACGGCCAGGGCATCCTGTACACGGGTCTGTTTGCGGGCGCGCTCGCGGATACTGATCACGTCGCTTTCGCTCACTTGGTAGGAAGGCACGTTGACCCCGCCACCATTGACCAGTATGCACTTGTGGGATACCAGCTGGCGGGCTTCCGCACGGGTGATACCGTAACCCATGCGATAGACCATATTGTCGAGACGGCATTCCAGCAGGCGCAGCAGGTTCTCACCGGTCGAGCCCTTCTGCTGGGAAGCTCTCTTGTAATAATTGCTGAACTGACGCTCCAGCACACCGTACATTCGCCGCAACTTCTGCTTTTCGCGTAACTGCAGTCCATAGTCGGACAGCCGGGCACGTCGCGCGCTCGGCTTCTGGCCGGGCACTTTCTCCATATTGCATTTGGAGTCCAGCGGTCGGGCCGGCGATTTCAGGAACAGATCTGTCCCCTCACGTCGGCTGAGCTTGCATTTTGGTCCGATATATCTCGCCACGATTCGACTCCTGACTCAGACGCGCCGCTTTTTGGGCGGGCGGCAACCGTTGTGCGGGATCGGCGTCACATCGGTAATACTGTTGATACGAAATCCAGCGCCGTTGAGCGCACGAACCGCGGATTCCCGACCCGGCCCGGGGCCCTTGACATTGACGTCCAGGCTTTTCATGCCGAATTCCTTGACCTTCTCGCCAACCCGCTCGGCCGCCACCTGGGCAGCGAACGGAGTACTCTTGCGAGAGCCCCGGAAACCGGAACCGCCAGCGGTCGCCCAGGCCAGGGTATTACCCTGGCGATCCGAGATCGCGATGATCGTATTGTTGAACGACGCGTGAATATGCGCGACGCCATCCGTCACCGTTCTCTTGACGCGCTTGCGCGACCGGGCACTGCCTTTAGCCATGGTTTCTACCTGATTCGAAAAAGGTTTTGAACGCTAACGACGCTCATCATTTCCTGATTGGCCGCCGCGGACCCTTGCGGGTGCGCGCATTGGTCCGGGTACGCTGGCCACGTAGCGGCAGACCACGCCGGTGTCGCACGCCACGGTAGCATCCAAGATCCATGAGACGCTTGATGTTCATGGACACCTCGCGCCGCAGGTCGCCCTCGACCGGGTAGTTGCCAACCTCGGTGCGCAGGGACTCGACCTGATTCTCGGCGAGATTCCGGACCACGGTAGCCGGATCCACGCCGGCAGCCGCACAAATTTTCTGGGCCCGCGTCGGCCCGATTCCGTAAATAGCCTGCAGTGCGATGACTGCGTGCTTTTGCACGGGAATATTGACACCTGCAATACGTGCCATCCGTCAAACTCCTGAAATCAACTGTGTGCCGGCCGCAGAAAAGCTGCGCATCATAGCCGACAGAAAACTCCGAATCAATGCCAGCATCCGGCTACCCCTTTCCTCAGCACAGGGCTCTTAGCCCTGCCGCTGCTTGTGACGCGGTTCCTTGCAAATCACGCGGACCACGCCGTTGCGCCGGATCACTTTGCAATTGCGACAAATCTTTTTTACCGATGCACGAACTTTCATGACCTAGAACTCCGATACCACCCCTGGCTGACCGCTGCCTCAACGCAGCATGCCGGCACCACCATGGGCCTTGAAATTAGCCTTCTTCATCAAACTGTCGTACTGATGGGACATCAGATGTGCTTGCACCTGGGCCATGAAATCCATGACCACCACCACGATGATCAGCAAGGAGGTACCGCCGAAGTAGAACGGTACGTTCCAGTACAGAATCAGGAACTCCGGGAGCAAACACACCGAGGTGATGTAAATCGCCCCGGCCAACGTCAGCCGCGTCAGCACCTTGTCGATATAGTTCGCGGTCTGCACCCCGGGCCGGATCCCGGGTATGAACGCGCCCGATTTTTTCAACTGATCGGCGGTATCCCGGGAATTGAACACCAGGGCCGTATAGAAAAAGCAGAAGAAGATGATCAGCATCGCATACAGGGTCACGTATAGCGGCTGACCGGGCGAGATGGCGGTGCTGAGATCCTGCAGCCAGGACATCCCCTGTGCATTCCCGAACCAGGTGCCGAGCGTGGCCGGAAACAGAATGATGCTGGAAGCGAAGATCGGCGGGATCACACCCGACATGTTGAGCTTCAACGGCAGGTGGCTGCTTTGCGCCGCATACAACCGGTTGCCTCGCTGGCGACGCGCGTAATTGACCTGTATACGACGCTGGCCACGTTCCACGAAGACCACGAAGGCAGTGACGCCCAGCGCTGTCGCGAGCAGCAGCAGCACCAGCGCGAAGTGCATTTCCCCGGTACGCGCCAGTTCGAGGGTACCCCCGAATGCGGCCGGCAGACCGGCCACGATACCGGCGAAGATGATCATCGAGATACCGTTGCCGATGCCACGCTCGGTGATCTGCTCACCCAGCCACATCAGGAACAGGGTGCCGGTCACCAGCGTCACCACCGCGGTGAACACGAAGCCCATGCCCGGGTTGACGACGACCGTAATCCCCCCCGCGGTCTGGCTCTGCAGGGCGATGGAGACCCCGATCGACTGGAAGGTGGCCAGCGCCACCGTCAGATAGCGCGTGTATTGGGTGATCTTGCGCCGTCCGGAAGCACCCTCTTTTTTGAGTTGCTCCAGCGTTGGCACCACCACCGACATCAACTGCATGATGATGGAAGCGGAGATATAGGGCATGATTCCCAACGCGAAAATACTCAGCCGCTCCAAGGCCCCGCCGGAGAACATGTTGAACATGTCGAGAATGGTGCCCTGTTGCTGGTCGAACAGGATCGCCATCGCCTGCGGGTCCACGCCCGGGACCGGGATGAACGTGCCAACCCGGAACACCACCAGCGCACTGGCCAGAAACAGCAGCCGATGACGCAGCTCGGACAGGTTGCCAAGATTGGGTATTGGTGAGGCCATAATCTATTCTCGCTGCGGATGCGCTGTCGCGAACCTATTCTTCGACGCTGCCGCCGGCAGCCTCGATCGCTTCACGAGCACCCGGAGTGACACGCAGTCCGCGCACCGTCAGCGGCCGTTTTAGAGTCCCCGAGGCCATGACCTTGGCGCGGCGGATACTGCGGCTGATCACACCCGCCGCCTGCAAAGCCGCGAGGTCGACCACGTCACCGTCCACCTTGGCAAGTTCCCCGAGACGGATCTCCGCGGTAATCCGCGCCAGCCGGGAAGCAAATCCCACTTTGGGCAGGCGCCGCTGCAAAGGCATTTGCCCGCCTTCGAAACCCACCTTGTGATATCCGCCCGAGCGCGAGCGCTGCCCCTTCTGACCGCGACCGCAGGTCTTGCCGACGCCACTGCCGACGCCACGCCCGACACGCTTGGCAGCCGATCGACTACCAGGCGCCGGCTTGATGGTGTTGAGACGCATCAGCTTGCCTCCTCTATGCGGAGCAGATACTGCACCTTGTTGACCATACCCCGATTCTCGGGAGTATCGATCACCGACACCGTCTGATGCATACGCTTCAACCCCAGACCGCGTACACAGGCCTTGTGGGTGGGAAGTCGCCCATTGAGGCTCTTCACCAGCGTCAGCTTGAGGATGTTATCAGCCATTTCAGCCTACCCTGTGATCTCTTCGACGGTCTTGCCGCGTTTGGCCGCCACCTGTTCGGCGGAGGTCATGCTGGTCAGCCCGTTGATGGTGGCGCGCACCACGTTGATCGGGTTGCGCGTACCGAGACATTTGGCAAGCACGTCGCGCACACCCAGCACCTCGAAAACCGCACGCATGGGGCCACCGGCAATAATGCCGGTACCAGTGGATGCCGGCTTCATAAACACCCGGGCCGCACCATGTTCACCAACCAAAGCGTACTGGATGGTGCCATCTTTCACCGCCACATCGCACATGCTGGCTCGGGCGCGTTCCATGGCTTTTTGTATGGCAGCCGGAACCTCCCGGGCCTTGCCGTAGCCAAAGCCCACCCGGCCATCGCCGTTGCCGACCACGGTCAATGCGGTGAAGCCAAACTGACGGCCACCCTTGACGACCTTGGCGACACGATTGACGGTGATCAGCTTTTCCTGCAAACCGTCGCTGTTTCTTGGATCCATATTGGCCATGATCGTTAACCTTTCAGAATTCCAGACCGTTTTCGCGGGCGGTGTCGGCCAGGGCTTTCACCCGACCGTGATACTTGAACCCGCCCCGATCGAAAGCCACCGACTTGATCCCGGCCTCTACGGCCTTTTCCGCGATCCGCTTACCCACCGCCTTGGCAGCATCGATGTTGCCACCGTTGGCCAGACCATCGACGACTTCCTTCTGCAGGGTCGACGCTGACGCGACGACCTCGGAGCCGGAAGGCGCAATGATCTGCGCGTAGGTGTGCCGACCGGTGCGGAAGATGCTCAGGCGGTAGACGCCCAGTTCGCGAATCTTCATGCGGGTGCGTCGGGCACGGCGCAAACGGGAATGTTTCTTGTCCATGACGCTCACCCCTTACTTCTTTTTCGCTTCTTTGCGGACGACGTGCTCGTCCGCATAGCGCACGCCCTTGCCCTTGTAAGGCTCGGGTGGGCGATAGGAACGAATCTCCGCCGCCACCTGTCCCACCTTCTGGCGGTCGACACCCTTGACCAGCAACTCGGTCTGGCTGGGGGCCTCCACGGTCACCCCTTCGGGCACCTCGTAGACAACCGGATGCGAGAAACCCAGCGTCAGGTTGACCTTCTGGCCCTGCGCCTGGGCGCGATAACCGATCCCGACCAGTTGCAGCTTCTTTTCGAAGCCCTGGTCGACACCCACCACCATATTGCGCGCCAGTGCCCGCATGGTGCCCGCCATCGCACTGGACTGGCGATCGCCACCACGGGGGCTGAACTTCAACATACCGTCCTCGTGAGAGATCTCGACCAGCGGATGCACATCCAATTCCATGCGGCCCCTGGAACCCTTGACGGTCAGGTGCCGACCCTGGAGATCGACTTCCACGCCGCTGGGGACGGGGATCGGAAGCTTTGCTACTCTGGACATCTGCCTGGCCTCCTCAGGACACGGTACACAGCACTTCACCACCTTCGCCAGCGGCTTTGGCAGCGCGCCCGGTCATCACCCCGCGCGAAGTGGATACTATGGTTACCCCGAGACCGGCCATCACCTCAGGCAGGTCGTTCTTGCCCCGGTAGACCCGCAGGCCAGGGCGACTGACTCGCTGGATGGTATCGATTACCGGCCGACCCTCGAAATACCTGAGGTTGACGGTCAACACCGGCAGCCCGGACTCATCAGACACCGTCAGATCGCCTACGTAGCCCTCATCCTTGAGCACATTGGCGATCGCCACCTTTAGCTTCGAGGAGGGCATACTGACCTGGGTCTTGTTCGCCAACTGCCCATTGCGGATGCGGGTCAGCAGGTCGGCGATCGGATCTGTCATGCTCATCAATTGACTCCTGTGGTCAGAACCGGAACCCGGCAACGCCCCGCCCGGGCGAAGGGTCCGTCGATACCACTGTTGTTACCAGCTTGCCTTGCGAAGCCCGGGTACGTCTCCACGCATCGTGGCTTCGCGCAGCTTGTTGCGACCCAGCCCGAACTTCCGGTAATAACCGTGAGGCCTGCCGGTGAGGCTGCAGCGGTTGCGCTGCCGCACCGGGCTGGAATCCCTCGGCAATGCCTGCAAACGCCTCTGGGCATCCCAGCGTACTTCCAGTGTGGTCTCCGGATCGCGGATCGTCGCCTTGAGAGCGGCACGCCGGTCAGCATATCTGCGCACCAGCTTGGCCCGGCGGATCTCGCGTTGAATTACGGAAGTCTTGGCCATCAGGCATCCTCTACTTGCGAAACGGAAAGTCGAACGCCGCCAGCAGCGCCCGACCCTCTTCGTCGGTGCGCGCGGTCGTGGTAATGGCGATGTCGAGCCCGCGAATGACGTCGATCTTGTCGTAATCGATCTCCGGGAACATGATCTGCTCCTGGACACCCATATTGTAATTGCCCCGACCATCGAAAGCTTTGAGGCTGAGCCCGCGAAAATCCCGGATACGCGGGATCGCGACGTTCACCAGACGATCGAGAAACTCGTACATGCGTTCGCGCCGTAACGTGACCTTGCAGCCGACCGGCCAGCCATCACGAATCTTGAACCCGGCAATCGATTTACGCGCCAGATTGACCACCGGCTTCTGGCCGGCGATCGCCGTCAGGTCGCCCACCGCATGATCCATGATTTTCTTGTTCCCAACCGCTTCACCCACACCCATATTGAGCGTGATCTTGCTAAGCCTGGGTACCTGCATCACGCTCTGGAATCCAAACTGTTCCTTGATCTGCGGCACCACCACATCACGGTAGTACTGCTGAAGTCTTGGCACCGACATCACTGCAACCTCAAGCGTCCAGCACTTCGTTGTTACCCTTGAAATAACGGACCTTGCGGCCGTCATCCAGGGTCCTGAAACCGACCCGGTCACCCTTTGCGGTGCTGGGATTGAAAAGCATCACGTTGGACAGCTGTAACGGCGCCTCGATTTCCATGATGCCACCCGATACGCCTTTGGTCGGGTTCGGCTTCTGGTGCTTCTTCACCATGTTCACGCCTTCCACCATCAGCTTGCCGTTGTCCAGCACCCGCAGCACCGTGCCGCGGCGACCCTTGTCCTTGCCCGCGATGACGATGACGTCATCACCCTTTCTGACTTTCAACATGGCCGTTGTCCTCTACAGCACTTCGGGCGCCAGCGAGACGATGCGCATAAACCTCTCGGTGCGCAGCTCACGGGTCACCGGCCCGAAAATACGTGTCCCTATGGGTTGCAGCTGGGCATTCAGCAGCACCGCGGCGTTGCCGTCGAAGCGAATCAACGAACCGTCCGGTCGACGCACACCCTTACGGGTTCTGACCACCACCGCGCTGTACACCTCACCCTTCTTGACCTTGCCCCGCGGAATCGCTTCCCTGACACTGACCTTGATCACGTCGCCAATCCGCGCATAGCGCCGGCGCGAGCCGCCCAGTACCTTGATACACATGAGTCGACGCGCACCGCTGTTGTCGGCCGAATCGAGCACCGTCTGCATCTGGATCATCGTTGCCTTCCCCTGCGAACCGGCCGCTGCTATCAGCTACCGGCGCGTTCAACCACTTTGACCAGCCGCCACGACTTCGATTTCGACACCGGTCGGCACTGCTCGATCGTGACGACGTCGCCGATGCGACCTTCGTTGTTCTCGTCGTGCACGTGGTATTTGCTGGAACGTCGTATATATTTTCCGTACAGGGGATGACGCACCTGGCGTTCCACCACCACTGTCAGGGTCTTGTCCATGCGGTCGCTGCTGACGCGGCCGCTGACGGCACCGCTGTCGCTTTTATCGGTCTCGCTCACACCGTGCCTCCTGTCTGCTTCTGGTCAAGGATCGTCTTGACCCGCGCGATGTTGCGGCGCACCTGTTTGAACAGGTGGGGCCTGGACATCTGCCCGGTGGCACGCTGCATGCGCAGGTTGAACTGTTCGCGCAACAGCGACAGCAATTCTTCCTTCAATTCCCCGGAACTCTTTCCACGCAGTTCGGCAGCTTTCATCACATCACCGTCCTACTGACAAAAACCGTTCGCACCGGCAGCTTGGCCGCGGCCAGGCGCATGGCCTCACGTGCCATATCCTCGCTGACACCCTCGATCTCGTAGAGCATGCGCCCGGGCTGCACCTTCGCCACCCAGTACTCCACGTTGCCCTTGCCCTTGCCCATACGCACTTCCAGGGGTTTCTTGGTCACCGGCACATCAGGAAAGATGCGAATCCAGACCTTGCCACCACGGCGAATGTAGCGATTGATGGCACGTCGGGCGGCCTCGATCTGACGCGCGGTCACGCGACCACGATCCATGGTCTTGAGCCCGTAGTCGCCAAAGCTCACCTTGTTGGCGACTGTCGCCACGCCGCGGTTCCGACCTTTCTGCTGCTTGCGAAACCTGGTTCTTTTGGGCTGCAGCATTTGCGTTCCCCTGTACCCTAAAAAAGAGAGGCGGCGGGTTACCCGCGCCGCACCCTGTCATTTCGAAAAGATATCCTTAGCTCAGCCGGCAGCAGCTTTCGGGTCCGTGCTGGTCCCACTGCGCTCGCTGAACACTTCACCCTTGAACACCCAGACCTTGACGCCCAGTATCCCGTAGGTGGTCTTGGCCTCGGCAAAGCCGTAATCGATGTTGGCGCGCAAGGTATGCAGCGGCACGCGACCTTCCCGGTACCATTCGCTGCGCGCAATCTCCGCACCGTTGAGACGTCCCGCAACGTTGATCCGGATACCCTCGGCGCCAAGCCGCATGGCATTTTGCACCGATCGCTTCATGGCTCTGCGAAACATGATGCGGCGCTCCAGCTGCTGGGCGATATTCTCGGCCACCAACTGGGCATCCGTTTCGGGCTTGCGAATCTCTTCGATGTTGATGTGCACCCGCGAACCCATCATGTCGGATACCGCCTTGCGCAGGCGCTCGATATCCTCGCCCTTCTTGCCGATCACCACACCCGGACGCGCCGTATGGATGGTGATCTGGGCGTTGCGCGCGGCCCGGGCGATCTCGATCCGGCTCACCGATGCACGCGACAGTTTCCGTTTGATGTAATCACGGACTTTCAGATCAACTGCCAGAAACTCCGGATAGTCCTTGGCACTGGCATACCAACGCGAGGTCCAATCTGTTGCCACGCCCAGTCTGAAACCGGTGGGATGTACTTTCTGGCCCATCTGCCCATGCTCCTGCTAGTTAGCCCACCGTCACAGTGATGTGACTGGTCCGTTTCAGAACTCGCGATGCCCTGCCCTTGGCACGCGCCTTGATACGTTTCATCATCGGACCCTCATCGACACAGACCGCGGCCACCTTCAACTCGTCGACGTCGGCGCCTTCGTTGTGCTCGGCATTGGCAATTGCCGACTCCAGCACACCCTTGATCATGTCGGCGCCCTTGCGGGGGCTGAAAGCCAGCAGCTCCAGCGCCCTGCCGACAGCCAGCCCACGAACCTGGTCCGCGACCAGGCGCACTTTCTGTGGCGAGACACGGGCGTATCTCAACTTTGCCGAAACCTGCATCCCTCTACCCTCAGCGCTTGACCTTGCGATCCGCGGAATGACCGCGGTAGGTTCGGGTCGCTGCGAATTCACCCAGCTTGTGACCCACCATGTTTTCCGAAATCAACACCGGCACGTGCTGGCGTCCGTTGTGGACCGCAATGGTCAAACCCACCATTTGCGGTATCACCATGGAACGCCGCGACCAAGTCTTGATCGGTCGACGAGAACTGCTCGCGACCGCCGCGTCCACCTTTCTGGACAGATGAAGATCGATAAACGGGCCCTTCTTGATCGAGCGTGGCACTGGTTCTACCTCTTCACGCGTCTGCTTTCGACGACTACTTGCTGCGACGACGCACGATAAAACGATCGGTGCGTTTGTTCCTGCGCGTCTTGTAACCCTTGGTCGGCACACCCCACGGTGACACCGGGTGGCGCCCGCCCGAGGTGCGGCCCTCGCCACCACCATGCGGGTGATCCACCGGATTCATGACCACCCCGCGCACTGTGGGGCGCACCCCACGCCAGCGCTTGGCGCCAGCCTTGCCCAACGAGCGCAGACCATGCTCGGCATTGCCCACTTCACCGATCGTCGCGCGGCACTGCACGTGCAGCTTGCGCATCTCACCGGAACGCAACCGCAGGGTCGCGTAGTTGCCGTCGCGCGCCAGCAACTGAGCCGAGGCACCCGCACTGCGCGCCATCTGCGCGCCCTTGCCGGGCTTCAACTCCATGCAGTGCACGGTCGTACCTACGGGAATGCTGCGAATCGGCAGGGCGTTGCCTGGCTTGATCGGTGCATCCTCCCCGGAAGCCAGCAACGCACCAACCTCGACCCCGCGGGGCGCGATAATATACCTGCGTTCGCCGTCTGCGTAAAGTAGCAAAGCGATATGCGCGCTGCGGTTGGGATCGTATTCAATATGCTCCACCCGGGCCTGCACACCGTCCTTGTTACGACGAAAATCAATGATCCGGTAACGGCGCTTGTGACCGCCGCCACGATGACGGGTGGTGATCCGCCCGGCGTTGTTGCGGCCACCGCTACGCTTCTTGTCGGCTAGCAGCGGGCCGTAGGGATCTCCCTTGTGCAAACCCGGTGTCACCACCTTGACGACGAAGCGCCGGCCCGGTGAAGTCGGTTTGGTTTTGACTAGTGCCATGTTCCTATACCCTGAGAGCAAGCAGACTGCGGTAACGCGCTAGGAGGCTGTCCGAGAACAGCGAGTTACTCGGACAGCCTCCTAGTCCACTACAATCGAAAAATCGATGTCGTACCCCGGCATCAGAGTGACATAGGCCTTGCGAACATCCGCGCGCCGGCCCTGCATACGACCAAAGCGTTTGCTCTTGCCCTTGATCGAGACCACATTGACAGCCTTGACCTCGACCTTGAACAGACCTTCCACCGCCTGCTTTATTTCCGGCTTGGTGGCACCCGAGGCCACCTTGAACACCACCTGGTTGGCAGCATCGCCCACCAGTGCGCTCTTTTCGGAAACGTGCGGCCCCAGCAGCACCTTGAACAGTCGTTCCTGGTTCACGACAGCTTCTCCTCGAGGCGTTTGAACGCGTCCACGGTCATGACGATCTGATCGGCGCCGACCAGATTGGCCGGGTTCAACCCCGCCACATCGGTCACCTCAACGCCGGGAATATTACGCCCGGCCAGGTACACACCGGTATCCATAGGCTCAACCACGATCAACGGCCGCTGCAAACCCATTTCCTGGATCCTGGATGCCAGCAGACCGGTTTTCGGCTCAGCCAGCGAGAACTCTTCGACGACCGTGATCCGCTCCTGACGCAGCAACTCGGAGAAGATGGCGCGCATCGCCGAGCGATACATCTTGCGATTGACCTTCTGGGCATGACTGCGCGGGCGGGCCGCAAAAGTCACTCCGCCACTGCGCCAGATGGGGCTGCGGCTGGTCCCTGCGCGAGCCCGGCCGGTACCCTTCTGACGCCAGGGCTTGGCGCCGCCGCCTCTGACATCGGCGCGACTCTTCTGAGCCTTGGTGCCGGCGCGTCCGCCAGCCAGATAGGCGATCACCACCTGATGCACCAGCGCTTCGTTGAATACACAGCCGAAAGCGTCGTCGGAAACGTTCAGGCTGGTGCCGGAAGCCTCACCCGCAGTGTTCTTGATCTGGATATCCATTGCTCTGCCCTCAACCCCGCGCCTTGACCGACGGTCGCACGATGACATCACCACCCTTGGGACCGGGAACCGCTCCTTTCACCAGCAGCAGGTTGCGCTCGCTGTCGACCCGCACCAGCTCCAGATTCTGGATGGTGCGCCGAACATTGCCCATGTGACCGGCCATCTTCTTGCCCTTGAACACCCTGCCGGGGGACTGGTTCTGGCCGATCGAACCCGGCACGCGATGTGACAAGGAGTTACCGTGGGTGTTGCGCTGACCACAAAAATGGTGACGCTTGATGGTGCCGGCGAAACCTTTTCCGATCGTGGTGCCACTCACATCCACCCGCTTGACGTCGCTGAACGCCTCGACCGTAATCTCGGCGCCCACTTCCAGATCCACGGAGCTACCGGGTCGCAGCCGCAACTCCCAGAGGCCTCTGCCGGCCATGACACCGGCCTTGGCGAAGGTTCCGGCCTGGGGTCGGTTGACACGGTTGGCGTGGCGGGTTCCGGTAGTCACCTGCACCGCCTCAAAGCCGTCTTGCTCAGTGGTCCTGACAGCGGTCACCCGGTTGGGTTCCAACTCGATCACGGTCACCGGTATGGAAGCACCTTCATCGGTGAACAGCCGGGTCATGCCGAGCTTGCGGCCAATTGCTCCAATTGCCATATTTATGTACTCCACAAACGCGTTTCCGACCGAGAGGAGGGGTGGCAAGGCCCCTCATCGGACTGACAACGCCTGCTTCAGTTGAGTTTGATCTGTACGTCCACACCGGCGGCGAGATCCAGCCGCATCAGCGCATCGACCGTCTTCTCGGTAGGGTCGACGATATCGATCAAGCGCTTGTGGGTACGGATTTCGTACTGGTCCCGCGCGTCCTTGTTGACGTGTGGTGAGATCAGCACCGTAAAGCGCTCCTTGCGGGTCGGCAGCGGCACCGGCCCCCGCACCTGTGCACCGGTGCGCCGGGCGGTCTCGACGATTTCCCGCGTCGACTGGTCGATCAAACGATGATCGAACGCTTTGAGGCGGATACGTATGGTTTGATTTGACATCTTCGTCTACTCGCGGATCTTGGATACGACGCCGGCACCCACCGTGCGCCCACCCTCGCGTATTGCAAACCGCAACCCCTCTTCCATCGCAATCGGGGCTATCAGACTCACCACCATCTGGATGTTGTCGCCAGGCATCACCATCTCAACACCTTCCGGCAACTCCACCGCACCGGTCACATCCGTGGTCCGAAAATAAAACTGCGGACGATATCCCTTGAAAAACGGCGTGTGACGTCCACCCTCGTCCTTGCTCAGTATGTAAACCTCAGCCTCGAACAACGTGTGCGGCGTGATGCTCCCGGGCTTGGCCAGCACCTGACCACGCTCCACATCCTCGCGCTTGGTACCGCGCAGCAATACACCCACGTTGTCTCCCGCCTCGCCCTGATCCAGCAGCTTGCGGAACATCTCGACTCCCGTGCAGATCGTCTTCACCGTGTCCTTGATGCCGACAATCGCAACTTCCTCACCCACCTTCACCACACCACGATCCACACGCCCGGTCACCACCGTGCCGCGACCCGAAATCGAAAACACATCCTCGATCGGCATCAAAAACGGCTGATCGATGTCACGCTCCGGCTCCGGTATATAGGCATCCATCTCCGCCAGCAGCTTCACCACCGACGGAACACCGATGTCGCTCTCATCACCTTCCAGCGCCTTCAGCGCCGAGCCGATCACCACCGGTATGTCGTCGCCAGGAAACTCGTAACTGCTCAACAACTCGCGGACTTCCATCTCCACCAGCTCCAGCAGCTCGTCGTCGTCAACCATGTCGGCCTTGTTCATGTACACCACGATGTACGGAACACCCACCTGGCGCGACAGCAAAATATGCTCGCGTGTCTGCGGCATCGGACCGTCCGCCGCCGATACCACCAAGATCGCGCCGTCCATCTGCGCCGCACCCGTGATCATGTTCTTCACATAATCAGCATGGCCCGGGCAGTCCACATGCGCGTAGTGACGGTTCTCCGTCTCGTACTCCACATGCGCCGTCGCAATCGTGATCCCGCGCGCCCGCTCTTCCGGCGCATTGTCTATCTGATCGTACGCCTTGAACTCACCACCACGCGCTTCCGCGCAAACCTTCGTCAACGCCGCCGTCAACGTGGTCTTGCCATGGTCAACGTGGCCAATCGTGCCAACGTTGACATGCGGTTTCGTTCGTTCGAATTTTTCCTTGGACACGGGAAAATACCTCTCAGTCTCTATCCAACTCTTAACCCAAATACTCGCGAAATCTTCTACTTACGAAGCTTTCTTGATGACCTCTTCAGCCACGTTGTTCGGCGCTTCCGCGTAACGGCTGAACTCCATCGAGTAGGTCGCCCTGCCCTGGGTCGCGGAACGCAGATCGGTCGCATACCCGAACATCATCGCCAACGGCACTTCGGCCCGGATCACCTTGCCGGCGGGGCCGTCCTCCATGCCCTGGACGATGCCACGGCGACGGTTGAGATCACCCATGACGTCGCCCATGTAGTCCTCCGGCGTCACCACCTCGACCTTCATCATCGGCTCCAGCAATACCGGGTCGGCCTTCTGGACCCCGGACCTGACCGCCATCGAGCCGGCAACCTTGAAAGCCATTTCGTTGGAATCGACGTCGTGATAGGAACCGTCGTACAGGGTGACCTTGACATCCACCAACGGATAGCCCGCCAGCACTCCGTTCTCGAGTTGCTGGGCAACGCCCTTGCCCACCGCCGGAATATACTCGCGCGGCACCACGCCACCGACGATCTGGTTGACGAACTCAAAGCCAGCACCGGACTCCTGTGGCTCCAGCCGCAACCAGACGTGGCCATACTGACCTCGACCACCGGTCTGGCGCACGAACTTGCCTTCCGACTCGACGGTCTTGCGAATCGCTTCGCGGTAAGCCACCTGCGGTGCGCCGACGTTGGCCTCGACCTTGAACTCGCGACGCATGCGGTCGACGATGATGTCGAGATGCAGTTCGCCCATACCGGAAATGATGGTCTGCCCCGATTCCTCATCGGTATGGACCCGAAACGATGGATCCTCCTGGGCCAGCTTGCCCAGCGCCACACCCATCTTTTCCTGGTCGACCTTGGTCTTGGGCTCCACCGCGACCGAGATCACCGGCTCCGGAAACTCCATCCGCTCCAGCGTGATGATTTGCTTGCGATCACACAAGGTCTCGCCGGTGGTGACATCCTTGAGCCCCACCGCGGCGGCAATATCCCCGGCTCGCACTTCCTTGATCTCCTCGCGGGAGTTGGAGTGCATCTGCAGGATGCGACCAATTCTTTCACGACGATCCTTGACCGGGTTGTACACCGTGTCGCCGGAGTTCAGAACACCCGAGTACACGCGGAAGAACGTCAGCGTGCCGACAAACGGATCGGTGGCGATCTTGAACGCCAGCGCGGCAAACGGAGCCTGGTCCGACGAGGGCCGCTCGGCCTCAGTCTCGCCATCGTCGAGTAGGCCCTTGATCGGCGGCACATCGCTAGGCGCCGGCAAATAGTGGATCAACCCATCGAGCACGGCCTGCACGCCCTTGTTCTTGAACGCCGAACCGCACATGGTCGGCACGATCTGGTTGGCCAGCGTGCGTTGGCGGATACCGGCACGAATCTCTTCCTCGTCGAGTTCACCCTCTTCGAGGTACTTCTCCATCAACTCGTCGTTGGCCTCTGCGGCGACTTCAATCAGACGCTCGCGCCACTCGCCACAGGCCTGGACCATATCAGCCGGGATGTCGATCTCCTGGTGACTCATGCCCTGGGTATCCTCTTCCCAGATCATTCCACGCATGCTCACCAGGTCGACGATGCCGACAAAGCCTTCCTCGGCACCGATCGGCAGCTGCAGCGGTACCGCGTGCGCTCCCAGGCGTTCGCCGATCTGCCCCACCACACGCAGGAAATCGGCTCCGGCACGGTCCATCTTGTTGACGAAAGCAATGCGGGGGACGCCGTACTTGTTGGCCTGGCGCCATACTGTCTCGGATTGTGGCTCGACACCGCCGACCGCGCAGAATACCGCCACGGCGCCGTCGAGCACACGCAGCGAACGCTCCACCTCGATGGTGAAATCGACGTGCCCGGGAGTATCGATGATATTGACCCGATGCTCCGGAAACTGTTGGTCCATGCCCGACCAGAAGCAGGTGGTGGCAGCGGAGGTAATGGTGATTCCGCGCTCCTGTTCCTGTTCCATCCAGTCCATGACCGCGGCACCGTCGTGGACCTCACCAATCTTGTGCGATACCCCGGTGTAAAACAGGATACGCTCGGTGGTGGTGGTCTTGCCGGCATCGATGTGAGCCATGATGCCAACGTTCCGGTACCGCTCAATAGGGGTCTTGCGAGCCACTTCCAAGTCCCTCGTAATTACCAGCGATAGTGGGCGAACGCCTTGTTCGCCTCCGCCATACGGTGGGTATCTTCACGCCTTTTGACCGCCGACCCACGGCTTTCCGCGGCATCCATCAGTTCACCGGCGAGCCTTTGCGCCATCGATTTCTCACTGCGCTTGCGGGCCGCGTCAATCAGCCAGCGCATGGCCAGCGCGGTACGCCGCACCTGGCGTACCTCCACCGGAACCTGATAGGTCGCGCCCCCGACCCGCCGCGACTTCACCTCGACCATCGGTCGCACATTCTCAAGCGCATCCTCGAGCACAACCATGGGCTCGCGCCGGGTACGCTGCTCGATACTGTCCAGCGCCACGTAGATCATGGTTTCGGCGATCGATTTCTTGCCATCACGCATCAGCATGTTGACGAACTTGGTCAGCAGTTCGCTGCCGAATTTTGGATCCGGCAGGATGGCGCGTTTCGGGACTTCTCTTCTGCGCGGCATGGATGACTACCCTTGTGTCTGAATCAGCGCTGCAACCGGCGCTCAGGATTTGGGGCGCTTGGCGCCGTACTTGGAACGACCCTGGCGACGACTGGAGACACCCGCGGTGTCCAGGGCGCCACGTATGGTGTGATAGCGCACACCCGGCAGATCCTTGACACGACCGCCGCGGATCAGCACCACGGAGTGTTCCTGCAGGTTGTGGCCTTCGCCACCGATATAGCTGGTGACCTCGTAGCCGTTGGTGAGCCGCACACGCGCCACCTTGCGCAACGCCGAGTTGGGCTTTTTCGGTGTCGTCGTGTAAACGCGGGTGCAGACACCGCGCCGCTGCGGACACGCCTCGAGGGCGGGCACGTTGCTATCGGCTTTCTTACGCGAGCGCGGCTTGCGCACCAATTGGTTAATCGTTGCCATCAGGCACTTACTCCAGATTTCCCGGGGTCTGACTCGACCGGCTACCTGTTCGACGAAGGCGCGGGATTGTATGGGTCACCCCCCGCACTGTCAAGCCGGCTCCGGTGGGGTATGAAAAATTCGTAAAAACAAAGGCAAGCGCCCCGGTCGGGGCGCTGTCACCCGGCCGCGCGGGTTCGCCGCCGGACTGCGAGCCGGTATAGACTCAGGCCTGCTCGTCGGTCGAACTCTCAGCCTCGCTGTCAGACACCGTAGGCTCTACTGCCGGCACCACCGCGGGGGCGGGTACGGCACGCAGCATATCGGCGGCATAGCGGTCCTCGCGGCGTTTACGGTGGTATGCCATGCCGGTCCCGGCCGGAACCAGCCGCCCGACGATGACATTCTCCTTGAGGCCCCGCAGTCCGTCCCGCGCCCCGCGTGTCGCCGCGTCGGTAAGAACCCGCGTGGTTTCCTGGAAAGAAGCCGCGGAAATAAACGATTCGGTCGACAGCGATGCCTTGGTAATACCCAGCAACATCGGCGTGAACTGAGCCGGCCGGGCGTTCTCCTGCAGACTCACGCGGTCGTTGCCGTCCAGTACCCGGGCACGATCGACCTGTTCGCCCTTGATAAAATGGGTGTCTCCGGAATCGCTGATCTCCACCTTGCGCAACATCTGCCGGATGATCACTTCGATATGCTTGTCATTGATGCGCACACCCTGCAGCCGGTAGACATCCTGAATCTCCTGGATCAGGTAATCCGCCAACTGCGCCGCGCCCTTGAGCCGCAGGATATCGTGCGGATTGGGTTCACCGTCGACCACGGTCTCGCCCTTTTGCACATGCTCACCCTCGAACACCGTGACCTGGCGATATTTGGGGATCAACTCCTCGTGGACGACCCCTTCGACGTCGGTGATCACCAACCGCTGTTTGCCCTTGGTCTCCTTGCCAAAGCTCATGGTACCGGTGTACTCGGCAAGTACCGCCGGTTCCTTGGGTTTACGGGCCTCGAACAATTCCGCGACACGCGGCAGACCACCGGTGATATCGCGGGTCTTGGACGATGCCTGGGGAATCCTCGCCAGCACGTCGCCCACCGCCACCTCGGCATCTTCCTCGACGTTGATCACCGCGCCGGCCGGCAACAGGTACTGGGCCGGTATCTCGGTGTCGACCAGAAACAGAGCACCGCCATCGGCACCGACCAGCTTGATCATCGGCCGCAGATCCTTGCCGGCGACACCACGCTGCTTGGGATCGGTCACCACCAGATTGCTGATCCCGGTCAACTCGTCCGTCTCGCGCAGTACACTGGTCCCCTCGATCAGGTCCGACACCACGACCCGGCCGGCCACCTCGGTGATGATCGGGTGGGTATGCGGATCCCAGTTGACGACCACGTCACCGGGTTCTACCGGGGCCCCTTCGGCCACGTTGAGTACCGCGCCATAGGGAATCTTGTAGCGCTCTTTCTCAAGACCGTGATCATCGACCACGGTCAGCTCTCCGGAACGCGACACCGCCACCAGTTTGCCGTCACGGTTGGCGACCGTCTTCATGTTGTGCAGATGGCCCGTACCGCCCGACTTGACCTCAACGGTGTTCACCGCCACGGTTCGCGAGGCTGCACCACCGATATGAAAGGTGCGCATGGTCAACTGGGTGCCGGGTTCACCGATACTCTGCGCCGCGATCACTCCGACCGCCTCACCCTGATCGACCAGATGCCCTCGGGCCAGGTCGCGACCATAGCAGGTCGCGCAGACGCCGTAGCGGGTGGCACAGGTGATCGCCGAACGCACCGTGACGCCATCGATACCATGTTCCTCGAGCAGCGCCACCTGATGTTCGTCGAGCAGCTCACCCGCCGAGATGAGCACCTCCCCGGTACCCGGGCGAACGATGTCCTCGGCCACGGTCCGTCCCAGCACGCGCTCACGCAGTGGTTCGACCACGTCACCACCTTCGACGATCGGCACCGTAGCCACACCGTCGCGGGTGCCGCAATCGACCGCGGTCACCACCAGATCCTGGGCAACGTCCACCAGGCGGCGGGTCAAATAACCCGAATTGGCAGTCTTCAGCGCGGTATCCGCCAGGCCCTTGCGGGCACCATGAGTGGAGATGAAGTACTGCAACACATCCAACCCTTCGCGGAAGTTCGCCGTGATCGGCGTTTCGATGATGGAGCCGTCGGGCTTGGCCATCAGGCCCCGCATCCCCGCCAGTTGGCGGATCTGGGCGGCCGAGCCACGAGCACCGGAATCGGCCATCATGTAGACCGAATTGAAGGAGTCTTCAGCCACCTTCTCCTCGACAACAATTTTCTTGGCGAGGGCACCGCTTCGGTATTTTGACTCCAGCTCCAAGACCTTCTTCTCGTAGCTCTCTTTCGAGATCTTGCCAGCCTTTTCTTTCACATCCAGGGCTTCGAGTGTCTCCTTCCGATACGCCCGTAGCTGAGCCGGACCTGCCCTGGAAACGAGCTGCTTACCCAGTTTGGACATCATCGCCTCGGCCACCAGTTCATTGGTGTGGGACCAGATATCCACCACTTTGTTATAGCGCTCGCCGTTGGTGATCAGACCCGAGGCATACTGTTCCTGAACCTCGCGGATTCTGTGTTCGGCCTTGACCAGAATGTCACCCTTCTGCTCCGGAATCACCAGATCCTCGAAGCCGATCGAGGCGCCCGAGCGGGTCGCATAGTGGAAACCCGCATACATCAACTGGTCGGCGAACACCACGGTCTCCTTGAGCCCGACACGCCGATAGCAGTCGTTGATGAGCGCGGAGATCGCGCGCTTGTTGAGCACCTGGTTGATCAGTCCGAAAGGCAGCCCCACGGGCAGGATTTCTGACAGCAGGGCCCGCCCCACAGTGGTCTCCACCAATCGCAGCCGGTCTTCACCTTCGACGGGAGCGCCGTCGAGCAGGGACTGCGGGATACGCACGGAAATCTTGGCATGCAGATCGGCGTACTTGGAGCCGTAGGCGCGATGCACTTCCGCGACATCGGCGAACACCATGCCCTCGCCACGGGCGCCGAGGCGCTCACGGGAGGCGTAGTAGAGCCCCAGCACCACGTCCTGGGAAGGCACGATGATGGGATCACCGTTGGCCGGCGACAGCACGTTGTTGGTGGACATCATCAGGGCCCGCGCTTCCAGTTGCGCCTCGATCGACAACGGCACGTGTACCGCCATCTGATCACCGTCGAAGTCAGCGTTGAAAGCGGTACATACCAGCGGGTGCAACTGTATCGCCTTGCCTTCGATCAGTACCGGCTCAAAAGCCTGGATTCCGAGCCGGTGCAGAGTCGGCGCGCGATTGAGCATGACGGGGTGCTCGCGAATCACTTCCTCGAGAAAATCCCAGACTTCCGGCGCCTCGCGTTCGACCATCTTCTTGGCCGCTTTGATGGTGGTGGCCAGCCCCTGCAATTGCAGTTTGCTGAATATGAAGGGCTTGAACAGCTCCAGCGCCATTTTCTTGGGTAGACCGCACTGGTGCAGACGCAGGGTCGGGCCGACCACGATGACCGAACGGCCGGAGTAATCCACGCGCTTGCCGAGCAGGTTCTGCCGGAAACGCCCTTGTTTACCCTTGATCATGTCGGCCAAGGACTTCAGCGGCCGCTTGTTGGTACCGGTGATGGCCCGGCCGCGTCGACCGTTGTCGAGCAACGAATCGACCGCCTCCTGCAGCATCCGCTTCTCGTTGCGCACGATGATATCGGGTGCATTGAGCTCCAGCAGCCGCTTCAGCCGGTTGTTGCGGTTGATGACGCGCCGGTAGAGATCGTTGAGATCGGAGGTCGCGAAACGACCGCCGTCCAGCGGCACCAGCGGACGCAGGTCCGGCGGCAACACCGGCAGCACGGTGAGCACCATCCATTCCGGCTTGTTGCGCGATTCGACAAACGACTCCACCAGCTTCAGGCGTTTGGATATACGCTTGTTCTTGGATTCGGAAGTGGAGGCGGCCAGTTCCTCACGCAGTTCCGCGGCGATCTTCAGCAGATCCAGGCTGTTGAGCAGCTCCCGGACCGCCTCCGCACCCATGCGTGCATCGAATTCGTCGCCGTATTCCTCGATGGCGTCCAGATATTGCTCATCGGTCATGAACTGGCCGCGTTGCAGCGGCGTCAAACCCGGGTCGATGACCACATAGGCCTCGAAATAGAGCACCCGTTCGATGTCCCTGAGAGCGACATCGAGCAACATGCCGATACGCGATGGCAGCGAACGCAGGAACCAGATGTGAGCGACCGGGCTGGCCAGCTCGATATGCCCCATACGTTCCCGGCGCACCTTGGCAAGAGTCACCTCGACGCCACACTTCTCACACACCACACCGCGGTGCTTGAGTCGTTTGTACTTACCGCACAGGCACTCGTAGTCCTTGTTGGGGCCAAAGATCTTGGCACAGAACAGACCGTCTCGCTCCGGCTTGAAGGTCCGGTAGTTGATCGTTTCGGGTTTCTTGACCTCGCCAAACGACCACGAGCGGATCATGTCCGGCGACGCCAGGCCGATACGGATGGCGTCGAAATCGTCGTTGAAGGAGGTCTGCTGCTTGTAGAGATTCAGTAAGTCTTTCATTGGCCGCTCACTGTGTTTGATTGCCGGGCGAGTGTTGCCTGTTCAAGGCCTGTCACGCGGTTCAATCCTGTTCCAGTTCGATATCGATGGCGAGAGAACGAATCTCCTTGACCAGCACGTTGAAGGACTCGGGCATGCCGGCCTCCATGCGATGGTCGCCGTCCACGATGTTTTTGTACATGCGGGTACGGCCGTTGACGTCGTCCGATTTCACGGTCAGCATTTCCTGCAGCGTGTACGCCGCGCCATAGGCCTCCAGCGCCCACACTTCCATCTCTCCGAAGCGCTGGCCGCCGAACTGCGCCTTGCCGCCAAGCGGCTGCTGGGTGACCAGGCTGTAAGGGCCGGTGGAACGCGCGTGCATCTTGTCGTCCACCAGATGGTTCAGCTTGAGCATATACATGTAGCCCACCGTCACCTGACGCTCGAACTGTTCTCCGGTGCGACCGTCGTAGAGCGTGGTCTGACCGTTTTCGGGCAAACCCGCCAGCCTCAGCATGTCTCTCAGTTCGTCCTCGCTGACACCATCGAACACCGGGGTCGCCATGGGCACGCCACCTTCCAGGTTGCGCGCCAGGGTCAGCAGGTCCTTTTCGGAATACTGCTTGAGGTCGACCCGCTCACGGCCATCGCCGTTGTAAACCTCGCCGATAAAGTCACGCAAACTGCCGGTATCACCGGCCTCCAGCAACGCACCGATGCGCAAACCCAGCCCTTTGGCGGCCCAGCCCAGATGCGTCTCCAGCACCTGCCCCACGTTCATGCGCGAGGGCACACCCAGCGGATTCAGGGCGATATCGATAGTGGTGCCGTCTTCCATGTGCGGCATATCCTCCACCGGCACGATGGACGCCACCACACCCTTGTTACCGTGACGGCCGGCCATCTTGTCACCTGGCTGCATATGGCGCTTGACCGCCAGGTAGACTTTGACCATCTTGAGGACGCCGGGTGCCAGATCGTCACCTTGAGCCAGTTTCTGGCGTTTGTTTTCCAGCCGGTTGGCGAAATCGCTACGAACCTGCTCGAGACTCTCCAGCTTGCGCTCCAGCTCCAGGTTGAGTTCGTCCTTCTGCATACGGATCGAAAACCACTGTTCACGAGGCAGCTTGGCCAGATACGACTTGGTGACCTTGTTGCCATCCACGAGGCCTTCCGGACCGGCTGTCGCCGGCTTGTTGAGGATCATCTTCGATACCCGCTGGAAGATGTCCTCTTCGATGATGCGCTGCTCGTCACCAAAGTCCTTGCGCACGCGAGCCAGCTCAGCACTCGCGATGGCCTTGGCGCGCTCGTCTTTTTCGACTCCGTCGCGGGTGAACACACGTACGTCGATGACGGTGCCATCCATACCCGACGGAACCCGCAGCGAGGTGTCCTTGACGTCGGAGGCCTTTTCTCCAAAGATCGCCCGCAGCAGCTTTTCCTCCGGGGTCAACTGAGTTTCACCCTTCGGTGTCACCTTGCCCACCAGAATGTCGCCGGCACGCACCTCGGCACCGATATAGACGATGCCCGATTCATCGAGCTTGCCGAGCGCCCCCTCACCGACATTGGGAATGTCGGGTGACACTTCCTCGGAGCCGAGCTTGGTGTCACGGGCGACGCAGGTGAGCTCCTCTATGTGGATGGTGGTAAAGCGGTCTTCCTGCACCACCCGCTCCGAAATCAGGATCGAGTCCTCGAAGTTGTAGCCGTTCCAAGGCATGAAGGCGACCAGCAGGTTCTGTCCCAGCGCCAGTTCACCCATGTCGGTGCTGGGACCGTCGGCCAGAACGTCGCCGCCCGCGACCACGTCGCCCGGCGCCACCAGCGGGCGCTGATTGATACAGGTGTTCTGGTTGGAGCGGGTGTACTTGGTGAGGTTGTAGATTTCCACACCGGGCACGCCGGCCTCGGTCTCGTCGTCATTGACCCGCACCACGATGCGAGCGGCATCGACCGACTCCACCAGACCACCACGGTGCGCCACCACGGTGACCCCCGAATCCCTGGCAACGATACGCTCCATGCCGGTACCGACCAGCGGCTTCTCGGCGCGCAGGGTGGGCACCGCCTGGCGCTGCATGTTCGATCCCATCAGCGCGCGGTTGGCATCATCGTGCTCGAGGAAGGGAATCAGCGAGGCCGCCACCGATACGATCTGCTTGGGAGACACATCCATGTACTGGATCTGGGCAGGCATCGACATGGTGAATTCGTTCTGATGCCGGCAGGAGATCAGCTCGTCGGTCAGATGACCTTTCTCATCCAGACCGGCATTGGCCTGAGCGATGACGAACTGCCCTTCCTCGATCGCGGACAGGTAATCGATGGTATCCACCACCCGGCCCTTGGTCACCTTGCGGTAGGGGGTTTCCAGGAAACCAAAGCGGTTGGTGCGGGCATACACCGCCATCGAGTTGATCAAACCGATGTTGGGGCCCTCCGGGGTCTCGATCGGACAGACCCGGCCGTAATGGGTGGGATGCACGTCGCGAACCTCGAAGCCGGCGCGTTCACGGGTCAGACCGCCGGGTCCCAGCGCCGACACGCGGCGTTTGTGAGTGACCTCCGACAATGGGTTGTTTTGATCCATGAACTGTGAAAGCTGGCTGGAACCGAAGAACTCCTTGACCGCGGCCGCCACCGGTTTGGCATTGATCAGGTCCTGCGGCGACAGGTTCTCCGATTCGGCCAGGCTGAGGCGCTCCTTGACCGCACGCTCGACACGCACCAGGCCAACCCGGAACACATTTTCGGACATCTCTCCAACGCTGCGGATGCGCCGGTTGCCGAGGTGATCGATGTCATCGACCACACCGTTGCCGTTGCGGATATCGACCAGCACCTTGAGCACGTCGGTAATATCTTCGGCCGACAACACGCCGGACCCTTCACCGTTGTCGCGTCCCACGCGACGGTTGAACTTCATGCGCCCGACCGCAGACAGATCGTAGCGATCGGATGAGAAAAACAGATTCTGGAACAGCGTCTGCGCCGAGTCCTTGGTGGGCGGCTCACCCGGACGCATCATCCGGTAGATTTCCACCTGGGCCTCCAGCACGTTGGTGGTGGCATCGAGCCGCAGACTGTTGGAAATATAGGCGCCGCAATCCACCTCGTTGACGTAGATCACCTGGAAGCTGCGCACACCCGCATCGATCAACCGTTGTATGCTCTCTTCGGTCAACTCGTCGTTGGCCGCCACCAGCAGCTCCCCGGTTTCCGGGTCCGGCAGGTCACTGGCCATGATCTTGCCGACCATGTATTCGACCGGCACATCCAGCCATTTGTTCCTGCCCGCTTCCTGCAGCTGTTTGACGTGGCGCATGGTCACCCGGCGACCGGCCTCCACGATCACTTCCTTGCCAACCCGGATATCGAAGGGCGTGGTCTCACCGCGCCAGTTCTCCGGCACCAGGGCGATCTGCAGATTGCCCGATTTGTTGATCCGGCACGCGAACTTCTCGAAGAACATATCGAGAACCTGCTCGGTGCTCATCCCCAGAGCCTTGAGCAGCACGGTCACAGGGAGCTTTCTGCGCCGGTCAATACGGCAGAATACGGCATCCTTGGGGTCGAATTCGAAATCGAGCCAGGAGCCACGGTAGGGAATCACGCGGGCCGAATAGAGTATTTTTCCGGAAGAGTGGGTCTTGCCCTTGTCGTGATCGAAGAACACACCGGGAGAACGGTGCAACTGCGACACGATCACCCGTTCGGTGCCATTGATGACAAAGGTGCCGTTGTCCGTCATCAACGGCAACTCACCCATATAGACCTCGTGCTCGCGGATCTCCTTGACGGTGCGCGTGCCGCCTTCCTTGTCGAAGATCACCAGGCGTAACTTGACCCGCAGCGGGGCGGAATAGGTGACCCCACGGAGCTGGCACTCGCGCACGTCGAAGCCAGGCTCTCCAAGCCGATAGCTGACGTACTCAAGCTGGGCGTTACCCGAATAGCTGGCAATCGGGAATACAGACTGAAAAGCCGCGTGCAGACCGATATGCTTGCGACGGTCCAGATCCACCCCGGCCTGCAGAAACTCCCGGTAGGAATCGAGCTGGATCGCGAGCAGATAGGGCACTTCGAGCACGCTCACCCGTTTGCCGAAATCTTTGCGGACCCGTCTCTTTTCAGTAAAGCTAAAAGCCATCGTAATTCCTCGACGCGTCGCGCGCGTCAGATACGCTCAGCATAGCGGCCGGCTGGCACTGCCCCGCGGACGACACGGTCACCAACGCCACACCGGCCGGCAATGGCACTGGCTGGAGCCTCAACCCGAAGGGCTCCCGGGGACCCGAACCCGACAGGCTCCCGAAACCGAAGCGGCAGGCCCTGCGGCCTGCCGCCTGCGGCGGACTACTTGATCTCGACCGTTGCGCCGGCCTCTTCCAACTGCTTCTTGAGGTCTTCCGATTCTTCCTTGGGCACCCCCTCCTTGACCGGCGTGGGCGCACTTTCCACCAACCCCTTGGCTTCCTTGAGCCCAAGACCGGTAATCGCGCGCACTACCTTGATCACGGAGATCTTGTTGGCACCGAATGACGTCATCACCACGTCGAACTCGGTCTGCTCTTCCTCGGGGGCGGCATCGGCGGCGGCTGCGGCCGGGGCTGCTGCCACGGCGGCGGCTGCGGTGACACCGAACTTCTCTTCCATAGCGGAGATCAGGTCGACGACCTCCATCACGGTCATGCTTGAAATGGCATCAAGGATTTCTTCCTTGGATACGGCCATGGTCTTGCTCCTGGTCAATCGGTTTGAATGATGAAAAATATCCGAAGCGCAAAGCGACTCAGGCGGCTTCCTTGTGCTGGCGGACAGCCTCCAGGGTACGTACCAGCTTGGCCGGCACCTCCCTGAAGGTGATCGCCAGCTTGGTCACCGGTGCCTGCATGGTCGCCATCAGCATGCTCAGCGCCTGCTCGCGGGTCGGCATACTGGCGAGGCGATCGAGATCGCTTGCCGGCAGCAACTGGCCACCAAAGGCCAGCATCTTCACCTCGAGCTTGTCGTGCTCTTTGGCAAAACCCTTCAGCAGTCGGGCAGCGGCACCCGGGTCCTCCAGAGAGAACGCCAGCGCCAACGGCCCGCTCAGACCTTCCCGCAGACATTCGAAGTCAGTACCCTCGAGCGCCCTGCGGGCTAACGAGTTCTTGACTACCCGCAGATAGATCTGATTGCTGCGGGCCTGCGCCCGCAATTCCGTCATTTCCACCACCGTGAGACCACGGTAGTCGGCGGCAACCACGGAATGCGCCTTACCTGCAACTTCGGCAACTTCGGCCACAACGGCCTTTTTCTGATCCAAGGTCAGGCTCATTTCACTCCACCTCACGACAACCAGCCACGGCTTGTGGCCATTGCTGCCGGTTTGGTTGGCAAATACCGACCGGTTCGCACCGGTCGTCCCAACGTTCGCCGATACCAGGAGAATCACAACTCTCCCCGCAGGGCGCGCGTCTGCGTTGGCGGATGGCTGTCACCATCGATTAAGCCCCGTTACCAGGACACCAACGGTCTTTGACGGCTGCACCGGAACCCGCCCGGCGACAACCCCAAAGTTCCCTGATGCCCGCTCATGCGGGCATCACAATTCGTTACAGATCCAGCGTGGCCGCGTCTACGCACAAACCCGGTCCCATGGTGGTCGATACCGTGACTTTGCGTAGATACTGACCTTTGGCGGCCGCGGGCTTGATCTTCTGCAAATCGGCCAGCAGCGCTTTCAGATTTTGATTGAGCGCCTCGACCTCGAAATCGGCCTTGCCGATGATGCAGTGAATGATGCCGGCCTTGTCGGTGCGGTAACGGACCTGTCCGGTCTTGGCATTTTTAACCGCCACGCCGACATCAGCGGTCACGGTTCCCACCTTGGGATTGGGCATCAAGCCGCGTGGACCGAGTATCTGACCGAGCTGGCCGACCACGCGCATGGCATCCGGAGAGGCGATGACTACGTCGAAATCGAGTTCACCGCCCTTGACCCGCTCCGCCAGGTCTTCCATCCCCACCACATCGGCACCGGCCTCGACCGCGGCATCGGCATTGTCGCCCTGGGTGAACACCGCCACTCTAACCTGCTGTCCGGTACCGTTGGGCAGGATGGTGGAGCTGCGTACGACCTGATCTGATTTGCGCGGATCAACGCCAAGGTTGACCGCCACCTCGACCGACTCGACGAACTTCGCGGTGGCCAGTTCCTTGAGCAGCCCCAGCGCCTCATCGAGTGGATACTGACGACCGTGCTCGACCCGCTCCCGAATCTTCTGTTTGCGCTTGCTAGTCTTCGCCATCACAGACCCTCCACGGTCAGGCCCATGGAGCGCGCGGTCCCGGCAATGGTCCGCACCGCGGCATCGACATCCCCCGCGGTCAGATCCTCATCCTTCTGGCTGGCGATTTCCTCAAGCTGGGCACGGGTCACGGTCCCCACCTTGGTGGAGTTCGGGGTGCCACTGCCCTTGGCAACGCCTGCCGCCTTGAGCAGCAATACCGCCGCCGGGGGCGTCTTCATGATGAACGTGAAGCTGCGATCGGCGTACACGGTGATCACCACCGGCACCGGCAGACCCGGCTCGATACCCTGGGACTGCGCGTTGAAAGCCTTGCAGAATTCCATGATGTTGACACCGTGCTGACCCAGCGCGGGGCCCACCGGAGGGCTGGGATTCGCCTTGCCTGCAGGAATCTGCAGTTTGATATAGGATTGAACTTTCTTGGCCATGCCTTACTCCTGTCGGGTGCGAACGCCTCGCGGCTCCCCGGACTCGAAACTGCAACAACCAGCACCCCCCGGGCAATTGCCGGATCGATCCGGAACTCCCTGAGAGTTGCAAGCCTGTCTGTCGCCGCCGCGATACCCGGTATCGCGAACCGGGCCCGGCGACCTTTGGATTCCAGGTCAGGCCTTTTCGACCTGGCCAAACTCCAGTTCGACGGGCGTCGAGCGCCCGAATATCAATACCGCGACGCGAATACGGTTCTTGTCGTAGTTGACTTCCTCGACCACACCGTTGAAATCGTTGAACGGCCCGTCAGTCACCCGCACCACTTCGCCGGGCTCGTAGAGCACCTTGGGCCGCGGCTTGTCGACACCTTCCTCGATGCGCTGCAGGATGGCCTCGGCCTCGCGAGCGCTGATCGGCGCCGGCCGACCGGCAGTGCCGCCGATAAAACCCATCACCTTGGGTGTCGCCTTGACCAGGTGCCAGCTGGCATCGTTCATATCCATCTGCACCAGGATGTAACCGGGGAAAAACTTGCGCTCACTACGACGTTTCTTGCCGTCGCGCATCTCCACGACTTCTTCCGTGGGCACCAGGATCTGGCCGAAGTCATCCTCCATGCCTGCTCGTGCAATCCTGTCCTCAAGGCCGCGCTTGACCTGTTTCTCGAAGCCCGAGAACGCATGGACCACATACCAGTACATCGCCACCTCGTTCAGCCTCCCTGCCCGGTGAGCAGACGCACCGCCCAGAACAGAAACATATCGATCAGCCACAGCATCAGGGCCATGAATATGACCATCGCGAATACAGTCAGACTGGTCTGTACGGTTTCCGGCCGGGTCGGCCAATCCACTTTGCGCAGTTCACCACGCGCGGCCTGCAGAAACTGCCAGATGCCCTGGCCCCAGGCAGTGGTCAGCGCGATCGCAATGGCGACGCCGGCGACCGCAAGCAAACCCAGCACCCGCAGCAACAACGATTGATCGGCGAGATAATAAAAGGCGCCAAGCGCCGCCAGCAGCAATGCGCCGGCCGCCCACAGCTTGGCCAGGTCCAGCCTGAGCATGCCTTGTGATTCCACTTTCGAATTCATACTTACTCTTGCCCTGACCGGCTACGGCCTGCAGAAATTCGACTGCTGCCAGGTTCGCCCGCCGACCGGACTGAACATGGCAGGCCAGGAGGGACTCGAACCCCCAACCTGCGGTTTTGGAGACCGCTGCTCTGCCAATTGAGCTACTGGCCTGCAGAAACTAAAGGCAAGGAGCGACGCGCACTCCCTGCCGGTCACTCGGTTTTCCCGTTTACTCGCGGATCTTGGATACGACGCCGGCACCCACCGTGCGCCCACCCTCGCGTA
>CBDVAK010000002.1:0-34391 GCA_965371945.1 uncultured Candidatus Competibacteraceae bacterium
CCGATTCACTGGCGGATCGTTCTCGACCTCGACGAACAGGTTCAGCGAGGTGGCATACTCATGTCCCGTGGTGCGTTTCCAACCCTTGGACTTGTAACCATCGTCCAGGTACTTGTCCCGCAGCTCGGACACTTTCGCTGCGTCGGGGTCTGGTTCCGGCGGCACAGCGCGGGGCAGTATCACTGGCGCGGCCGGCACCGGGTGTTTTGAGTAGTCCCCCTGTGAGCGGGCGACTTCAATCTCCGCATACTGGGCGCGAGTTTGGAGCATACCCCTGCAGAGTTTCTTGTACTCCGTGGACTCAGTGTCCAGCTTGATCCCCTGGTCGGCCAACGCTTTGTCAACTTCCCAGCCAGCCTGGTCCAGATCGTTGTAGGCAAGCGCGTCCTGGGATGATTCCTTCAGGTACTGAAAGTCCAGGCCCTCGTGCTCTTGAACCCACGGGTCGATCCGTCCGCTGACTGCTCGGTCTTCTTCGTTGACAGACAGGAGCGTTCGGAGGTGGCTATCGAGTAGTCGCTGAATTTCGAGGTCGGTCATCGGTTGCATTGCGTGGGCGCGTGCTCGCAGGCGGTGGAAGATTCGATCCGCACCGCAATACAAGTGGCGTGCCAGGCGGGTGGCTTCGGGTTTACTGCGGCGGGCGAGCGAGCAGCGCAGTTCGCGCCGTGCCAAAACGGACTGCAGGTCGTCGGGAACCCGAATTCGGAAGTGCCAACCGGATGGTCGGCGGACAAGATATGACGGCATGGAAGCCCTCCGCTGTGTACCAGTTCCGTGTACCAGCAGACGGGCTTCCAATAAACGTCAAACAAATCAATAAGTTGGTGGAGGCGGCGGGAATCGAACCCGCGTCCGCGAATCCTCTGCCATCGGCTCTACATGCTTATCCACGCCTTTGAGTTTGACCGGCAACCTCCCGACGGGAAGGGTGGCTATCGGCGAGCCTTTCGAATTTTAGCGAGTCGGCGTCAGGCGAGCCTCATCGCGATCTCGTGTTCAATTTTCACTCGATCAGGCACCCACGAGCAGGTTCAGGACCGAATGTAGCCGAACTTAAGCGGCTAGTGCGTAGTTGTCGTCGTTGGCAACTATCATTTTGCAGCGTTTTTAACGAGGAACAGTTGCATCCTCGGCATGCACCTCAGGGTTTGTAACCCACGTCGAAGCCTAGTCGCCCCCATGTGTTGTAACGATATGACAGTGTAACGGTTACGGAGTTCCGTGTCACCGTGCCCGTAGCAGTCGCGCTTTGTCGCGCTGCCAGTCCCTGTCTTTCTCGGTAGCGCGCTTGTCGAAGTCCTTCTTGCCTTTGGCCAGTCCGATCTTGAGCTTGGCGCGCCCGCGGATCCAGTACATCGACAGCGGTACCAGGGTGAAGCCCTTGCGTTCCACTGCTCCGATCAGCCGATTCAGCTCGGCACGGTGTAGCAGCAACTTGCGTGTGCGGATGGGGTCCGGCTGGACGTGAGTGGAGGCCGACTGCAGTGCCGAGATATGTGCGCCGAACAGATAGGCTTCGCCGTCGCGCACCACCACGTAGCTTTCTTTCAGCTGTATGCGGCCGGCGCGCAGACTTTTTACTTCCCACCCCTGCAGGGCGACCCCGGCCTCGTAATCCTCCTGCACGTAATAATCGTGGAAGGCCTTCTTGTTCACCGCGATGGTGTTGTCGGGTTGTTTGGATTTTTTTCTGGCCATGGTGCGAGTCGTTGGTCGGGAGCGGCGGTGGGCGCGGGGCGGATCATACAGCAGTTTTGGCTTTGCAACCGGCCAGCAGGGCTTGAGGCGCGGTCCCGGGTCGACCACAATGCAGCATTGCCTGCTTTCCGGCGGGTTTCGTTCCAGTCGAGGACTATGGCTTCGAATCCATGCCCATTGTCAAGCGTAGCGCCCTGGTGCCTTACTCCGCTGAGGTGATGTATGGGTTGGTCAATGATATCGAATCGTATCCGCAGTTTCTGCCCTGGTGCAGTGCGGCGGCGGTGTTCAACCGCAACGAGGATGAGGTGTGGGCCAGGATCCAGATATCCAAGGGTGCTTTGCAGAAATCCTTTACTACGATCAACCGGCTGCAGCGCAACAAGATGATCGAGATTCGATTGCAGGAGGGCCCCTTCCGACGCCTGGAGGGCTTCTGGCAGTTCGACGCGCTGCGCGATGATGCCAGCAAGGTATCGCTGGATCTCAGTTTCGAGTTCGCCGGGCCGGTCATGAGCCAGCTGGTGGGGCCGATTTTCAGCCAGATTGCCAATTCCCTGGTTGCCTCGTTCTGCAAACGGGCGGATCAGGTCCACGGAGTTTGAGCCCTTACAGGAGTGGATTTATGCGACTTCAACTGATGACCTGGCCGGCAGTCGAGGATTATCTGCGGCGTTCGACGGCGATCATCATCCCCATCGGTTCCACCGAACAGCATGGCCCCAACGGTCTGATTGGAACCGATGCGATATGTCCGGAGATTATCTGTGGCGGCGTTGAGGAGCGCGCCGAAGTGTTGGTGGCGCCTACCCTGAGTATCGGCATGGCGCAGCATCACCTGGGCTTTCCGGGCTCCATCACCCTGCGCCCCAGCACCCTGATCGCCGTGGTCAGCGACGTCGTCGGTTCCCTGGTGCGTCACGGCTTCAGGCAGTTCTATTTTCTCAATGGCCATGGCGGCAACATTGCAACCCTGAGTGCTGCATTCTCGGAGATTCACGCGGGTTACAGTCTTGGTACCAGCCCCCGGAGTCACGCCGGTTTGAAGATGAACACATTCAACTGGTGGGCGGGGCCTGGGGTGCAGGCGCTGTCCAGGGAGATGTTTGGAGCCTCGGAGGGCAGCCATGCCACGCCATCTGAGGTGTCTCTGACTTTCTATGCCTATCCCGAGACCGCCAGCCATCCATCGATGCAGCCACAGATTGCGCCGCGCGGCACTATTCGCGACGCGGATGACTATCGCCGTCAGTTCGCGGATGGACGTATCGGTTCGGACCCGTCGCTGGCCAGTGTTGAAGCCGGACAGCGGCTACTCGAGGCATCCGTCAAGGATGTGCTGAACGACTACCAGGCCTTCCTGGATGCCGATTGATGATAAAGAAGCCGGTGCCGACGCTGATGTCGTGGTCGAAGTTGCCTACGCCACGCCAAAACGCCAGTTGATCATAGCTACCGAGGTGCCGCCTGGCGCCACCGTCGCGCAGGCAGTCAGGCTTTCCGGCATCTGCGAGGAGTTTCCGGAAATTGATCTGGAGGCCAACCGACTGGGGGTGTTCGGCAGGGTGGTCAGGCCGGATGCGTTGCTGCGTCCGGGCGACCGGGTGGAGATCTACCGGCCTCTGATGGTCGATCCGAGACAAGCGCGTCGCCAACGCGCGGCCAGGGCCAAAGCCAGTCACCAGCAACAAGATACCGACGCCGAGCGCAGCAGGTAGGCGATTTTCCGCCAATCGCCCTATAGTTTTTGGCGCGCCTTGACTTTGCGCAGGTCTGCGTCGAATTCCTGGTTGAGTTGCTCTGCTTCGTCCATGGTGGTGGCGTACTCGGGGGCGAGATCACCCTGGATTTCGACCAGTTGTTCGCCTTCGAAGGTGAGAGTGATCTGACGCTTGGCCAGCGGATCGCGGCTGATCTGGATAGTGTAGATGTAGTCCCACTGGTTGAGGTGAAACGGATCCACCACCAGCGGTGTGCCCATCACGAACACCACCTGCCGCTTGGTCATGCCAACCTGCAACTGGTCCACCGCTTTCTGGGTGATGACGTTGCCCTGATCGACGTTGATTCGGTACGGCCAGGAACCGTGGTACCAGTCTTTCATACCACAGCCGGCGAGCAGCAAGGGCAATGACAGGTAAATGAGGATGCTTCGCATTTGCGGGCTGTGGGTCCATGTTCTAGACTGGCGCGCATGATAGCCCAACCATCGTTGCGGCGCACTGCGGCGGCGTTGACCAGCGGAATCCGGCGATCTTGAAATTCGGTGCTTCGAAATCGAAACAACCTGCGGCGCCTGTCGACGAGTCGTCGCCAGTCCCGGGCCACCTACGCAAGGCCGGCCTCAAGGTCACCACGCCGCGAATCAAGGTGTTGGCGATTCTGGCCGCCAATCCCGAACGCCACGTCAGTGCCGAGGATGTGTACCGTGAACTCCTGGTGACAGGGGAGGATGTGGGTCTGGCGACGATCTATCGGGTGCTCACCCAGTTCGAAACCGCCGGGTTGGTCAAGCGTTTGCACTTCGACGCCAATCAATCGGTGTTCGAACTCGACGCCGGCGATCATCACGACCATCTGTTGTGTGTCCAGTGCGGCACCATCGTGGAGTTTTATGACGATGCTATCGAGCGGCGCCAGCAGGCAGTCGCCGAGGCCAACGGTTTCGTGCTACAGGACCACTCGATGTTGCTGTACGGGGTTTGTTCCGATCCCGAGTGTCGCCGCAGCGCGGGACTGATCAGCTGACCTGTCAGAAACCATCCGGCACAGCTCCTGTAGCGATTCAGATTGCCCCCTGCCAGGCTTCAGAGCAAGGCAAAAGGGCGGAATTTACAAGCGTAAACGAGCACTTTGAACGCAGCGATGGAGTCTGTCAGGGGCGAGCTGAATCGCTACACCTGATCAATCATTTCGCGGGCGTGTGTGCGGGTTTTTTCCGTCACCGTTGCGCCGCCGAGCATGCGTGCGATCTCTTCGATGCGGGTGTCGCTGTCGAGCGCGGTGATTGCGGTGCTGGTGTGGTTTTCGCGGGTGGTCTTGGTGACGCAGTAGTGGTTGTGCGCTTGTGCGGCGACCTGTGGCAGATGAGTCACGCACATGACCTGACAGCGTTCACCGAGCTGACGCAGCAGGCGCCCTACAACGGCCGCGGTGGCGCCGCCGATTCCAGAGTCCACCTCGTCGAAGATCAGGGTCGGCACGCCGGTTCGGTTCCAGCCGATAACCTGTATCGCCAGGCTGATTCTCGATAACTCCCCTCCGGAAGCCACCTTGCGCAGGCCTGCCGGTGGCTGGCCCGGGTTGGCGGAAACCTGGAATTCGACACTGTCGAACCCCTCCGCTGCTGGTACAGCGCTGGCGTGAGCGTCGAGTGTGACCGTAAACTGCCCACCGGTCATGCCCAACTCCTGCATGGATCGGGTTACCGCGCGCGAGAGTTTCTTGGCCGCTTTGGCGCGCAGTCCGCTGAGACGGGTGGCTGCGGCCCGGTAGGACTGCAGCGCCCCGGCCAGTTCCTCATCCAGAGATCGGATGCGGTCGCGGGTCTGTTTGAGCTGGGTGAGCTGCTCCGACAAGCGGATGTGCAGATCGGGCAGATCCGCGGGCTCCACGCGGTGTTTGCGGGCCAGGTCGTGGAGGGCGCCGATACGCGCTTCCACGCTCTGCAGTCGCTGTGGGTCCAGATCCAGATCGGTGATATAGCGACGCAGTTGCTCGCTGGCTTCTTGGACTTGTACGGTGGCGCCGTTCAGCAGTTCCACCAGATCAGTCAGGCTGCTGTCCGCGTTGAGCAGGGATTCCAGGTCGCTGGCGCAGCGGCTGAGATGCTGGTGGATGCTGTTGTCGTCGTCCTCGTAGAGCTGGTTCAATGTGCGTTGGGTTGTTTCCAGCAGTTGCCCGGCCGCGGCCAACCGGGCGTGTTCCTGGTCCAGCGACTCGGCCTCACCGGCAGTCGGGGCTATGGCGTCCAGTTCGTTGGCCTGAAACTCCAGCAGCAACAGCCGTTGTTCGCGCTCCTCGCTGGCGGACTGCAGCAGCAGCTGCTGCTGGTTCAGCGATTTCCATTCGGAGCAGGTTTGCCCGACTGTGCTCAGCAAGGCACTGTCGCCGGCATAGTCATCGAGTATGGCGCGCTGGTGATCGCGTTGAAGCAGCGACTGGTGCTCGTGTTGGCCGTGGATATCCACCAGCCGACCACCCAGCTCACGCAGTGTTTGCAGGGGTACCGGTGAGCCGTTCACGTAGGCTCGCGAGCCGCCCGCTGCCAAGACCACCCGGCGCAACACGCATTCGGTCCCGGTTTCGAGATCCCGTTCACGCAGCCATCGGTCGATATCATCCAGACCGGACAGATCGAATGTTGCTGTGACCTCGGAGCGCCGACAGCCGTGGCGTACGCTGCCGCTGTCGGCACGTTCGCCCAGCACCAGCCCCAGCGCGCCCAGCAGGATCGACTTGCCGGCACCGGTCTCACCGCTGAGCACGCTCATGCCGGTCCCGAAGTCGAGCTCCAGGTCCTCGGCGATGGCGAAGTCTCTGACCAGTATGTGTTTGAGCATCAGCGCTGTGGGTGCACGCCCCAGCCCAGCTTGGCACGCAACACCTCGAAGTAGTCGTGGCCGATGGGCTGCAACAGGCGCAGCTTGGTGTCGCGGGCGCGGATCACGACGCGGTCGCCTGGTTCCATTTTCAAGACCACCTGGCCATCGCAGATCACCGGCGTGTACTCGGAATGCCAGCCGGTCACCAGGACCTCCAACTCGCCACTGGCCCGCACCACCACCGGGCGGTTGGTAAGCGTGTGCGGACAGATCGGTAACAGCACCAGCGCGTCCAGGGACGGGTGCAGAATCGGCCCGCCGCAGGACAGATTGTAGGCAGTCGATCCGGTCGGAGTGCTGATGATCAGGCCGTCGGCGCGATAGGTATTGATGAAGTCACCGTCGAGATAGGTTTGCATCTCGATGATGCGCGCCACGTCGAGTTTGTGTACCACCACGTCGTTGAGTGCGTCCGAGCTTTCCATCACGGTCCCATCGCGCACCACACAGGCGTTGAGCAGGCAGCGATGATCCTCGACGTAGCGCCCGCACAGGATTTCCTCCAGACGTTGTGTCATACCGGCGGGGGATACATCGACCAGAAAACCGAGCCGGCCCTGGTTGACCCCCAGTAGCGGGACTCCTGAGTCGACCAGCGAGCGCGCCGCGTCGAGCAGGGTGCCGTCGCCGCCCACCACGATGGCAAGATCGCATTCCTTGCCGATCGTTTCGCGGTCAGCCACTTCCACCCCGGGGCGGTTGCGAAAGCTGTTGGCGGTGACATCGTCCAGCAGCACCCGCAACCGGCGCCGGCGAAAGAACGCGGCCAGATGGGTCAGGGTGTCAATGATGCCGGGATCGCCGTACTTGCCGATCAGGCCGATATTCTGAAATTGATAGTCCATGGGCATTCAAGTGGCGTGGCGTTCCAAGTTACCATTTCACCGAAGTGGCGGCCAAGCCCGACGCGGCACCCGGACAGTCAAACCACTTGACTCTGTTTCGACAGCATTGCTAACTTCGTGCGAGCATTTCCTGTATCCCGGGAGCATCCCCGGGTCTGTGACGGATCACCGTATTGACGACGCATGCCAAAGGTTCATCGAGTACCGAGTTGACGGAACACGGTCTTAGCGACCGTGCCCGGACACTGCTCAAGCTGTTGGTGGAGCGCTATATTCGCGAAGGCCAGCCGGTGGGTTCGCGCGCCCTCAGCCGTGAAGTCAGCATGCAGGTCAGCGCCGCGACTGTACGCAACGTCATGTCAGACCTCGAGGAGATGGGCCTGCTGCGCTCGCCCCATACCTCGGCGGGCCGGGTTCCCACTGTCAGTGGCTACCGATTGTTCGTGGACACCCTGCTGACCATTCGTGATCTGTCGGCGGAAGAGATGCAGACCATGGAGGCGAGTATCGTCAGCGAACATGGCACCGGGGGCCTGCTCAAGGCAGCCTCTGATACCCTGTCCTCGCTCACGCACCTGGCCGGCGTGGTGATGGTGCCGCGTCACGACGACCTGGTGTTGCGCCAGGTGGAATTTCTGCCGCTCTCCGACCAGCGTGTGCTGGCCATTCTGGTGGTCAACGAGCACGAGGTGCAGAATCGCGTCATACATGTCGAGCGCGACTACGAGGAACCCGAGTTGCAGCGGCTTGGAAATTACCTCACCCGCGAGTTTTCCGGGTTGGCTTTGCATCAAGTTCGCCAGCGCCTGGTCGCGGAGGTCGAATCGCTGCAGCCGGCTGATGGCGCGCTGTTGCCGGCGGCGGTCGAATTGGGCGGGCGGGCGCTGGAGGGCCTCGATGAGGATGTCGACTACGTGCTCGCCGGCCAGACCAACCTGATGGATTTCGCGGAGTTGTCAGACGTCAGGAAACTGCGTGGCATGTTCGAGACACTGGCTCACAAAAGGGAAGTGTTGTCGCTGCTCGAAAAATGTCTGGATGCCCAGGACACACAGATCTTTATCGGTGATGAGTCCGGGTTCGAAGTGCTGGGCGATTACAGCGTGGTGACGGCCCCGTACGAGAGTGGCGGCCGCATACTCGGCGTGTTGGGGGTGATCGGTCCGACACGTATGCCGTACTCCAAGGTCATCCCGATCGTTGACGTGACGGCCAAACTGCTCGGTTTGGCCTTGAATTCCGCCCGCTGAGCCCCCACCTGTCTGGCAAACACGGTCTGGTTGATGACCCGGGCCGTTTGCACTTGTCGATCAGTGCGGAATTTCAAAGCTGGAGAAACCGGATGTCGGAACAGAATGAACATGCCACCAGGGCAAAGGTAGAGGTTGCGGACGGCCCTGAAGTGGAGGTCGCGGCCGCGGTGGAAAAAGCCGGGTTGGTCGGACACGACGAGCTGGCCGGTATCCAGCAGCTACTGGAAGAGGCGCTCGCCAAGGCGGACGAGAACTGGAACCAGTATCTGCGCGCCCGGGCTGAACTGGAGAATGTGCGCAGACGTGCCGAGCGCGATCTGGAGAACGCGCACAAATACGGAGTGGAGAAGTTCGCGGGCGAAATACTGCCGGTACGTGACAGCCTGGAGATGGGGCTGTCCGCCGCGACCGAACAGGGCGCGAATGCCGGGAAGCTGCTGGAAGGCAGTGAATTGACTTTAAAGATGCTCACCAATGCATTGTCAAAGTTCGGAATCGAGGAAATCGATCCCAAGGGTGAGCGCTTCGACCCCGAGCGCCACGAGGCGATGGCCATGCAACCGTCTAGCGAGACCGAGCCCAATACGGTGATGCAGGTGGTGCAAAAGGGTTATCTGCTCAACGAGCGCGTCCTGCGCCCGGCGATGGTGATTGTTTCACGCGCGGCCGATGAGTGAGAGCTTGAAATTCAGGCGCCTGCCCCCACCTAGTGCTGCAGCACCGGCCGAATCGGCCTGACAACGGGTTTCAGGGGTATCGCGACACAGCGACTTCTAGAGAGGAAGAACATGGCAAAGATTATCGGTATTGACTTGGGTACCACCAACTCCTGTGTGGCGGTGGTGGAGGGTGGCAAGGCCAAGGTGATCGAAAACAGCGAAGGCGATCGCACCACGCCGTCGATCGTGGCGTTCGCCGAAGACGGCGAAGTGTTGGTCGGCCAGCCGGCCAAGCGTCAGGCTGTGACCAATCCCACCAACACCCTGTTTGCGGTCAAGCGGTTGATCGGCCGTCGGTTCGAGGAAAAGGAAGTCCAGAAGGACATGGAGCTGGTGCCTTTCAAGATCGTCAAGGCGGACAACGGTGATGCCTGGGTGGAGGCGCGCGGCAAGAAAATGGCGTCGCCCGAGGTGTCCGCCAGGGTGTTGATGAAGATGAAGAAGACCGCCGAAGATTATCTCGGCGAAGAGATCAAGGATGCGGTCATTACGGTGCCGGCCTATTTCAACGAATCGCAGCGCCAGGCGACCCAGGACGCCGGTCGCATCGCCGGTCTCGAGGTCAAGAGAATCATCAACGAGCCGACCGCCGCGGCACTGGCCTACGGGCTGGACAAGCAGGCCGGCGATCGCAAGATAGCAGTCTATGATCTGGGCGGAGGCACTTTCGATATCTCCATCATCGAGATTGCCGAGGTCGATGGCGAGCATCAGTTCGAAGTGCTGTCCACCAACGGCGACACTTTTCTTGGCGGCGAGGACTTCGACAAGCGCGTCATCGATTATCTGGCCGACGAGTTCAAGAAGGACTCGGGTATCGATCTGCGCGGTGACCCGTTGGCCATGCAGCGTCTCAAGGAAGCCTCCGAGAAGGCCAAGATCGAGCTGTCGACGACCCAGCAAACCGAGATCAATCTGCCCTACGTCACCGCCGACGCCAGTGGCCCCAAGCACATGAACATCAAGATCAGCCGGGCCAAGCTGGAATCGCTGGTCGAGGATCTGGTGACACGCACCATCGAGCCCTGCAAGATCGCCATGAAGGATGCCGGGGTCAGCGGCGCCGATATCGTCGATGTGATTATGGTCGGTGGCCAGATCCGTATGCCGTTGGTGCAGGAAGCGGTGAAGAACTTCTTTGGCAAGGAGCCGCGCAAGGATGTCAATCCGGACGAGGCGGTGGCCATGGGCGCCGCCATCCAGGGTGGTGTGCTGGCGGGCGATGTCAAGGACGTGCTGCTGCTCGACGTGACGCCGCTGTCGCTGGGTATCGAAACGCTGGGTGGCGTGATGACCAAGCTGATCGAGAAGAACACCACGATTCCGACCAAGGCGAGTCAGGTGTTCTCAACCGCGGACGACAACCAGACTGCCGTCACCGTGCATGTACTACAGGGTGAGCGTGAAGTCTCCAGTGGTAACAAGTCCCTGGGGCGCTTTGACTTGCAGAGCATTCCTCCGGCAGCGCGTGGAGTGCCGCAGATCGAAGTCAATTTTGACATCGATGCCAACGGTATCCTCAACGTGTCGGCCAAAGACAAGGCCACCGGTAAGGAACAGTCGATCGTCATCAAGGCCTCCAGCGGTCTCAACGAAGCGGAAATCGACCGCATGGTCAAAGATGCCGAGGCGCATGCCGAGGAAGACCGCAAGCTGCGTGAACTGGTGGATGCGCGCAATCAGGCCGAAGGCATGATCCACGCGACCGAGAAATCGATCAAGGAGCTGGGTGACAAAGCCAGCGATGAGGAAAAGAAACAGGTCGAGGACGCGGTTTCTGAACTCAGGGAAGCGCTCAAGGGCGACAATAAGGATGCGATCGAAGCCAAGAGCCAGGCATTGGCCGAGATTTCCGGCAAGATTGCCAGCCGGGTCTACGAACAGGCCCAGTCCGGCCCCGATGCCGCTGCCGGTGCTGCCGCCTCCGGCGCTGCATCCGATACCGGTGCCGCGGGCGATGACGTGGTCGATGCGGAGTTCGAGGAAGTCAAGGACGGCAAGCAGTAAACCGAGCCTTCGGGCAGTCCGGTGGCCGCCGATCAGCGGTCACCGGTGACGGATCCGGGTCCACGGCTGGCACTGACCAGCCCTGGGCCCGGCGGCGTTTCAGCACTGTGAGATCAGTCAGGCACCATGTCAAAGCGTGATTTCTACGAAGTCCTGGGGGTGGCCCGGAACGCCAGCGAGGCGGAGCTGAAGAAGGCCTACCGACGGCTGGCGATGAAGTGTCACCCGGATCGCAACCCGGGAGATGTGGCCGCCGAGGGCCGATTCAAGGAGGCCAAGGAAGCCTACGAGGTGCTGTGTGACGCACAGAAACGGGCCGCTTATGATCAGTTTGGTCACGCCGGTGTCGATTCGTCATCGGGCAGCGGATTTGGTGGCGGTGGCTCCAGTTTCACTGATATTTTCGGCGATGTGTTCGGGGATATATTCGGCGGCCGGGGCGGTTCCCAGAGCTATCGCGGCTCGGATCTGCGTTACAATCTCGATCTCAGTCTCGAGGAAGCGGTTTTTGGCACCACGGTCAAGATCCGTGTGCCCAGCATGCAGTCCTGCGATGCCTGCCATGGCAGTGGATCCCGCCAGGGCAGCAGTCCTCATACCTGCAATACCTGCGGCGGTCGAGGCCAGGTGCGAATCCAGCAGGGCGTGTTCTCTATTCAACAGGCTTGTCCGCACTGCCACGGTCGCGGCACGGTGATCAGCGATCCCTGTCCGGATTGTTCCGGCTCTGGTCGTGTCGAAAAGAGCAAGACCCTCTCGGTCAAAGTGCCGCCGGGCGTCGACAGCGGCGACAGGATTCGGCTCGCCAACGAGGGAGAGGCTGGCCAGTCCGGTGGCCCCGCGGGTGATTTGTATGTACAGATACGGGTGAAACCGCATCCAATATTTACGCGTGAAGACAATAACCTGCACTGTGAAGTTCCGATAAGCTTTGCAACGGCTGCGCTGGGCGGGGAATTGGAAGTGCCGACGCTTGATGGACGCCTGGCGTTGAAGATTCCGTCGGAAACCCAGTCCGGTCGCCTGTTTCGTCTGCGGGGCAAGGGGGTCAAGCCGGTGCGGGGCGGGAGTCAAGGCGACCTGCTGTGCCGGGTGACGGTGGAGACACCGGTCAATCTGACCCGGGAACAGCGCGAGGTGCTGGAGCAGTTCGCGGCAAGCATGGAGGAAGGCGGGCGTCGCCATTCCCCCAAGCACCGCTCCTGGCTCGACGGTGTCAAGGCGTTCTTCGAAGATATGAAGTCCTGACCGTACGGAGCGCTGACATGATCAAGGTTGCGGTAGTCGGCAGCGGGGGTCGGATGGGCAAAACCCTGGTGCAGGCCTGTGGGCAAAGTGGCGATGCTTATCTGGGGGCTGCCACCGAGCATCCGGGCAGCGAACTGCTGGGCGCGGATGCCGGGGAAACGGCTGGAGTGGGTTGGTTGGGCGTGGAAATCGTCGCTGATCTGGCTGCGGTACTGGACCGGTTCGATGTACTGATCGATTTCACCTCTCCCGCCGCGACCCTCGCACACCTCGATATCTGCCGGGCCGCCAAACGGGCCATGGTGATCGGTACGACCGGGTTCGATGATCCTGGGCGCGATGCTATCGTTTCGGCCTCAGAACAGATCCCGGTGGTGTTTGCCCCCAATATGAGCGTGGGCGTCAATCTGTGTTTCAAGCTGCTGGAAATGGCGGCGCGGACCTTGGGCCAGGACGTCGATGTCGAGGTGCTGGAGGCCCACCACCGTCACAAGGTCGATGCGCCCTCCGGAACCGCATTGGCAATGGCCGGGGTTGTCGCCGCGGCCTCCGGCAGGGATCTGCAAAGCTGCGCACGGTATGCCCGCCACGGTGTGACCGGGGAACGTGAGCAGGGCACCATCGGTTTTCAGAGCATTCGCGCCGGTGACATCGTTGGTGAGCACACGGTGATGTTCGCCGATATCGGTGAGCGCATTGAAATCACCCACAAGGCTTCCAGCCGGATGATCTATGCCCGTGGTGCGGTACGCGCGGCTACTTGGCTGCGCGGGCGCGATCCTGGCCTGTTCGATATGCAGGACGTGCTGGGACTGCGCGAGCCGCGTTGACTGCCAGATGATCGGGTCCGTGCCGGCCTGTGTTGCCCCTCGCCCCCCCACTGCAGTAGAATTCCGAAGCTTACCAGGCGGCCTTTCCGGCGGGAGTCATCGACGTGGGTGACTCCCGCTTTGCACGTCTGCGACCGAGGGTTGGGTAGTTGCGTAAACCGGCGATTCTTGCACTGCGAGACGGCACTGTGCTGCGGGGCGAATCCATAGGCGCGGATGGTCGGGCTGTGGGCGAGGTGGTGTTCAACACGTCGATGACGGGTTACCAGGAGATACTCACCGATCCTTCCTATTGCCGGCAGATCGTGACCCTGACCTATCCGCATATTGGCAATGTCGGCGTCAACACCGAAGACGAGGAATCCTCGCGGGTTGACGCTGCCGGGTTGGTGGTGCGTGACTGTCCTGCCCGCTACAGCAACTGGCGGGCGCAGCAGTCACTACCCGAATTTCTGAATGAGCGTGGCGTGGTTGCGATTGCCGACGTGGATACCCGCCGCCTGACCCGATTGCTGCGCGATCAGGGCGCCCAGTCGGGTTGCATCATGGCGGGCGAGCACATCGACGAGGTGGCGGCGGTGCAGGCGGCGCGGGATTTCCCCGGGTTGCGAGGCATGGATCTGGCCCGGGTGGTGAGCGTCAACCAGGTCTATGAATGGGCGCAGGGAACCTGGTGCCTGGAAACAGGCTTGCCGGCGGCACCGCACCCGTTGGCGGAAGCGTTGCCATACCATGTGGTGGCCTACGATTTCGGCATCAAGCGCAATATCCTGCGGATGCTGGTGGACAGGGGGTGCAGGATCACCGTGGTGCCGGCCCAAACCCCGGCTGAGCAGGTGTTGTCGTTGCAACCCGATGGTGTATTCCTGTCCAACGGTCCCGGGGACCCCGAACCTTGCGTCTATGCCATCGAGGCGATCCGCGAGCTGCTCGACGCCGGTCTGCCTATGTTTGGAATCTGCCTGGGCCACCAGTTGTTGTCTCTGGCCAGCGGTGCGGTGACCTCGAAGATGAAGTTCGGGCACCACGGTGCCAATCATCCGGTGCATGCGCTGGCCGGCGGACGGGTGATGATTACCAGCCAGAACCACGGCTTCGCCGTTGACGAGGCGAGCCTGCCGGACAACTTGCGGCCCACCCACCGTTCGTTGTTCGACGGCTCCCTGCAGGGCGTCCGGCGCACCGATCGTCCGGCGTTCGGTTTTCAGGGACATCCCGAGGCGAGTCCGGGGCCGCATGATCTCGGACCGTTGTTCGATCACTTCGTCGAACTGATCGAGGCGGCCTGAACGGCCCCCGGGACTACTGGCGAGAGCTGCATGCCAAAGCGTACCGATCTGCGATCCATCCTCATCATCGGCGCCGGTCCCATCGTGATCGGTCAGGCCTGTGAGTTCGACTATTCCGGCGCGCAGGCCTGCAAAGCCTTGCGCGAAGAGGGTTATCGAGTGGTGCTGGTCAACTCCAATCCGGCCACGATCATGACTGACCCGGACATGGCCGATGCGATCTATATCGAGCCGGTTTACTGGGAAGTGGTGGCCCGGGTGATCGAACGTGAGCGCCCCGACGCGCTGCTGCCAACCATGGGTGGGCAGACCGCCTTGAATTGTGCACTCGATCTGGTTCGCGAGGGTGTATTGCAGCGCTATGGGGTCGAAATGATCGGCGCCGATCAGCACGCCATCGACATGGCCGAGGACCGCGACCGCTTTCGGATAGCGATGGCCGAGATCGGTATCGCCACACCGCGTTCGGTGATTGCCCACAATCTCGATGAGGCTTTGGCCGGACAGCACGAGATCGGCTATCCGGTCATCATCCGGCCCTCCTTCACGCTTGGCGGCAGCGGTGGCGGAATCGCTTACAATCGCGAGGAACTCAAGGAAATCGTGCATCGCGGCCTGGATCTGTCGCCGACCAACGAAGTGTTGCTGGAAGAGTCGGTGCTGGGCTGGAAGGAATTCGAGATGGAGGTGGTGCGCGATAGCGCCGACAACTGCATCATCGTTTGTTCGATCGAAAACTTCGACGCCATGGGGGTGCACACCGGGGATTCGGTAACGGTGGCGCCGGCGCAGACGCTGACCGACAGGGAATACCAGATCATGCGCGACGCCTCCATCGCGGTGTTGCGCAAGATCGGAGTCGATACCGGTGGTTCCAACGTGCAGTTCGGGATCAATCCCGAAGACGGCCGGATGGTGATCATCGAGATGAATCCGCGGGTCTCGCGGTCCTCGGCGCTGGCTTCCAAGGCGACCGGATTTCCGATCGCCAAAGTAGCTGCCAAACTTGCGATAGGTTACACGCTGGACGAACTGCGCAACGAAATCACTGGTGGTGTCACCCCGGCGTCTTTCGAGCCGACCATCGATTATGTGGTCACCAAGGTGCCGCGCTTCAACTTCGAGAAGTTTCCACGCGCCGACGATCGCCTCACCACCCAAATGAAGTCCGTGGGGGAAGTGATGGCGATGGGGCGTAGTTTCCAGGAATCCCTGCACAAGGCGCTGCGTGGCCTGGAAACGGGTGTCGATGGCTTCGACGAGGTGCTGGCACCCGACGACCAGGATCCCGATGCACGGATTCGGCACGAACTGGGAGTCCCGGGTCCACAACGGCTGTGGTATCTCGCCGAGGCGTTTCGGGCCGGCTACAGCGTTGAACAGGTATCGGCCCTGTCATCCATCGACCCCTGGTTTCTCGACCAGATCGCGGAACTGGTCGACATTGCCGCGGAAGTGCGCAGTCAGGGTCTGGGCGACGCCGATCGACTGCGCTGGCTGAAGAGAAAGGGTTTTTCCGATTTGCGCCTTGCGGCGCTGACCGGCATGAGCGCCGATGCCGTGCGTGCGCAGCGCTGGGAGTCGGGGATACACCCGGTCTTCAAGCGCGTGGACTCCTGCGCTGCCGAGTTCGCGACCACCACCGCATATCTCTATTCCAGCTACGAGGACGAATGCGAAGCCGCTCCTGATGATCGTGACAAGATCATGGTGCTTGGTGGCGGTCCCAACCGGATCGGACAGGGTATCGAGTTCGACTACTGCTGTGTTCACGCCGCACTGGCCCTGCGCGAGGACGGTTACGAGACCATCATGGTCAATTGCAACCCGGAAACCGTATCCACCGATTTCGACACCTCCGACCGGCTCTATTTCGAGCCATTGACGCTTGAAGACGTGCTCGAGATTGTGCGGGTCGAGGCGCCGCGGGGGGTCATCGTCCAGTATGGCGGGCAGACACCCCTGAAACTGGCCGATGATCTGCAGGCTGCCGGCGTTCCCATTATCGGTACCAGCCCGGATGCCATCGATCTCGCCGAGGATCGCGAGCGCTTTCAAAAGCTGATCGACCGCCTCGGTCTGTTGCAGCCGCCCAACCGCACCGCGCGCAGCGCTCAGGAGGCCGATGCACTGGCGGACCAGGTCGGCTACCCGTTGGTGGTGAGGCCCTCCTATGTGCTGGGCGGGCGGGCCATGGAAATCGTGCACTCCCGGCACGAACTTGCTGACTACATGCACGCGGCGGTGCAGGTGTCCAACGAATCCCCGGTGCTGCTGGATCGTTTTTTGGAAAATGCCATCGAGGTGGATGTGGATGCCGTCTGCGACGGTGAGCAGGTGGTAATCGCCGGTATCATGGAACATATCGAAGAGGCCGGTGTTCATTCGGGCGACTCAGCCTGTTCGCTGCCACCGTTTTCTCTCGACCAGTCGGTGATCACGCGACTCCGGGATCAGGCGGAAATGCTGGCGCGGGGGCTGGGTGTGGTCGGTCTGATGAACATACAGTTTGCGGTGCAGGACGACAGGATCTATGTTCTGGAGGTCAACCCACGTGCCTCGCGGACAGTGCCGTTCGTATCCAAGGCGACCGGAATACCCTGGGCCAAAGTTGCGGCGCGCTGCATGGCGGGCCGGGGCCTGGATCAGCAGGGGATTGCGGCACCGCCAGTACCGGGTTATTTCAGCGTCAAGGAAGCGGTGTTTCCGTTCGTCAAATTTCCGGGAGTGGATTCCCTGCTGGGGCCGGAAATGAAATCCACCGGCGAGGTGATGGGGGTGGGGCGCACCTTCGGCGAGGCCTTCGCCAAGGCGCAGTGGGCCGCTGGAAATCCAATTCCCGCCCGGGGCACCGCATTTGTGAGTGTCCGCGATCCGGACAAGGCAGCCGTAGTGGAGGTGGTGGGGGAGCTGCGAGGGCACGGTCTGGAGGTGGTGGCCACCGTGGGTACTGCCGCCAGTTTGCAAGCGGCAGGGCTGGAGTGTCGTACCGTCCACAAGGTGGGCGAGGGCAGACCGCACGTGGTCGACCTGATTCGCAATGACGAGATTCAGTTGATCATCAACACCACGGCAGGGCGGCAGGCGATCGCGGACTCCTACGCCATTCGACGCGAGGCATTGATTCGCAAGGTCAGTTATGTCACCACCCTGGCCGCTGCCCGCGCGGTGGCGCAGGGACTGAGTTATGTGGGCTCGGTCGAGGTGTACAGGTTACAGGATTTGCACGAGGAGAATGTGGCGTGAGCAAGGTGCCAATGACAGCGGCCGGAGCCGAGAGCCTGCGGGCCGAATTGAAATCGTTGAAAAGTGAAGCACGACCCAGGGTAATCAAGTCGATCGCCGAGGCTCGCGCACACGGTGATCTCAAGGAAAATGCGGAGTACCACGCCGCTCGTGAGCAGCAGGGGTTCATCGAGGGTCGCATCAAAGAGATCGAAGGGAAGCTCTCGCATGCGCAAGTGATTGATGTGACCCAGCTACCGCAGAGCGGCAGGGTGGTATTCGGCACTACAGTGGTGCTGGCGGACGAAGATTCCGGCAACGAGGTGCGCTATCAGATTGTGGGTGAAGACGAGGCCGATGCCAGCGCGGGGCGGATTTCACTGACCGCGCCGATTGCCAGGGCGCTGATCGGCAAGGAGGCGGGCGATGTCGTTGACGTCAGAACGCCGGGTGGCGACAAGAGCTATGAAATCGTGGAGGTACTGTATTCCTGACCTTGCATCTAGCCCGCGTTCCGGCGTGCCTGTGCTCGGGAGCGCTTGACCTTCAATTCCTTGATGGTGGTCGATTCGAACTCCACCCGCCGGGCCTCTTCATGAAGAAAGCTGTCGAACGTGTTGTCGTCCGGCCCGGACATATCACTCCGGGAACGCTCGGCTGCCAGCGGATCATCGTTTTCCGGGGTCACCCGTAGTGAGGCCGGCACCGTGATCTCCACTTTCGGTTCATCGGGCGAATCGTAGCTGACCGTCAATCGAATCGCGCCATCCGCGAACAGATCGGTCACGCACATGCCGGGGTCGATCCCGGGGTCGGGGCCGATCGAAAGTGTGGTATCCGAGAACCTGTAGCACTTCAGCATTTTGCTATCCCTGCTTTGCTGCATGGCCCGAACGATACGGTTTAGTGGGCAAAAGCAGCAATCGGGCGAATCTCAGTCGTCGCGAAGCCGAATCGTACCTGCTTGCAGGGGATCTCGCCTGAGACCCTCGGTAAGTTCCCATGGTCATTAAAACCAGATACAAAACAACATAATGAGAGTTTTTGTGGCGAATCTAGCTCATTGATGTCGCGCAAGTGCCTGGGGGGCGGACAAAAAAGACCGGGTCTGGGACCCGGTCTCAAACCACCAAAGGAGGATATGGAGGAGATGTCATCTTTGGATGACGTAACCATCCTAGCTGAAATGGTGCGGTGCGTCAATGCGGGTTTGTTGGTGATGGGGCAAAAAAAAGACCGGGTCATAGACCCGGTCGAAACCACCAAAGGAGGATATGGAGGAGATGTCATCCGAAGATGACAAGGTTAGAATATGCTTATATTCTGAGAATTGCAACCCCCATCTGCCGGACCGAATGCCGGACAGATCCGCAGCACCAGACTCGCGGATCAAGGAGGAGCGCCGAGCCGTCGTGACCGTGAATTGCTGATAAAAAGAAGGCGCTGAAAAAAAGAGGGCCGGGTTGACACCCGGCCCAACAACCACCAAAAGGAGGACTTGGAGGAGAAAGCATTTCTCAATGCTCGCGACAGAGTTTAGGGTCGGGTTTCGGGCCAGTCAAGTGAAAATCAAAGAAAATACCTTCTAATCAGCAAGTTAAGAAATTTCCCACAATGTGCCGGGCAACTATCTGAGATTTTTTGCGGATATCGAGGTGCCACCGCGGTAGATCGGTCGCAGATTGGACAGAGCCCCGGTCTTCATGCGTCACCACCGCACGTGAGGAAACCGGGCCGACCGCGAATCTCGGACAATGACGTCCGCGACGGAATCCGTGCGGTTGCACTACACTGGAGCAGATGAGCGCGCACCGTCACACCGACTCACTTGCCGATCCCGATCTCAGGGTCCGGGCCCTGGAGTCTTTGTTGGTTGAAAAGGGCCTGGTGGATCCTGCTGCCCTCGATGAATTGATCGATACCTACGAGCACCGGGTTGGCCCCAGAAACGGTGCCAGGGTGGTCGCCCGCGCCTGGGTGGATGAGGCGTACCGGGTGCGGCTGCTGCAGGATGCCACCGTCGCCATCGCGGAGTTCGGTTTTGGGGGCCGGCAGGGTGAGGATATGGTCGCCCTCGAAAATACCGACCGGGTCCAGAATGTGGTGGTCTGCACGCTGTGTTCCTGTTATCCGTGGCCGGTACTGGGGCTGCCTCCGGTGTGGTACAAGTCGGCACCCTATCGTTCCCGGGTGGTGCTCGACCCACGGAGTGTGCTGGCTGAGTTTGGTCTGAAGCTGGCCGATGATGTCGAGGTTCGGGTTTGGGACAGCACCGCGGAAGTCCGCTATCTGGTGCTGCCCCGGCGACCGCCAGGGAGCGAGGATCTCGATGAAGCGCAACTGGCCGCGCTGGTGACCCGTGATGCCATGATCGGGGTCGCCGAGGTGCTACCTCCCAAGGCGGAGTCGTCATGAACGGTGCGCATGATCTCGGCGGCATGCAGGGCTTTGGGCCGATAGATCCGGAGCCTGATGAGCCCTTGTTTCATGCCGAGTGGGAACGGCGGGCATTTGCGCTCACTCTGGCCATGGGTGCGCGCGGCGAGTGGAATCTCGACATGTCCCGGTATGCACGCGAGTGCATGGACCCGGCCGACTATCTGAGCAGCAGTTACTACCAGCACTGGTTGTCTGGGCTCGAATTGTTGCTGGATCAGCGGGGGCTGGTCACCGCTGATGAGCTGCAGGCGCGGGTGTGTGAGTTCTCGGTGACCCGCACTTGAGCCGTGTGCTGACCGTGGACCGGGTTCAGGCAGTGCTGCGCAAGGGCGCCACTGCCCGGATGGCCGTCGCGATGGAACCGGGGTTCCAGCCCGGCGACGCGGTGACGACCCGCAACTTTCAGCCCACCGCTCATACCCGGTTGCCGCGCTATTTGCGTGGTCGCCCCGGAGTGATCGACCGGGACCATGGCGTGTTTGTATTTGCCGACAGCAATGCTGCCGGATCGGGGCCCTGTCCCCAGCATCTCTACAGTGTGCGTTTTGCCGCGGCGGACATCTGGGGTGAGGACGGCCACCCTGCAGACTTTATCTATGCCGATCTTTGGGATGCGCATCTGGAGTCCCGCGGATGAGCGGCATGCCGTCGATACCGCTCCAGCCGGTTGATGAGAATGGGCCGGTATTCGCGCAACCCTGGCAGGCGCAGGCATTCGCGCTGGTGCTGAAGCTGCACCAGCAGGGATGCTTCGAGTGGCAGGAGTGGACGCAGATGCTGGGGGCGGAGATCAGCGCTGCCGGCAAGCGCGGTGATGCGGACCTGGGTGACGAATACTATCTGTACTGGTTGACCGCCCTGGAGCGGATGGTCGAGAGCAAGGGCCTCGCCAGCCGGCAACAGCTCGCCGATCGCAAGCACGAGTGGCAGCATGCGGTTGCCAACACCCCACACGGTCAGCCGATCAAACTTCGCGAGTCTTGATCCGACACCAACCGGCGATGAGGGCGTTCACCGCCGTGTGCACCAGTCACGATTCTCGATTGGCAGTGATTCTTGCGACATAGTCACCGCGAAAGCGAACGGTGGTCACCTCGCCGCTGCGCAACGTCACCTGCAGGGTCCATCGGGCCCGACCGTGCTCACGCAGCCGGTGTTGGAACTGCTGTCGCGCCACCTCGCCCGGATATTCGCAGATCGCCTGCAAGGCCGCTGTTGCGGGCTCGACGTAGTCGATTTCGCTGTGGGCGACCACCACCTGTGCCGAGTCATGGCACAGGTTCGCGGTGGTCTGCGTGTAGCACCACCCGGTGAGGGTCACCAGCGTCGCCAGGCTGCCGGCAAAGCCGGTGCCCTTGTCGTTGATATTGGCGCTCAGCGGCGCGGTGAGCACCAGGTTCCTGTCGTCACAGCGCAGCACCTCTATGCCCATGGCCCGGGTGATCGGGATGCGGCTGTGCAGATAGTCTTGCAGATCCATGCTCACACAACCCCGTCACTTGCCAGGCGTTCGATTTCGTGGCTGCTATAGCCCGCTTCGCCGAGGATTTCCGTGTTGTGCTCTCCGTGGCGGGGCGCGGCACGGTTGATCAGCCGCTGGTGTCCGGAGAACTGGATTGGAAAGGCATATTGTTGCGCGGGGATGGCATCGCTTACGCTGGCGTCGATAAACATTCCGCGGGTCTGCAGATGGGGATCATGGTGTGATTCGCCCAGGTTCAGTATCGGACTGACGCAACAGTCGGCCGCGGCCAGCAGATCGGTCCAGTACCGGCGGCTATGGCTTGCAAATATGTCCGCAAGCTGTCGTTTCACTTCCCGGCCTGCTTGTCCTGCCGCCAAGTGGGCCTCGATCAGATCCGTTCTTTCCAGTATTTCGCACAGCCGGGCCCAGAATTTTTTCTCCAGCGCGGCCACCGCCATGTATCCGTCATCCGCGGTGCGGTAGATGTTGTAGCAGGCCAGTGCGCCGGAGAGCATGTCGTCACCACGCGGCGCGGTGGCACCCCGGCTGGCATAGCTGCTCAGTGAAATCACGGCGTTTGCCAGGGCGCAGTCGGTCATCGCCACGTCGAGGTAGCGGCCCTGGCCGTTGCGTTGCGCGGCCAGCAGCGCAGCCAGTATCCCCATGGCGGCACTCAGCGCGCCACCGGCGATATCGGCGATCTGAAAGTTCGGTAGCACAGGCGGACCGTCGGCTGCCCCGATCTGTTCGCTGATTCCTGCGTATCCGCAATAGTTCAGGTCGTGCCCGGGCCGGTCCCGGTAGGGTCCGGTTTGCCCATAGCCGGTCAATCCGCAGTAGACCACCGCGGGGTTGAGTGCCTGTACTACCGGGTAGTCGATACCGAGTCGGGTGACCACACCGGGACGAAAACCTTCGATCACCACGTTGGCCCTTTTCGCCAGGCGCAAAAAAATGTCACGACCGCGGCGGTCCTTGAGATCAAGCCGCAGCCCACGCTTGTTCCGGTTCAGGGCCTGAAACAGGGTCGAATCACGCTCACCAGTTGTCCCCAGGCGGCGTGCGTCGTCCCCACCGGGTGCTTCGATCTTGATGACATCGGCACCCATGTCCGCCAGATACAGGGTGCACAGCGGCCCCGGCAACAACCCGGTCAGGTCCAGGACCCGTATATCCTGAAGTGGTCCACTCAAGACGGGTGGCGCCGGCGTCGCGGCAGCATCGGCAGTCGTACGGGGGTTCATTGGGCGGTCGGGGGAATCGAGTAGGTACCGGTCACATGAGCGACCGGTTCGTCGTGGGCATCGGAGTGCAGGATGATCTCGGACACCGCCAGCCGACGTCCCAGTTTCAGCAATTGGCCCTCTGCTATGACGTCAGCCTTGGCCGGACGGTGTAAGAAGTTGATGCTGAGGTTGGTGGTCACCGCCAATTCGACTCGGCCGATCGCGCTGAGCACCACTCCATACATGGTGCAATCGGCCAACGTCATCAGCGCGGGTCCCGATATGGTGCCACCGGGTCGGATTACGTCGGGATGATAGGCCATGCGCATTGTGACCCGACCATAGGCCATTTGCTCCACGCTGAGGTGCAGGAAACGTGAAAACGGCACGCCGTCACGGATCAGTTCCAGAAACTCTTCGGCAGATAGCCTGGCATCTTTGAGCGGGGGATGGCTGTTGGTCAGTGCCAACCGCTCAATCCCACAAACCGGCCAGGATGTTTTCGCGGCGGGCATCCAGACGCGTCAGAATCCGGCATTTCTGCTGCGGGTTCAGATCCCACCAGTCGGTGACTTCGTCCTCGTTGCGAAAACAACCGTCACAATAGCTGGTCAAGGGGTTGATCTGGCAGATGCCGATACAGGGCGAGGGTGGATCTTCGTGTTCGCTGATCATCATTGTTCCTGGTTTTCGCAGCCGGCATTGTATACCCGTCGCATGCAGGATTCTGGGCAAGTAGCGTGCTGTGTGTGGCCGGTCGGACTGGTGGGTTCAGCGAGATCGGGCGAGGCTGACACGGGAGGCAGGGGCGCGCCCCAGTTCCGTGCATATAGTTTTCCCCACGCCCACCAGCCGGTTGAGGTCGACACCGGTGTCGATCTCCATGCCGTCGAGCATGTAGACCACTTCCTCGGTAGCCACGTTGCCGGCCGCACCGCGCGCATAAGGGCAGCCGCCCAGGCCCGCAACCGAGCTGTCGATCACCGAGATGCCCAGTTGCAGCACCGCCAGCAGGTTGGCGAGTGCCTGTCCGTAAGTATCGTGAAAGTGGGCCGCCAGGCGTTCCGTGGGCACTCGCTCGGCAACCGTCTGCACCATCCGCGCGGCTTGCGAAGGGGTGCCGGTGCCGATCGTGTCGCCCAGCGATATTTCGTAACAACCCATGTCCAGCAGCCGACCCGCGATCTCGGCCACCCGGGTGAGATCGACCTCACCCTCGTAGGGACAGCCAAGCACGCAGGATATATAACCCCGTACCGCGATGCCCCTTTGTTGCGCGGCCTCCATTACCGCCTGGAATCTGTCCATGCTCTCATCGATCGAGCAGTTGATGTTCTTGACCGAGAAACTCTCGGATGCTGCGCCGAACACGGCAACTTCCGTGGCCCCGGCGGCAACGGCTGCATCGAAGCCCTTGAGGTTGGGCACCAGTACCGGGTATCGAACACCGCGATGGCGGCGGATGCCGGTCATGACTTCGCTGTGATCGGCCATCTGCGGAACCCATCTCGGGGACACGAAGGCGGTGGACTCGATGACCCGCAATCCGCAATCGGCGAGATCCTCGATCAGTCCGATCTTGACTTTGGTGGCAACCTGTGACGATTCGTTTTGCAGCCCGTCACGAGGTCCTACCTCGACGATCTTGACAGTTTCCGGGAGATTGCCGATGATCATTCGGTGGCTTCCAGTGTGATCAGTTGAGCGCCTTCGTCGACTTGTTCACCCACCGCAAAGAATACTTCCGCGATGGTCGCCCGGGTGCTCGCCACGATGGTGTGCTCCATCTTCATTGCTTCCAGCACCACCAGCGGGTCGCCTGCTGCCACTGTGTCTCCGCTGGTGACGTGCACCGCGATGATGGTCCCGGGCATGGGTGCGCACAGGTTGTCGTCAGCGAAATCGCTGTCCATGCTCATGCTGAGCGGGTCTTCCAGCAGCAGATGGTGGTAGTGGCCGTCGCCCAGCACGGTGATGCGGTTCGCGTCCCGCACCACGGTGGCCGAGAAACGCTGTTGATCCAGCTCGATGCGCAGGGAACCGTCGTTTTCGATCCGGGCGGCAGCGCGCATCCCGGTGTCATTTATCTCCAGTCTATAGTGATCGCGCCGGTAGTGAGCGGTGACGGTGTGCAGTTGCTCTCCGTCGCGCAGATGCACACAATGATGGTTGTCGTCGTTGAGGCGCCATCCGCTGCTGCTGTGCCAGGGCGACCAGCGATCGGCGCTGGCACCGGCAGCTTCGCGGGCATCCGCCTCGATGCGCAGCAGTTCGCTGAGTACGGCGATGGCCAGCACGCGGACTGGTGCGGGTGCGCGCTCCGGGAACAAGCTGTCATGGTGTCTCTCGATGAAATCGGTACTGATGGCAGCCGCGGCGAAATCGGGCTGTGCGACTACGGCAGTCAGGAACTCGAGGTTGGTGGTCAGACCCACCACCTGGTACTCACGCAGGGCGTGGCGCAGACGGCGCAGGGCACTGTCCCGGTCCAGGTCCCAGACCACCAGCTTGGCGATCATGGGGTCATAGTGTATGCCGACCTCGTCACCCTCGCGGATGCCGCTGTCGATACGCAGGTGTGGTCCCGGCGGTGGGGTTCGCAAGTGTTGTATACGCCCGGTTGCCGGCAGGAATTCGTGCTCCGGGTCCTCGGCGTAGATACGTGCCTCGAAGGCGTGGCCGCTGGCTTCAAGCTGCTGTGCGGTCCGTGGTAACGGTTCGCCCGCCGCCACCCGCAACTGCCATTCCACCAGATCCACACCGGTGATCATCTCGGTGACCGGGTGCTCGACCTGCAGGCGGGTGTTCATCTCCATGAAATAGAACTGTCCATCGTTCTCTGCGATGAACTCCACGGTACCCGCACCACGATAGTCGATGGCCCGGGCAGCGGCAATTGCGGCCGCCGCCATCTGCTGGCGGGTACCCGCGCTCAATCCAGGCGCGGGCGCCTCTTCGAGTATTTTCTGATGACGCCGCTGTATCGAACAATCGCGATCGAACAGGTGTACGGTGGCGCCGTGATTGTCCGCAAACACCTGCACTTCTATGTGACGGGGTTGGAGCAGGAATTTTTCCAGCAGAACCTGGTCATCGCCGAATGCGGCGCTGGCTTCACGACGGGCGCCCGCCAGTGCCGTCGCGAATTCGTCGATAGTATCGACCCGGCGCATGCCTTTGCCGCCACCCCCGGCGGTTGCCTTGATGAGTAGCGGAAACCCGGTCCGGTGTGCCGCTTCGGTCAAAGTCTCGAGACTCTGGTCTTGTTCGTGGTAGCCGGGCACCAGGGGCACGCCGGCCGAGCCCATGATGCGTTTGGCTGCGCTCTTGGAGCCCATGGCGCGAATCGCCGCCGCGCCCGGGCCGATGAATACCACGCCTGCCTGGTCACATGCTTCGGCGAAATCGGCGTTCTCGGACAAAAACCCGTATCCCGGGTGGATGGCCTGGGCGCCACTTTGGGCGGCAATCTCCAGAATCCTGTCAGCGCGCAGATAGCTGTCCCGGGGTGGCGCCGGTCCCAGTAGCCAGGCCTCGTCGCAGAGTGCAACATGCCGGGCCTCGGCATCGGCCTCCGAGTAAACCGCCACCGTCGCGATACCCATTCGCCGGCAGGTGAGTGCCACACGACAGGCGATTTCGCCCCGGTTGGCGATCAGTAAGCGATCGAACATGGGTCGGCTGCGTTCAATGGGCTATCCAGGTCACATCCTGAACACACCGAATTCGGTGTGTTCGATCTCGCTGTTGAGGGCCATGGACAGACCAAGCCCGAGCACCATACGGGTGTCCGCGGGATCGATGATGCCATCGTCCCACAATCTGGCGCTGGCATACCACGGGTGGCCCTGGGTTTCGTATTGTTCACGGATCGGCTGTTTGAAAGCCTCCTGTTCCTGCTCGTTCCATTGCCGACCCTGTCTTTGCAGTGCGTCGGTGCGTACTTGGGCGAGCACGCCGGCAGCCTGTTCTCCGCCCATCACCGAGATTCTGGCATTGGGCCACATCCACAGCAGCCGCGGTGCGTAGGCGCGGCCGCACATGCCGTAGTTGCCAGCCCCGAAACTGCCCCCGATCAACACGGTGAACTTGGGAACCCGGGCGCAGGCCACCGCCGTTACCATCTTGGCGCCATCCTTGGCGATCCCGCCCGCTTCGTACTTGCGCCCGACCATGAAGCCGGTGATGTTCTGCAGAAATACCAGCGGGATGCCACGCTGTGCGCACAATTGCACGAAGTGGGCGCCCTTGAGCGCGGATTCCGAAAACAACACACCGTTGTTGGCCACCATGCCGACCGGGTAGCCATGGATGTGGGCAAACCCACACACCAGTGTGGTGCCGTACAGGGCCTTGAACTCATCCAGTTCGCTGGCATCGACGATACGGGCGATGACTTCGCGCACATCGTAGGGTTTGCGGGTATCGACCGGCACCACACCGTGCAACTGTTGCGGGTCATAGACCGGATCCCGCGGTGGTTGCATGGCCAGCCGCGGTCTCTTGACTGCGTTGAGACCGGCCACCGCGCGCCGCGCCAGACCCAGGGCATGGGCGTCGCTGGTGGCGCAATAGTCGGTGACGCCCGAAGTGCGTGAATGGACATCCGCGCCGCCAAGGTCTTCGGCACTGACCACCTCGCCGGTGGCGGCCTTGACCAGCGGTGGTCCCGCCAGAAAGATGGTGCCCTGATGGCGCACGATAATGCTCTGGTCCGCCATCGCGGGGACGTATGCCCCACCGGCCGTGCAGGAACCCATCACCACCGCAATCTGGGCGATACCCCGCGCCGACATGTTGGCCTGGTTGAAAAAAATCCGGCCGAAATGATCGCGATCGGGAAACACTTGGTCCTGGTTGGGCAGATTGGCGCCACCCGAATCGACCAGGTAAATGCATGGCAGACAGTTCTGGGCCGCGATTTCCTGTGCGCGCAGATGCTTTTTGACGGTGATCGGAAAGTAGCTGCCGCCTTTGACGGTGGCATCGTTGGCCACCACCATGCACTCGCGACCGCTGATCCTGCCGACGCCACAAATGATGCCTCCTGCCGGTACCGCGTCGTCGTATAGCTCGTGACCCGCGAGCTGTGACAGCTCCAGAAACGGTGAGCCGGGATCGAGCAGTACGCGGATGCGATCCCGGGGCAGCAGTTTGCCGCGCTGCAGGTGGCGATCGCGGGCCCGCTCACCTCCACCCAGCTTGATGTGCGCCACCTGGGCTCGCAGTTCCGCGACCAGTTTGGCCATTGCGGCTGCGTTGGTCTGGAACGCCGCGGAGCGGGGGTTGAGTCGGGATGCCAGCTTGTGCATGTGGGTATGCCGAACTCAGCCCTGCGCAGCCAGGGCTCGGCCGATGACCAGTCTCTGTATGTCGCTGGTGCCTTCGTAGATCTGGCACACTCGCACATCCCGGTAGATGCGTTCGACCGGGAAATCGCTGACATAGCCGTAACCACCGTGAACCTGCAGCGCCGCGGAGCAGACCCGTTCGGCCATTTCGGAGGCGAACAATTTGGCCATCGAGGCCTCCTTCAGACAAGGTTGGCCTGCGTCCTTGAGGGTGGCGGCGTGCCAGGTCAACTGACGCGCCGCCTCGATTTCGGTGGCCATATCAGCAAGCCGGAAACTGATGGCCTGGTGCTCGCGGATGGCTTTGCCGAAACTGTGCCGTTCACCTGCATAGCTCAATGCCGCTTCAAATGCAGCGCGCGCCATACCCACGCTCTGCGCGGCGATACCGATGCGGCCGCTTTCGAGATTGGCCAACGCGATCCGGTAGCCCTGGCCTTCGTCACCGAGCAGGTTGTCGGCCGCCACCCGGCAATGCTCGAACACGATCTGGGTGGTATCGGAGGCATGCTGTCCCATCTTGTTTTCGACACTGGCGATCCGGTAACCGGGGGTGTCGGTGGCAACCAGGAACGCACTCAGCCCCTTCTTGCCGGCACTGGGGTCGGTGACCGCGAAGACGATGGCCAGGTCCGCATTCTTGCCGGAAGTGATGAACTGTTTGACCCCGTCGATGACATAGTGATCGCCGTCGCGCACCGCCCGGGTGCGCAGGGCGCTGGCGTCGGAACCCGCCTGTGGCTCGGTGAGGCAGAAACAGCCCAGTTTGCCACCACCGGCCAGCGCGCCGAGCCAGGCGGATTTTTGCGCCTCGGTGCCAAACCCCAGCAGTGGTCCGCAGACGACCGAGTTCTGCACACCCATGATGGTGGAACAGGCGCCGTCCGCGGCCGCGATCTCCTCCATCGCCAGCGCCAGCGAAAGGTGATCGGTGCCGGCACCGCCCCATCGTTCCGGCACCACCATGCCGAGCAGGCCCAGTTCGGCCATTTCCGTCAGGGACTCGCGCGGAAACTGGTGGTCGCGGTCTCGTTGCGCGGCAAACGGCGCCAGCCGCTCGCGGGCAAACGCAGCCACCGACTCGCGTACCATCTGTTGTTCCTGGCCAAGGATCATGACGGGCGCCCGCGACTCACAGCATTTCCAGTGCGATGGCGGTTGCTTCGCCGCCACCGATACACAAAGATGCCACGCCGCGGCGCAGGTCGTACTTTTGCAGGGCTGCCAGCAAGGTGGCCATGATGCGCGCGCCCGAGGCACCGATCGGATGTCCCAGCGCGCAGGCGCCACCGTGAACATTGACCTTGTCGTGGTCCAGCTTCAGTTCCAGCATCGCGGCCATGGTCACGACCGCGAATGCCTCGTTGATCTCGAACAGATCGACGTCATCGGTGGTCCAGCCGATTCTCTCCAGCAACTGTTTCATGGCGCTGACCGGCGCGGTGGTAAACCAGGCCGGCTGTTGCGCATGGGTGCTGTGAGCGACGATGCGGGCGAGCGCCGTGATGCCACGGCGCCGGGCCTCCGACTGGCGCATCAACACCAGCGCCGCGGCGCCGTCCGAAATTGAGCTGGCGTTGGCCGCGGTAACCGTGCCACCGGGTCGGAATGCCGGTTTGAGATCGGGGATCTTGTCGGGGCGGGCCTTGCCGGGTTGTTCGTCCTCTCCTATCACGATGTCACCCTTGCGGGTGGCGATGGTCACCGGAGTGACCTCGCGGGCAAAGCTGCCGTCGTTGATGGCACGGTTGGCCCGGCTCAGCGAGGTGATGGCGAAAGCATCCTGGTCCTCGCGACTGAAGCTGTAGTGCTCGGCGGTGTCTTCCGCGAAAGTACCCATCAACCGGCCTTTGTCATAGGCGTCCTCAAGCCCGTCCAGAAACATGTGATCGATTACCTGGCCGTGGCCCAGCCGGTAGCCGGCACGCGCCCGGTCCAGAAGATAGGGGGCGTTGCTCATGCTCTCCATACCGCCGGCCACCATTACCCGGTTGCTGCCGGCCAGCAACAGATCGTGAGCGAACATGGCCGCCTTCATGCCCGAACCACACATCTTGTTGATCGTGGTGCAACCAACGGCATACGGTAAGCCGGCGGCGACCGCGGCCTGGCGGGCCGGCGCCTGGCCGAGTCCTGCGGACAACACGCAACCCATGATGACCTCGTCCACGTCAGCGGCATCCAGATCCGCCCTGGACAACGCCGCCGCGATCGCGGCACCGCCCAGTGCCGGAGAGGACGCGGCACGCAGGGCGCCCTGGAAGCCCCCCATCGGGGTGCGCGCATAAGCGGTGATGACGATGGGATCGGAATCCATGGTTGTCCTTGATTGGGTTGGTCGGGCTGTGCGTGTCGAACCGCAGGTGCCAGGTTTCCCGGGTCAGGCGCTGTCGGTGAACAACTCGCGACCGATCAGCATGCGTCGCACCTCGGAAGTCCCGGCGCCGATCTCATAGAGCTTGGCGTCACGCAACAACCGACCTGTCGGGTAGTCGTTGACATAGCCGTTGCCTCCCAGCGACTGAATCGCCTGCAACGCCATCCAGGTGGCTTTCTCCGCCGCATAGAGTATGGCCCCGGCCGCGTCTTTGCGAGTTGTTTCACCTCGGTCACAGGCAGCCCCGACAGCATACACATAGGCGCGGCAGGCGTTCATGGTCGTGTACATGTCGGCCAGTTTGCCCTGCATGAGCTGAAACTCGCCGATCGCGCTGCCAAACTGCTTGCGGTCGTGGACATAGGGCAGCACCACGTCCAGGCACGCGCGCATGATGCCGATCGGCCCACCAGCCAGGACGGCGCGTTCGTAGTCCAGGCCACTCATCAGCACCCGTACTCCGCCGTTGACGGCGCCCAGCACGTTCTCGACCGGTACCTCGCAGTCTTCGAACACCAGTTCGCAGGTGTTGGATCCGCGCATGCCCAGCTTGTCGAGTTTTTGTGCGGTGGAGAACCCAGGGAAATCGCGCTCGACGATGAGCGCGGAAATGCCGCGTGGGCCGGCTTGCGGATCGGTCTTGGCGTACACCACCAGGGTGTGGGCGTCGGGGCCGTTGGTGATCCACATCTTGTTGCCGTTGAGCCGGTAGTGGTCGCCGCGCAATTCCGCCGTGAGACGCATGCCGACGACATCGGAACCGGCGCCGGCTTCACTCATCGCCAGGGCGCCGATCTGCTCGCCACTGATCAACCCGGGCAGATAGCGGTCCTGCTGTGCGGGCGTGCCGTTGCGGCTGATCTGGTTGACGCACAGATTGGAATGCGCTCCGTAGGACAATCCCACCGAAGCCGAGGCGCGGCTGATTTCCTCCATCGCGATGATGTGGGCGAGGTAACCCATGCCACTGCCGCCGTGTTGCTCGCCGACGGTAATTCCGAGCAGACCCATGTCGCCAAACTTGCGCCAGAGATCCGCTGGAAACTGGTTGTCGCGGTCGATGGCAGCCGCGCGTGGGGCGATCTCATGGTTGGCGAAATCGCATACCGCGTCACGCAACATGTCCATCGTTTCACCATGTCCGAAGTTCAACGATGGGTACTCGTTCATGGTCTGCGGTTCATGGTTATGCCCTGGCAGCAAGCGTGGTTGAGTCTCACCAATGCCAGCGGGGAACGCTAGTTTAGGTTTGCGTTAAGGTCAAGCCCGCCTGCCTGCATCGGGCGCCGTCGCCTCCGATCATGATGACGTGGAGGCGAAGAGCAGCAGCCTGCCCATAGCGAGAAGTTGCAACCCGGTCACGAGCAGGCAGGATGTGCATGCACCCGTATACCTGTGCACTACGAGTATAGTATAGCGGGTGTTGTTGGGCGGGAAAATCGAGTCTGTGGTGGCGCACCGGTTACCGGGGTGGTGCCGGCGGGCGGGAGCAATGGATGGATAGGGCGGACACGGTGGCGCGACGCGAGGGAGGACTGGATTATCTGTACCCGGATCCACCGCAGCCGGGGGAAGTCCTTGCGGTTGGACCGGGGGTTTGGTGGCTGCGTATGCCGTTACCCTTTGCGCTGGACCACATCAACCTCTGGTTGCTCGAGGATGGCGACGGCTGGACCATCGTCGATACCGGCATCTCCCGCCCGGAAGTTCGTGAACTGTGGATTCGGCAGTTCGCCGGGATCATGGCTGGCCGCCCCGTCAAGCGCGTGCTGGTCACCCACTATCATCCGGATCACATGGGGCTCGCCCACTGGCTTACCGAGCGATTCGAGGTTCCGCTGTGGACCAGTCAGGCTGAATTCCTGACCGCCCATCTGGTGCACGCCCGGGGCGCGGGTTTTGCGGCCGACCGTCTGGCCTCGCATTACCGTGCGCACGGCCTGGATGCGGTCCGTATCGAAGCGCTGATGGCACGCGGCAACACCTATGCCGCGGGGGTGCCGGAGCTCCCGGCTGCTTTCGTCAGACTGCGTGAGCACGCGTTGCTCGATATCGGTGATCATCGGTGGCGGGTGATGGTCGGGCACGGCCATGCTCCGGAACACATCAGCCTGTATTGCGAAGAGCTTGGAATTTTCATCGCCGGTGACCAGGTACTGCCACGCATCAGCACCAACGTGGCGGTTTGGGCGACCGAGCCGGACGGGGATCCCCTGGCCGATTATCTGGCTACACTGGAGCGCTTTCGCTCGTTGCCCGCGGATACCCTGGTGCTGCCTTCACACGGTTTGGTGTTTCGGGGTCTGCGCTCGAGGCTACAACAACTGCGTGACCATCACCGCGAACGCCTGGATGAACTCCTCGCATGCTGCCACCGCGGCGTCACCGCGGCGGATATGCTGCCAGTACTGTTTCGTCGCAAGCTGGACACCACCGGTGTTTTTTTTGCCATGGGGGAGGCAATCGCCCATCTCAACCATCTGTGGTGGCGGGGTGACGTCGAACGGTTGACGGATGCCGACGGCGGTTATCGCTTTGCTAGGAGGCTGTCCGAGAACAGACTGATCTACTGCGGACAATCCTGATTGGCCATATTTCCCGATCATTTTCGTTAAATAGTGCAACTATTCGCCTCAAATGATCGAAAAATCTGACTCAATCAGGCTCGCCCTCGCTACGATCGCTATTCTCGGACAGCCTCTAGGCCCGACTCCGGTGGCGATCCCTGTGGTTCGGTGAGTGGTCACAAAATGGAAGGGGTACCGGTATGACGATTCAGAAGGTGGGTGTCGTGGGCGCGGGTCAGATGGGTGGGGGAATCGCACAGGTATTCGCAACCTGCGGTTATCAAGTGCTGCTCAACGATGTTTCCGAGCGGGCGCTCGATCGGGGGCTGCAAGCCGTCGGTGGCAGTCTTGCCAGGTTCGTCGACAAGGATGTGCTCAGTGCCGGGCAGCGTGACGATGCACTGGACCGCATCGCCACCACGACCTCTCTGGAGGGTTTTGCCGAGTGCCAGCTGGTGGTCGAGGCGGCGACCGAGAACGAAACATTGAAGCTACAGATTTTCGCCGATCTGGATCGTGTGTGTGACGCCGATGCCATACTGGCCACCAATACCTCCTCGATCTCCATCACCCGCATCGCAGCTGCGACCCGGCGCCCGCAGAAAGTGATCGGCATGCACTTCATGAATCCGGTGCCATTGATGAAGCTGGTGGAGATCATTCGCGCCTTGCAGACCGACGATTCCACTTTCCGGGTGGTCGAATCGCTGAGCAGAGAACTGGGCAAGGAGCCGGTGGAGGCCAAGGATGGTTTCGGATTCGTCGCCAACCGGATCCTGATTCCGATGATCAACGAGGCGATATTTGCGCTGCACGAAGGACTGGCCGATGCCGAGGGCATCGACACGGTGATGAAGCTGGGTATGAATCATCCCATGGGACCGCTGGCGCTGGCGGATCTGGTCGGGCTCGACACCTGCCTCAGCGTGATCGAGGTGCTCTACCAGGGATTCAACGATTCCAAGTATCGTCCCTGCCCGTTGCTCAAACAGATGGTTGACGCCGGCTATCTGGGTCGCAAGAGTGGCCGCGGGTTCTATCGCTACGATTGACGGCGCACGATCGACATATAAGGCGATTTCTCTCAACAAAGTTACCAGCTTGCTTGTCCTTCCGCCCGCCTGCTGCGTTGCGGAAAGGGTTACATAGCGCAACTATGCGCCCCTTTCCGCGCCTTGCAGGCAGACGACAATCCTGCGCAATCTGGTAACTTTGTTTCGGCCAATCGCCTAAGGAGTCCGCGGT
>CBDVAK010000003.1:0-34255 GCA_965371945.1 uncultured Candidatus Competibacteraceae bacterium
TGTTGCATTTGCGCTTTCCCGGTCAAGGCATACCGTGATCGATCGAAATATCCATACCTGCCGCCAGAGCGGCGCTGCGTTTCGCCGCGACCTGCCAATGCTCCGCCTCGAATCCGACAGGTGGTAGCCTCCGATCCTCGTGCAGACTGGTGAAGATTTCAGACTAGACCGGATTGTCGATCTCCACGTACTGAAACTCAAGCTCGTAGCGCTCCGCCAGATGGGCTCCCAGGGCCTGTACTCCGTAGCGTTCGGTGGCATGGTGCCCGGCGGCGTAAAACTGTATGCCGGCTTCGCGAGCCTGATGTACGGTCTGCTCGGAAGCCTCACCGGTGACATAGGCATCGACACCGGCATCGATGGCCTGGACGATATAGGACTGCGCAGCCCCCGTGCACCAGGCAACGGTTTCCAGTTTCGCCTCGGACACTCCGATGTGTAGCGGTTCGCGCTGCAATACCTGCTGCAGCCGGGTGGCAAACCGCGCCGCGGAAACCGGCTCCGACAACCTGCCCCGATTCAACAGCGGCAACCCTCCGGGCACGGTGATCGAGCCCTCCGCAACCAGACCCAGCCTGACCCCGAGCTGGGCGTTGTTACCGAACCGCGGGTGCAGGTCCAGCGGCAGGTGATAGGCCAGCAGGCTGATGCCCTGACCAAGCAGGGTCTGCAACCGTCGCCGCTTGGCGCCAACGACGCGGGGATCCTCACCCTTCCAGAAATAACCATGGTGCACAAGTACCGCATCGGCACCCTGTATAACCGCCCGATCGAGCAACGCCTGACATGCACTGACACCGGCGACGACCCGGCCCACCTGAGGGCGACCTTCGACCTGCAGACCGTTGGGGCAATAGTCTTCGATCGCCGCGCATTCCAGCGTCGCATCGAGATAGGTCACCAGTTCCGCGAGCGCAACCACTCAGCCGGCCTCCTGCCAAATAAACCCCGCGGTCGGCAATTCCCTGACAGCCTCCTAGAGTAGCGCGGATAGCGCGTCGATAAATTGATCATTCTCAGGTTTGCTGCCGATAGTGACCCGCAGGCAATCATCCAGCCGCGGACCACCGGCCAGATTCTTGACCAGTATGCCGCGGCCGAGGAGCCCTGCGAAGATTTCCTGGCCACGCCCGCGCGGCATACGGATCAACAGAAAATTGGCCTCGCTGGGATAGACCCTCAGCCCCTCGAGCCCGGCGAGCTGGCTGGCCACCCGGGCTCGTTCCTCGCGAATGAGCGCGGACTGCCGGTCGAGCTGCTCCCGGTGATCGAGCGCGAACACCGCGCTCGCTTGCGTGAGGGCATTGATGTTGTAGGGCAGCCGCAACTTGTCCAATTGTTCGATCCAGGCCGGATTGCCGGCGAGGTAGCCGAGCCGCAACCCGGCGAGACCCAGCTTGGACAGAGTGCGCATCACCAACAGGTTGGGAAATTCACCCAGGCGGGCCATGAAACTGTGATCCGAGAACGCGCTGTAGGCCTCATCCACCACCACCAGACCGCTGGCCGCCTCGATCACCGCCTCGACCGCCCGCAGCTCGAAACAATTGCCGGTGGGATTGTTCGGGTAGGCCAGAAAAACCAGCGCCGGCCGCAACCTTTCGATCGCTGACAGCATCGAGCCGGTATCGAGCGAGAAGTCCACAGTCAGCGGAACCGGCTGGTAACGCAGGCCGGTGCAGACACAGATCATCCGGTACATGGCGAAACCGGGCTCGGGAGTCAGCAGCACCCGCCCCGGCGCCGCCACGGCAAGCGCCAGCATTTGAATCAGTTCGTCCGATCCGTTACCGAGCAACAAACCGGCCTGCGCCGGAATGCGGAATTCCTCGCGTAGCCGCGAGCACAGGTGCGCGGCACTGGCATCCGGGTAGCGATTGAGTTCCAAGTCGGCCAGACTACGCTGCCAGGCGGCAAGCAGTGTGCGCGACGGCCATCGGTAAGGGTTTTCCATGGCGTCGAGCTTGATCATGCCCTGCGCCTCCGCGACCCGGTATGGCCGCAGCGTCACGACTTCAGGCCTGAGCAGTTCCTTGGGGGTCAATTTGACCGCTTCACTCAGCACCTGTTGCTGACCTCTTGACCAAACGATATTCGGCGGACCGGGCATGCGCGGTCAGTCCCTCGCCACGCGCCAACTCGCTGCATATTCCCGCCAGCGTTGCGGCCCCCTGCGGCGAACACCGAATCAGGCTGGAGCGCTTCTGGAAGTCATAGACACCCAGCGGTGAGGAGAACCGGGCGGTGCGGGAAGTCGGCAGCACATGATTGGGGCCCGCGCAGTAGTCGCCCATGGCCTCGGCAGTGTGGCGGCCAAGAAAAATCGCACCGGCGTGGCGGATACCGGTCAGCCACTGTTCGGGATCGGCAACCGAGAGTTCCAGGTGTTCGGGTGCAACCCGGTTGATCACCGCCTGTGCCTGCGCGCGGTCGCGCACCGCCACCAGTGCACCGCGACGCCGTAGCGAGGCCGCGATGATGTCGCGTCGCTCCATGCCGGGCAGCAGACGGTCCATGGCGCGGCTGACACGGTCCAGGAAATCCTGGTCGGTACTGACCAGGATGGCCTGGGCATCCTCATCGTGTTCGGCTTGGGAAAACAGATCCATGGCGATCCAGTCCGGGTCGGTCTTGCCATCACACACCACCAGGATTTCCGAGGGGCCCGCGATCATGTCGATGCCAACCACCCCGAATACCATTCGCTTGGCAGTCGCCACATAGATGTTCCCGGGTCCAACGATCTTGTCGACCCGGGGCACGGTTGCTGTTCCATAGGCCAAAGCTGCGATGGCCTGCGCACCACCGATCGAAAATACCTGGCTGACCCCCGCCACCCATGCGGCAGCCAGCACCATCTCATTGAGCTCTCCATCAGGCGTCGGCACCACCATCACAGATTCCGGGACTCCGGCCACCTGTGCGGGAATCGCGTTCATCAACACCGATGACGGGTATGCCGCCTTGCCTCCCGGCACGTAGAGACCGACACGATCCAGCGGCGTCACCTGCTGGCCAAGCAAGGTGCCGTCGGCTTCGGTGTAAGACCATGACTCCTGCCGTTGATGACGGTGATAGTCGCGGATTCGCCCGGCGGCGGTCTGCAACGCAGCCAGCGCCGGCGGGGTGATCCTGCGACTCGCCTGCTCGATCCGCAACGCCGGTACAACCAGCGCCGCTGCGTCAGCGGGTTGCCAGCGGTCGAAGCGGCGGGTGTATTCGAGCAACGCCGGGTCGCCACGGGCGCGGATATCGGCAATGATATCGGTGACCGTCCGCGCAACCCGGGGGTCGGAAACCCCCTCCCAATCGGTCAACCGGTCCAGCTGCGTCCAGAAATCGGGGCTCTCGCCGGACAATATGCTCAGGTCGACCATCGGCTCCGCTCCTCGACCGGCGTGCTATGCAGCCCGCCCCGGAGCCGAACAGGCCCCGGCAACCGCGGTGATCAGCCGTTTGATACGGGTATGGTTCATCTTCATCGCGGCCTTGTTGACCACCAGCCTGGAGCTCACCTCGACGATGGTCTCGCGCACCTCAAGACCGTTGGCACGCAGGGTGTTACCGGTGTCGACAAGATCGACTATGTAGTCGCAAAGACCCACCAGCGGCGCCAGTTCCATCGAACCATACAGTTTGATGACCTCCACCTGACGACCCTGGGCCGCAAAATACCTGCGAGCGATGTTCACGAACTTGCTGGCCACACGCAAACGCCCCGGCCCCGGCTGGTGGTCGGGCTTTGCGGCCACCGCCAATCGGCATCGTGCGATGCCCAGATCCAGCGGCTCGTACAAAGCATCGCCGCCATGCTCGAGCAGGATGTCTTTACCCACCACGCCCAGCGCGGCGGCCCCGTATTCGACATAGGTGGGAACGTCGGTCGCACGAACCACCACCAGTTTGACCGCGTCATCGCCGGTATCGAGAATCAGCCGCCGGCTACTCTCAGGATTCTGCAGGGGCTCGATGCCCGCGGCGGCCAGCAGCGGCAATGCCTCACGCAGGATGCGCCCTTTCGGCAGCGCTATCGTAATCGGAGCGATCATCGATGATGCCCGATCCTGGCTGCGCCACGACCGCATGTTGCGTGCTCAACTCGGCACACGACGAATCCCCGCGCCAAGCTGGGTCAACTTTTCCTCGATACACTCATAACCGCGATCGATGTGATAGATGCGATCGACGACAGTGTCGCCATCGGCCACCAGCCCGGCCAGGATCAGGCTGGCCGAAGCACGCAGATCAGTCGCCATCACCGGTGCCCCCGTCAGTCTCGGCACACCGTTGCTGACCGCGGTATTGCCTTCCAGCTGTATGTCAGACCCCATACGCTGGAGCTCCTGTACGTGCATGAAGCGATTCTCGAATACCGTCTCGGTAATCACGCCGGTCCCCTCCGCCACCGCATTCAATGCGGTGAACTGGGCCTGCATGTCGGTCGGAAATGCGGGATAGGGGGCGGTTCTCAGTTTGACTGCCTGGGGTCGCCGGCCGTGCATGTTCAACTCGACCCAGTCTTCGCCACACTCGATGTCGGCACCTGCCTCACGCAGTTTGTTCAGGACCGCGTCCAGCAGTTGTGGCTTGGTGTCCTTGACCCTGACCCGACCACCCGTGATCGCCCCGGCGACCAGATACGTCGCAGTCTCGATGCGGTCCGGCAACACCCGATAGTGGCATCCCGACAGTGACTCGACACCCTCGATCTCGAGCCGGTCGGTACCGGCGCCGCTGATCCGTGCCCCCATCACGTTGAGACAATTCGCGAGGTCGACGACTTCCGGTTCGCGGGCTGCATTCTCGATCAGCGTCTGCCCCTTCGCCAGCGCGGCCGCCATCATCAGGTTCTCGGTTCCGGTGACCGTGATCTGGTCGAGCACGATGTGGGCCCCATGAAGACGATCGGCCCGCGCCACGATATAACCACCTTCCACCTGTATGTCGGCACCCAGCGCCCGCAAACCCTCGATATGCAGGTTCACCGGCCGCGAGCCGATCGCGCAGCCACCCGGCAGTGACACCTCGGCACGCCCGTAGCGCGCCACCAGAGGACCCAGCACGACGATGGCTGCGCGCATCGTCTTTACCAGTTCGTAGGGTGCGCGCAGTTCACTGATCGGACGCGGATCAACCTCGATGTTCATACGCTCGTCGACCACCAGCTCGACACCCATGCGACCCAGCAACTCCATGGTCGTGGTGACATCGTGCAGATGCGGTACATTGCCGACCACCATCGGACCGTCGGCCAGCAAGGTGGCGGCCAGAATCGGCAGCACGGCATTCTTGGCCCCGGAGGCCCGGATCTCACCATCCAGGCGTCGACCACCACTGATGATCAGGCGACTGCTCACTGCCGGTCCTGCGACTTCTGCCAGCCCTCAGGTGTGTAGGTCTTCAATGCGAGGGCATGGATCTGCTCCGATTCCATGCGTCCGCCCAGTGCCTGGTAAACCATACGGTGCTGCTGAACCCTGGACTTGCCGACGAACGCGTCGCTGATCACCAGGGCATGAAAATGTTGGCCATCGCCGCCTTCGACGCTAACCGTCGCACCGGCAAAACCAGTCTGAATGATGTGTTCTATGTCACTTGCCTGCATGCGCTTCACCCCTGTGCTGTCGCAGGATTCCGGAATAAGGCGATTTCTCTCAACAAAGTTACCAGCTTGCTTGTCCTTCCGCCCGCCTGCTGCGTTGCGGAAAGGGTTACATAGCGCAACTATGCGCCCCTTTCCGCGCCTTGCAGGCAGACGAAAATCCTGCGCAATCTGGTAACTTTGTTTCGGCCAATCGCCTAATACCTGTCACCACCGGATTTTCGGCCGCCTGGTCCTCGGCTGCTGAAAACCGAATTCCCAGGCGCGGCAGGCCAGGCGCGATAGATATCACCGGGCCGACATGATAGCGAATTTGCGCGGCGGTCACATGACCAAACCGGGCGCAGCAGTTTGCGGCTACCCCGAGGTCAATCGGGCGGGTCCCGATCGTCGCCCAGCAGTACTTCAAGATCGGAGAGCCGCGCCAGATCGTGGATCTGTGCCGGTATGTTGGCCAGCGTCAGTCGCTGCGGCCGCTGCCGGGCAATGCGCAACCAGTCGATCAGCATCGCCAGCCCGGCACTGTCACAATGCTGCAGGTCAGCGAGGTCGAGTCGAACCTCGGCCAGGCCTTGCCAGAGTTCCTGGCCCTGCTGCCAAAGCGCAGGTATCACCTCTTTGCTCAATACGCCCCGCAGCGAAAACCGCCCTTCGCCAAGAGAATCCAGGCGGGCCTGGGTCACTGTGACGCGGCCGGGGCCTTGTCGGCCTGGCGATTGTGCTCACGCAGCCGCTGCAACAAGCCGTCTATGCCCTGATTTCGCACCACCGACCCGAACGTACCGCGAAAATTGGTGAGCAGACTGATGCCATCAACGGTGAGGTCGTACACCTGCCAGACACCGTCCCGTAAATGCATACGCCAGGTCAGTTTCACCGCTCCCCCACCCCCCCTGTGCAACTGCGCCCGCACGGTGGCCACATCGGGTCGCGGTGATGGCCGCATCGGCAGATAGGTGATCTGCTGCCCGGCATATTCCAACAGGGCCGCGGCGTAGGTGTTGACCAGCAGAATCCGGAACTGATTGAGGAATTCCTGTTGCTGGCGCGAATCCGCCTGACGCCAGTACTTGCCGAGCGTCAATCTGGCCATGGTCTTGAAATCGAAGTAAGGCAGCAGCATCCGGTCCACCAGCCGACGCAGCAAATCCGGGTTAGCCTCGAAATCCGCGCGCTGGCTCCGTACCGTCTCCAGTACCTGTCTGGTGACGCGTTCCAGCGTGGCCTGGGCATTCTCGGTACCCGGCTCGGCCGACAGCGCCGCCAGCGGCATCAGCACTGCCAGCAACCACCATGGTGCAGACCCCGGTGCCTTCCTGAGCGTCATGGGCTCTGCCTCTCCCCGGTCTTGCCGAACAAGAACTGGCCAATGATCTTTTCCAGAATCAGCGCCGATTGTGTGTACTGGATCTGACTGTCGTCCGTTAGAAACTCGAGACTGCCGCCCGGCTCCAGCCCTACATAACGCTCGCCCAGCAAACCGGCGGTCAGAACACTCGCCGAGGTATCGTCCGGAATCCGGCGAAATCGATCGTCGATCCTGAGCACTGCAATCGCCTCGTAACTGTCCTCGTCATAGTCGATACGTTCCACGCGACCGATACGCACCCCCCCCATGGTCACCGGTGCCCGCGGCTTGAGTTGCCCGACGTTTTCGAACCGCGCGCTGACAACATAGCCCTCGCTGCCCAGCGAACTGATGCCGCTGACCTCCAGGCCCAGCATCAGCAGCGCCGCCATGCCAAGGATCACAAACAGTCCGACCGCGATTTCCGCGGCTCTGGAAACGTGCATCAGACCTCCCCAAACATCAATGCGGTGAGTAGAAAATCCAGCGCCAGCACAGCCAGGGAAGTATTGACCACACCACGTGTGGTGGCACGACTGACCCCTTCGGAGGTGGGCACCGCATCGTAGCCTTCAAACACCGCGATCGAATTGGCAACCACACCAAATACGAAACTCTTTACCACCACACCTTCGAGAATATCCTGGCGAAACTCTACCGAGGCCTGCATCCGCGACCAGTACGCGCCTTCGTCCACCCCCAGCAACCCCACTCCCACCAGGTAGCCACCGAGAATACCGATCGCGGTGAAGATCAGGGCGAGCAGCGGCATCGCGACGATTCCCGCCAGCAAGCGGGGCGCCACCACCCGATGGTGGGGGTCCACGGCCATGAACTCCATACTGGCGAGCTGCTCGGTGACTTTCATCAAGCCGATTTCCGCGGTCAACGCGGAGCCTGCGCGGCCAGCATACAACAGCGCCGTAATCACAGGACCCAGTTCCCGAACCAGACTCAGCGCGACCACGCTGCCCAGGGATTCCTCGGCGCCAAAATCGATCAGTGTATTGTAGCCCTGCAGACCCAGCACCATGCCCACGAACAGACCGGAAACCATGATGATCGGCAACGACAGCACACCCAGAAAATAGAGCTGTTTGACGATCAGGCCGGGGCGCCGCCACAGACCAGCGCTGCCGCGCAGCGCGTGCGCGAAAAAAATGGCACCACGACCGGTGCGTACCAGGCTGGCGATGGTGACGGCACCAAGGCGCTGCATACTCTCCATCATGGCCACTGCCATCCCAGCAAGTCATCCTCAAGGGTCGGTGCCGGATAATGGAACGGCACCGGGCCATCCGGCAGGCCGCGCATAAACTGCTGCACCCATTGCGATCCTGATTCGGCAATGTCCCGGGGGGAACCGCCGGCGATCACCCTGCCAGCGGAGATCAGGTAGAGGTGGTCAGCAATGGCTGACGCTTCTTTCACGTCATGGGTCACCACCACGCTGGTGAGACGCAAAGTATCGTTGAGCCGCCGCAGCAACTGCATCAACACACCCATCGAGATCGGGTCCTGACCCGCAAACGGCTCGTCATACATCACCATCATCGGGTCCATGACCAGGGCCCGTGCCAGCGCGACGCGACGCGCCATGCCCCCGGACAGCTCCGCCGGCATCAACCCGTGGGCGCCGCGCAGCCCTACAGCCTGAAGCTTCATGAGCACCAGAGTCCGCAGTACCGGCTCCGGAAGCCGGGTATGCTCCCGTAGCGGAAAAGCGACGTTCTCGAACACGTCGAGGTCGGTAAACAGCGCGCCACTTTGAAATAACATGCCCAGGCGACCGCGCATCGCGTACAACTCGCGATCAGACATCTTGTGCACGTCCTGGCCGTCCACCTCGATGATGCCGGAGTCGGGACGCAACTGCCCGCCGATCAAACGTAGCAGAGTGGTCTTGCCGCTGCCGCTCGGCCCGAGTATCGCGGTAATGGCGCCACGCCGGATCTCCAGATCGACCCGATCGAGTATCGGGCGGTCGCCGCGGCTGAAGGCAAGCCCGCGGATGGAAACCAGGATATCGCTGCCAGCTGCGTTCATCTCGTCGCCGGTACCTGTTGGCGCTTAGCGCAAAACGCGCCGAGTTTCAGCCCTGCCCCGGAGGCAAGTCAAATCGTCGAGCGTGAATCAGCGTTTGCGGTACCAGTCCGCGTTTCTCACCAGTGGGTGTGAGCATCGCGCAGGGATTTGGCTTCACAGGGGATTTTTCGAAGGAGCGGAATACTCCCCGTATTGCCGACTGAGAATAATTCGCTGTGGAGACAACGAACAAGCGAGGGCGCAGACACCTGGTGAGAAATGCGGGCTAATATGGCTGCCAGCGGTGAACGTGTATGATGGCCGGCGCCAAGCCTCTCGAGCGCGGCCGTCTATGCGTTTTTTCAGGAGCCTGGCAGGCTCTGACCGGAGCACGGAGATCACAAGCGGGTCATGATCATGTCCGTTGCCGCCGTACTGGGCGGATTCGTGGTGCTGGTGTGGGGTGCGGAGCGGTTCGTGGCCGGAGCTTCGGCCAGCGCCCGCAATCTGGGCGTATCGCCGTTGCTGATCGGCTTGACCATCGTTGGTTTCGGGACTTCCGCGCCGGAGATGCTGATCTCCGCAATCGCCGCCTGGGACGGCAATCCCGGTCTCGCCATCGGCAACGCCCTGGGGTCCAATATCACCAACGTGGGACTGGTGATCGGGGTCACCGCTCTGATTACGCCGCTGACCGTGCGTTCATCCACGGTGCGCCGTGAACTGCCCTTGTTGCTGGTCGTCATGCTGGCGGCCCTGGCCATCATGGCCGATGGCAACCTGGGTCGTGGTGATGGCTGGTTGCTGCTGGCCGGCATGGTGATCATGGTGGTGCTGGTGGTGCTCATCGGTATCCGCAGTCGCAGCGACGACACCCTCAGTACCGAGTTTGAAGAAGCGCTTGGAGAAAAACGGCTGTCGCTGGCTGCCGGGCTGTCGTGGATGCTGGTCGGGCTGCTCGTGCTGCTCGTCAGTTCCAGAATTCTGGTCTGGGGCGCGGTCAACATTGCCACCGCGCTGGGTGTCAGCGACCTGGTGATCGGACTGACCATCGTTGCCATCGGCACCAGCCTTCCGGAACTGGCGGCCTCGGTATCCAGTGCCCTCAAGGGTGAGCACGACATCGCCATAGGCAATGTGATCGGCTCCAACATGTTCAATCTGCTGGGAGTGCTGGGTCTTCCCGGCGCGATCTCCCCCGGCACCTTCGCCCCGGAAGTGCTGACCCGTGATTTCCCGGTCATGATCGCGCTGACACTGGCATTGCTGGTGATGGCCTGGGGGTTCCGCGGGGCCGGGCGGGTCAACCGCGTGGAGGGCGCCGTGCTGCTGGCCGCTTTCCTCGCCTACCAGTTCTGGCTGTACTGGAACGTCATGGTGGCATGAACGCCGAACGCCTGAAACAACTGGGCCGGGCGGTGCTGCGAACCGAGGCCCGGGCGGTGCATGAACTGCTGCCGCGTATCGATGAACTGTTCGTCCGCGCCTGTGAATTGCTGCTCGGCTGTGAGGGCCGTATCGTGGTCATCGGCATGGGAAAATCGGGGCATATCGGGGGCAAGATCGCCGCCACTCTCGCCAGTACCGGAAGCCCGGCATTCTTCGTCCACCCTGGCGAAGCCAGTCACGGGGATCTGGGCATGATCACCGCAAACGATGTCGTGCTGGCATTGTCCAACTCCGGAGAAACCGACGAGATACTGACCATCCTGCCGCTGATCCGGCGCCTAGGCGTTCCGCTGGTGGCGCTGACCGGCAGACCCGCTTCCACCCTGTCGCGGGAATCGACGGTCCACATCGACACTTCGGTGGGCAAAGAGGCCTGCCCACTGGGTCTCGCCCCCACTGCCAGCACCACGGCAATGTTGGCGATGGGTGATGCATTGGCGGTGTCGCTGCTGGAAACCCGTGGCTTCACCGAGCAGGATTTCGCCCGCTCCCATCCAGGTGGGCGGCTTGGACGGCGCCTGTTACTGCATTGCGCCGATATCATGCGCACCGGAGACGATATCCCGCGTAGCGCCCCCGGCCAGACGCTGGATCAGGTGGTGATGGAGATTTCCCGCAAAGGCATGGGCTTCACTATCATCGTCGACCCACGGCAGCGGATACTGGGAGTCTTTACAGATGGTGACCTGCGCCGCACCCTCGACAACGAAGGCGACATTCGCGAAACTCCGATAGACCGCGTGATGACCCGTGAATGCACCACGGTAGCGCCAGAAATCCTGGCCGCGGAAGCGCTGGGTCTGATGGAGATCCAGAGTATCAACGCACTCCCCGTGGCTGACCATGACAATACCTTGCGCGGTGCCATCAACATGCATGATCTGCTGCGTGCCGGTGTCGCCTGAGGAAGCCCTGATTTATTCTGAGCGAAGCAGATTGTGAGGCAAAATGGCCAGATTCAAGGCGCGAATCGCACGTAATAGCTGGCTATTGCGAAGATTTGAAACGCAGAAGCTGGTCATTTTGGACACCAGATGCGAGTTCATGAATAGATCAGGGCTTCCCTGAGGAATCGGCCATGCAGGACATCATCGAACGGGCGCGACGTATCAAACTGGTCATATTCGACGTTGACGGTGTGCTGACCGACGGGCGTCTCTATCTCACCGAGGAAGGCACCGAGTTCAAGGCTTTCCACGTCCGCGACGGGCACGGTCTGAAGATGCTGCTGCAGTGCGGTGTGCATTGCGCGATCATTTCCGGACGACATTCGCCGCAGGTGCACAAGCGCATGCAGGATCTGGGTCTGGCCCACGTCTATCTCGGCGTCGATGACAAACTGCTGGTCTACCGGCGACTGCTCGAGGAACTGAGCCTGCAGCCTGAGCAGACTGCCCACGTGGGCGACGATGTCGTCGATCTGCCGTTGATGTGCCGGGCGGGGCTCGCGATTGCGGTACAGGACGCTGACCCCTTCGTCAAACGCCACGCCCACTGGCACACTGCCAACCCGGGTGGTCGCGGCGCCGCCCGCGAGGTCTGCGAATTGATACTGGAAGCACAGGGACGGCTTCAGCCGCTGCTGGACGGTTACCTCGCCACATCATGATTCGCAGCCTGCTCCCGTTGCTCGTGCTGGTCGTCCTGGCCTTGCTCAGCACCCTCTACCTTTCGCGGCTGGAAGCAGACCTCAGACCCGACACCTCCGCCCGCCAGCGGGCGCCGAAAATGGTTGGCGAGGGGCTTCGTTACCGGACCACGGACGACAGCGGCCAGGCCGCCTACCGCCTCGACAGCATCCTGGCGACAGAAGGCCCCGGAGAAGCCGGCACCGATCTGGTCGAGCCACGGCTGGTGAGTTACACGAACGGCACACCTTCGGTGACCGGCCGGTCCGACGATGGCTGGTTGTCCGCGGACCGAAATCTGCTGCTGCTCATGAATGCGGTGAGAATCGATCAATTGCCGATAGCAGGGCGCACGGCAGCACGGCTGTCGACCGAATACCTGGAAATATACCCGCAGACCCGGGAGGCCAGAACCAATCGGGAGGTGCACCTGACCAGCCCGGGGCATGTAGTCGACGCGGTGGGTATGCGCGCCGACCTGGAGGCCAACACCGTGGAACTGCTTTCACGGGTAAGAGGACGTCATGATCTCAATCCGCGCTAGCCTGATGGTGCTGGTCACCGCTGCCATTCCGGTCACGGGCCTGGCCCTCAGCGAGGATCGCGATCAGCCCATCAGCGTCGAGTCGGACCATGCCGAACTCGATCGCAACACCAACGTGGGCACCTACACCGGTACGGTGGTGGTGATACAGGGCACGTTCCGGCTCAATGCTGACCGCATGGTGATCACCGCCCCCGATGGCAGACTGGCCCGTATCGTCGCCAGCGGTGAACCGGCTGCGTTCCGGCAGCGACCCGATGGCAGCGACACAGACATGATCGGCGAGGCCCGCCAGATCGACTATCTGGCGGATCGCTCGCTGGTCGTGCTTACCGGTGATGCCTGGGTCCGCCAAGGCGAGGACATCGTCCGCAGCGAGCGTATCGAATATGACCTGGGCAGGGACGTGGTCCGCGCCCGCATGGTCGAGGGCAGCGACGCGCGGGTGCGAATGACGCTGTACCCACGGAAAAAAAATAGCAAAGATGCTCAATAAGGCGATTGCCGGAAAATGATATATCAGGACGCGCCGGTATGTCATTTGACAGAAATCGCCTGATGGCCGAATTGCGTGCCGCCAACGTCGTCAAGAGTTACCGGGGCCGCCGCGTCGTCGACGATGTCACCCTGAGTTTGCGCAGCGGAGAAGTGGTGGGGCTGCTGGGACCCAACGGAGCCGGCAAGACCACCTGCTTTTACCTGGTGGTGGGCCTGGTCTCCTGTGACCGGGGCAACATTTTTCTTGACCAACGCGACATCACCAGCCTGCCTCTGCACCGGCGTGCCAAGCTGGGGCTGGGCTATCTGCCACAGGAGCCATCCGTATTCCGAAAACTCAGTGTCTGGGACAACGTCATGGCGGTGTTGCAGACCCGTGCCGACCTCAACCGCCGACAGCGGTCGGATATTGCCGAAAAACTGCTGGACGAGCTGAGCATCGGTCATCTGCGCGACGCCAGCGGCATCAGCCTCTCGGGTGGCGAACGACGACGGGCGGAGATTACCCGTGCGCTGGCGGCCAACCCGGCATTCATGCTGCTCGATGAGCCATTCGCCGGCGTCGACCCGATCTCCGTCAAGGACATTCAACAGATCATCGAGCACCTTGCCTCCCGTGGCATCGGTGTACTGATCACCGACCACAACGTGCGCGAGACGCTGGGTATCTGCAAGCGCGCCTATATACTCAACGAAGGTCGCGTCATCGCCGAGGGTGCGGCACGCGATGTGCTCGCCAACGACCAGGTGCGTGATGTCTATCTGGGCCACGACTTCCGGCTCTAAAAGGAACACGAGCACACCGGCGCACACGCGGACCCGGGCTTGATGTCTGGCCGGCAATGTCTGCTGGCTGACTGCTGACGGGCAATATTCCCAACCGAGATCAGAAAATCGGACTTGCCAGGACCTTGCGACGACAGTTATAACATGTGGCATGATTACTGCTAAGCTCTGAGCTTGAGCAGTACGTGGTCTGAACCAGCGAGCGTACCGTGCCCCGATGAGACAATCACTTCAGTTAGGAGTCCGCCTCGGTCAGCAGCTGACCATGACGCCACAGCTACAGCAGGCCATCAAGCTGCTGCAGCTGTCGACGCTGGACCTCGGGCTGGAAATCCAGAACGTACTGGATTCCAACCTGATGCTGGAACTGGACGAAGACCAGCCCGAGCCCGAGCCCGAGCCGACCAATGACCCGGCCGTGCAACAAGCGAACGACAGCGAAGAAGCGGTCAGCACGGTAGAGAAAGAGGTGGACATCGCGGCCGATGAAAAGCCGATGCCGGATGAACTCCCGGTCGATAGCGGCTGGGAGGATGTCTACGACAACTACGATGGTTCCACGGCGCTCTCGCGGCCCGACGACAGCAACTCCAGGGACATCTTCGAAACCCATAGCTCGGGCAGCGAAACACTCCGCGATCACCTCGGTTGGCAACTCGAGCTTTCCGCGCTGGGCACCGAAGACCGCCGCATCGGTGAAGCCATCATCGATGCGGTCAACGACGACGGCTACCTGAACCAGACCCTGCAAGACATACTCGACGGACTGTACGACCTGCAGGACATCGGCATCGAGGAAATCGAAGCGGTGCTGCATCTGATACAGCGCTTCGACCCGATCGGCTGCGCGTCGCGGGACCCGGCCGAATGCCTGCTGGTACAACTGGATCAATTGCCCCCCGACACCGCCCTGCTCAGTGCCGCCAGAGAACTCCTCACCCAGCACATCGCAGCGCTGGGAGCACGCGACTACAACCAGATCATGAAGCGCATGAAGGTCAGCCGCGAGCAACTTCAGGAAATCATGGCGCTGGTGCAGACCTTGAATCCCAGGCCGGGGACGCTGCTGCCAGGCCCCGAACCCCAGTACGTGACACCTGACGTCTATGTTTCCAGGCGCAACGGCAGCTGGCGAGTGGAACTCAATAATGAGGGTACACCCCGCCTGCGCATCAACGGCCAGTACGCGGGCCTGGTGCGCCGGGCTGACAACAGCCGCGACAACCAGTGCATGCGCAACCACCTGCAGGAAGCCCGCTGGTTCCTGAAGAGCCTGCAAAACCGGCATGAAACACTGCTCAAGGTGGGCATCGCAATCGTCGAGCGGCAACGTGGCTTCCTGGAGCATGGCGAAGAAGCCATGAAACCACTGGTGCTGAGGGATATCGCCGAGGCGGTGGACATGCACGAATCAACCGTCTCCAGGGTGACTACGCAGAAGTACATGCATACGCCGCGCGGGATCTTCGAGTTCAAGTATTTCTTCTCCAGCCACGTCGGCACCGTGGACGGCGGCGAATGCTCATCGACAGCGATACGTGCCATCATCCGCAAACTGATCGCCGCGGAGCCGGCACGCAAGCCGCTCAGCGATAGCAAGCTTGCCAAACTGCTGGAAGATCAGGGTGTGCACGTGGCACGCCGAACCGTCGCGAAGTACCGTGAGTCGATGGCGATTGCCTCTTCCACGGAACGCAAACGACTGGCCTGACCGAAGCTGTGGACCAACCCCTGCGCTTGGCAAGCGGCGACCGACAAGGTGCCAGGATGGCGCCGCGACAAGCAGGACCGGGAGGTCTTTTCCTAACGGCCCCTTAACACGCGAAAGACTGGAAAAGCTGCCGGGACTTCGTGCACACTGCAAACTGTAACCCGGAAATCTCATGAGTCCGGGCAATAGTCGCACATGAAATTGGTTTTTAAAGATATTTTCAGATTGAACATCGCATCTGTCTTGACGACCGACCGAAGAAGATGCCGTGTGCGATAGAGGGGTACGCGAGGGAACATGCGATTCACGAATTTTTGGGACAATATCGCGCTTCCCATCGTCGGCAAGCGTCCGGCATACCGCAACCGGTCCTGCCACTGACTCAAGGAGCAACACATGCAGATCCAATTGACCGGCCACCACGTGGAAATCAGCGCACCATTGCGTGACTACGTGAACACCAAGCTGGAGCGGGTCATACGACATTTCGATCAGGTCACCAGTGCACAGGTGATCCTCAGTATCGAAAAACTGCGCCAGAAGGCTGAGGTCAAGCTCCATGTCGCCGGCCATGACCTGTATGCCGATGCAGTCGATGAGGACATGTATGCCGCGATCGATGCCCTGACAGATAAGATCGACCGCCAGGTCAGGCGTCACAAGGACAAGATTACCGACCATCACCGCAGCGACAAGCGACGCAGCTACTCCTGAATCGATCCTCCGAAGCCCGCCAGATGAATTTGCAGGATCTCCTGGTTGCTGAACGGGTCGCTTGTCGCGAGCCGGAAATTACGAGCAAAAAGAGAGCCTTGGAAAAAATCAGCGAGATGTTGGCTGCGGCCGTTCCCAAGGCATCGGCCGAGCAGGTGTTCGACTGTTTGCTGGCCAGGGAACGACTCGGCAGCACCGGACTCGGCCACGGCGTGGCGCTGCCTCACGCACGGTTGCCTGAAGCCAGGGGCGCGATCGGTGCCTTATTATGTCTGGAGAACGGTATCGATTTCGACTCCGCCGATGGCCAACCGGTCGGCCTGCTGTTTGGTCTGCTGGTACCCGAGAACTCGACCCAGCAGCATCTCGAGGTGCTGGCCTGTCTGGCCGGACTGTTTCGCGACCCACAACTGTGTGAACAGATGCTGCGATCAGGCTCGCCTGACGCTTTGTTGGCGCTGCTGAAAGAACACTGGCCGCAGGTGGCATCCTCATGATGCTGAGCCGGTTCACCAATCGGGGGCGGTGGGATCGTGATCTCGGCCAGACTGACCGCAGACCGCAATCCGACACTGTCCGGGCCGTGGACCAAGCTCGCTGAGACGAACATTCATGCAGTCTGCCAACGGGTCCGGATCCAGCTGCCATGCAGTGATGCTGCGGGTAGAGGATTGTGGCCTTCTGCTCACCGGCCCCCCCCGGGTCGGCAAATCTGACCTTGCCTTGCAGTTGATCGCCCGTGGCCACGCCCTGATTTGTGACGATCTGGTACACCTTCACCGGCAGGATCAGCGTCTTATCGCAGCAGCCACTGAGCATTTCAGTGGCTTCCTGATGGTTCGCGAACTAGGGTTGGTCGATGTCGCCGCGCTGTACGGAGCCCGCGCACTGGCTGGTTCGCGGCCGGTAGACCTGGTACTTGACCTGCTCCCCGATGCAGCGGATCCGGGTGGTCATGTCGACCCGCTGGCGGGCAACTGGTCGCAAGTGGAATGGCTGGGTATCCAGGTGCCCAGCCTCGCCTTGCACGGTGCCGCGGGTCGGGATCTCGCCACCCTGACCGAATGTGCCCTGCGCTGCCTGCGCAGGCGTCGGGACGGTCATGACGATGTCACCAGGTTTCGGCAGCTGGTCGCGACCCACGGCAAGAGCATCTGCTGATGCGTCTCACTATCGTCAGCGGGCTGTCGGGTTCGGGCAAGAGTATCGCGCTGCAGACATTGGAGGACCTGGACTACTACTGCGCCGACAACCTGCCGATGAGCCTGCTGCCCGCGTTCGTCGAATCGCTGCTGGGTGCTGGCAATGAGGACAACGACAGGGTGGCGGTTGGCATAGACGCCCGCAACAATCGCCGCGACATCGCGGAATTTTCCAAAATTGTCGATCAGCTGACCACCAGCGGTGTCGAAATCGAAACGCTGTTTCTACAGTGTTCGGACGAGGTTCTGGTGCGCCGCTACAGCGAAACCCGACGACGACACCCGCTGGGGCACGGCGAGGTACCGCTGTTGGAGGCCATCCGCCAGGAACGCGACCTGATGGCCCCGATCGCGGCACTCGCGGACCTCACCATCGATACCTCACAAACCAATGTTCACCAACTCCGTCGAGTGGTTCGCGACCGTGTACCAGGCTCTGCCTCGGGACAGATTTCACTGCTTTTTTGCTCGTTTGGGTATAAACACGGCATCCCCCGCGATGTCGATTTCGTGTTCGATGTGCGATGCCTGCCGAATCCCCACTGGGAAGCGGGTCTGAAAGAGCTCGACGGCCGCGACCAGCCGGTAATCGACTATCTCAGGGGCCACAAAGAGGTGGTCGCGATGCTCGAGGACATCGGCGCATTCATCACCCGCTGGTTGCCTGAGTTCGAAGCCGCCGGTCGCAGCTATCTGACCGTGGCGATCGGCTGTACCGGTGGACAACACCGCTCGGTCTACCTGACCGAAGCACTGGCGCAGCGGTTCCATAGCCGCCGGCGTCATGTCATCACCCGGCATCAGGAACTGTCGTGAAGGTCGGCCTGCTGCTGATCACCCACAACGACATCGGCCACGAGCTGTTGCAGACCGCGACGCTGACCTTTGGTGGCTGCCCGATGCCGGCACGCGCACTGGCCGTATGCTCTGACAACGACCCTGACCATCTGCTGGCAGACGCCCGCAAACAGTTGCGAGAAGTGGACAGCGGCCTCGGTGTGCTGATATTGACTGACTGCTTCGGTTCAACACCCAGCAATATCGCCAGCCGGCTGCTCGAAGAGGGCAACGTACGGGTCGTATCCGGCGTCAGTCTGCCGATGCTTATCCGGGTTCTCAACTATGCCCGCCTGACCCTGGCCGAGCTGGCCAGCAAGGCTGTCAGCGGGGGTTGCGAAGGTGTCGTGCTGTCGGGACCGGTACCACTGGAACAAGACAGATGACACAGAGAATCGATGTTGAAATCATCAATCGCCTTGGCCTGCATGCCCGCGCAGCGGCAAAGTTCGTCACCCTGGCGTCCGGTTTCGAATCCGAAGTGCGTCTGCTGCGCGATGATCGTGAGGTCAATGGCAAGAGCATCATGGGCGTGATGATGCTGGCCGCCGGCAAGGGCACAAAACTGGCGATCATCGCCGACGGCGCCGATGCTGACCAGGCCATCGCCGAGCTTGCAAAGCTGGTCAAATCCCGCTTCGGGGAGGACGAGTAGGTCGTGGCTCTGGCACTGCACGGCATCGGAGTCTCTCGCGGTTACGCGATCGGCGACGTGCGAATTCTGAAAAGGGATCATCTCGAGGTGCTCGAGTATGCGATCCCCAGCTCCTATATCGCGGACGAGGTGGCCCGTTTGCAACGGGCCCTCGCGCAGGCCAGAAGCGAGCTGCTCGGAATCCGGGACCGGATCCCCAAGAATGTTTCGGCGGACGTCGCCTCCTTCATCGACACACACCTGCTGATGCTGGAAGACTCCCGCCTCACTACCGAACCGGCCACCTTGATAGAAAGCCGGCAGTGCAATGCCGAATGGGCCCTGAAGCTACAACGGGATCAACTGGTGCGGATTTTCGACGACATGGAAGATCCCTATCTGCGCACCCGCCGCGACGATGTCATGCAGGTGGCCAACCGGGTGCTGCGCGCGCTGCTCAACGAAAAGGAGGAAGTAACCTCGGACCCGACCGATGCACCGCTTGACGGTCATATCGTGGTGGCCGACGATTTGACACCCGCCGATACCGTGCTGATGCAGCATCAGGGTATCGCGGCCTTTGTCACCGAATTTGGCGGACCGCTGTCGCATACGGCAATACTGGCACGCAGCCTTGGTATTCCGGCGATCATCGGAGTGCGCTGTGCGCGGCGCTATCTGCACGATGACGAACACGTCATCGTCGATGGTGAGCAAGGTGTCGTGCTCAGCGCCAACGACCCCCTGGTGCTTTCCGAATATCGTGGCCGTCAGCGCGAACAGCAACGGGCCCGGGCCCGGTTGATCGGACTACGGCACACACCGGCTGTCACCCGCGATCATACCGAAGTGGCCCTGCACGCCAATATCGAACTTCCTGACGACGCCGCCCAGGTGATCAGTGGTGGCGCCACCGGAGTCGGGCTGTACCGCACCGAGTTCCTGTTCATGAACCGCAGCGATGTACCAGAGGAAGAGGAGCATCTGGACTCCTACCGTCGCGTCATCGATGCCCTCGATGGTAAACCGGTCACCATACGTACTCTTGACCTGGGTGCGGACAAGCAGGTGGACGGTGGCCGAAGCAGCGGCCCGGTTGCCACCAATCCGGCACTCGGTTTGCGCGCGATCCGCCTTTGTCTCAAGGACCCCGGACTGTTTCAACCCCAGCTTCGAGCCATCCTCAGGGCATCGGCGCTGGGTCCGGTAAGAATGATGATCCCCATGCTGTCGAGCCTGGTGGAATTGCGACAGCTGAAGCAGATGGTCCACGACGCCAAACGTGAGCTGGCAAGCGAAGGGATCGCCTTTAATCAGAACATGCCGATCGGGGGCATGGTGGAAGTACCGGCGGCGGCCATCATGGCGCCCATGTTCTCCCGGCGGCTGGATTTCCTGTCGATCGGCACCAACGATTTGATCCAGTACACCCTGGCGATCGATCGTATCGACGACGAGGTCAACTATCTCTACGACCCTTTGCACCCGGCGGTGCTGAGACTGGTTTACGACACCATCCACGCCGGGCGCCACTGCGACATCCCGGTTTCAATGTGCGGTGAAATGGCGGGGGATCCACGGTTTACCCGTCTGCTGCTGGGTCTCGGCTTGCGCGAATTCAGCATGCACCCGGCTGTGGTACTGGAGATCAAGCAGATCGTTCGGGCGTGTCACGTCGACAGGCTGGAACCCGTTGCACGCGCCATCATGGAGTGCGATGAGCCGGACCGGCTGCCTGAGTTGCTGGCACGTCTGGAATGAAACAGGTAACCGATGAGACCATTGCCGGTGACACGACACCGGATCAGGAGGACTCAGGGCCGCCGAGCAAGAGCCAGCGCAAGCGCGATGCACTGGCGCTGCAGAAGCTGGCCGCACGGCTGAGCGGACTATCCGCCCGCCAGCTGCGGAAACTGCCATTGCCGGAAACGGTGGTCGCGGCACTCGAGACCGTCAAAGAGATGAAAAGAGGCGGTGCGCGCAAACGCCAGCTCCAGTATATCGCCCGGCTGTTGCGGGCATCCGAACCACTGGCCATCGCGGACGCCATGCCGGGCAGCGAGGCACAGAAAATCCGGGAGCAGGCCGACAGCCTCAGAGTCGAGCGCCTGCTCGGCGAGCTGCGCGATAGTGGCGATACCGGAGTGCAGATACTGGTCGAACGATACCCGGGTCTGGAACGCCAGCAGCTGAGGCAGTTGTTGCGGAATCTACACCGTGACAAAGAAAACGACCAGGCGGATTCCCGGGCGCTGGCAAAGATCAGATCCTACCTGGCGAAGCATACCGGCGACTGACGTTCACGACGCCACCGTACCCGCCGATGGCCGGGCGGCAAAGCCTCGCTCGCTTCGGCGCACGCCCCTCCCCGGTCAACTGTCTCCGGGTTGATCCTGCCACGCCTCCGGCTGCTTGATCCTGGGAACCAAGGTGATAATCGGATCACTCCAACTGCCGGTGATGGTGTATTCCACTTTGTTCGCTTCATCGATTGACCGCCCCAGCACCTGGCTGGCCAGAAACCCCGCGGCACCGCCCACGGGCCCGGCCGCAATCAGTCCCGCCAATGGCAGTGAGGCGCCGACGGCCGGGAATACCTGAACCTGCTGGTCGTAGTCCTGCGCAACCAGCCCGACGCGTCCGTCGATCCGCAAACGGGCCACAGGACCGTCAACCTGCAGCTCGCGGATATATGCGTCTCCCGCGGAGAAATCGAGTTCACCGACGATACTGTCGAAACTGAATCCTTTCTCGAACAAGTCGCTGAAATCCAGACTCAGACGCCGCACCAGACCGCTTAACGTAAACAGACCAACCACCCGCCCCGCTCCAGGGTCCACCTCTAAGAAACGCCCTTTCCCCAGTTCGATACTCATGTCGCCGTTGAGGCTGGCAAGGTCCGGGGCAGGCAGCGCGCCAAGCCATTTCCCCTTCATTCGCATGCTGCCTTCGGCACCATCGATAGCCGCATAGATGTCGAGATCCCTGAGGGCGGCACCCATGTCCTCAGCCTCCAGGTTCAGGCTCAACGCGGAACGCTGGCTGCCATCGTCGCGCTGGGTCCAGCTACCGCCCGCTTCGAGCACGAACTGCTGGCCCGTTAGCTTCAACTCCTCGATCTCCAAACCATCGGGCAGGCGGCGTGTCAACAATCGTAGACGACCACCCGGCGCATCTTCGAATCTCAGGTTTTCAATGTCGAGCTGCAACAGTGGCAAAGTCGACGGATCAGGCCAGTCGGTGGAAGCATCGGCGGCGCCATCCGCGGGCGGGGCCACCGGGCTTTCGGACCTCAACACCACGTTCTGAAACTGCCCCCGGACCACCGTTTCGGTCAGGGGCACGCTGCCTTTGATACTGCCATTGAAGTCGGGGTCGCCAATCACCACCGACCAGTCTTTGGTGTCAGCGTCGATGGCAACCTCGCTTACCATGTGGCCGCCCACGGTGACCTTGCCAACATCCAGATTTACACTTCGCAACCAACCCGGATAGGCCAATCCGGTTCCCGGCAGCCGGAGGCGCCAAGCGTCGATGTCCAGCTCGGTCAGCGTACCGTCCACCGCAACACCCGCCTGCCCCGGCAACTCTGCCGCGCCGGGTCCAAATCGCAACGCCGCGCGTTGCAGTTGAGGGCTGTCCGGGTTACCACCCAGCTGCGCGATGAGCTGCATTTGCGGCGCATAGCTCGCTTCCACCTCTACCACCCCGGCATCGCTGCTGCGGGCCTCGATCCGCAGCTGCCTGGCCGCACCAGCCTGTTTGCCGACCGGCGCTGGCAGCTTGACATCGACGCCCCGCAGATCCGAGTCGAGCGCGACCCGCAGACCGGGACGCTGGTTGTCCCACTCGATCCGAGCCTGCCAGGCGCTGCTGCCCGCAAGGTATTGCGAAAAATCGTAACCAAACTGCTTCATCCATGGCACCAGTGACAGCGCCCCCCTGGCCGCCAGCACGGTGGTATACGAGTTGCCGGTACTGCGCCCGCTGATTTCGGCAGAAACGGTTCCACCACGGAGGTTCGCCGTCAAACGTCCTGCATCGGCGCCGAGTTCGGAGAATCCAACCTCACCACTGACGTTGGTCAGCGGCAGGTGCCACTGCCGCAACTCCAGGGCCGCATCCGCGGTGCGCACCTGACCCCGGATGCGGGGCTGCAAGGTCTTCAGCGGCAACTGCAGATCGAGTTGCAGCTCGCTTGCGCCGGACAGGTTCAGGGGTTCCAGTTGTGCTCCCAAGCTGTCGGTCAACGGTGACGCCTGAACGAATTGCAGCATGTCCCGAAGATCTGCGTTGGTGGTGCTTGTCAGCGACAATACTGGTTCCAGCAACTCGGGGATAGCCACCCGGGTATCGATGGCCTCGAGCGCCGACAACTTTGCGCTGCTGGCCACGGCCTCCATGCCGGCGCCACGAAAAGTGATATCGGCAGCCATTTCTGCCGCCCGCGGCCATTTCGGGTCGAAGTCCAGTATCGCGTCGTCGATCCCGAAGGCGACCAGAAATGTACCGGAATGATCATTGAACGGGAAGCGCCTCAGCGGACCACGCAACAGCACCCCCCCTGAAGTCACGTGGGCATCGACGATCGCCCGGTCCAGCCACTCGACCAGCACCGGTTTCATGATGCCCACCGGCAGATAGCGGGAGGTCTGGCTGCCATCGCCGTCTCGAAAGAAGACCTGCAGGTCCATGAAAGACGGGCGTGTATCCCCATACCAGCGCAGATCAACACGGCTGCGGGTCTCGATATCCGGACTGATGACTCGCAGATCGCTGGTTTGAAACTGCCAAACCCCATCGTTTCGTTCCAGGGTAAGCGGCCCCTCCACACTCACCAGTGGCAAGGGGTCGCGAAACAGCGTGGGTAAAGTCACGCTGGCATCCTGGCTGTCGAGTGTCAGATCCAGCCGTTCGCCGCGCAACCGCAAGCGACCGCTGAGTCCGCTGCCACCGGGCATCTTGCCCACCGCGTCGATGCCGATGTTCTCAAAGGCGGCGCTCATGACGGTGTCTTTGCCGAGCCCTCCCCCGCCGCGTAGCCAGCCCAGCCTCAGGTCACGAACACTGCCGCGGGGACGCGCCGCCTGCAACCAGTCCTGCCAGCGCTGCGGGAGCTGGCCACTGACATTGGCGAACACGGCTGCCATTTCCAGAGGCAGCTCGGCAAGTTCGATCTGCAGCGAGCGCAGCTGCTGGTCCTGACCACGCCGGGCCCGGATATAAGCACCCGGCAGTCGCCACCGCGATGGTCCCGAATCCACTGTCAGATGGTCCATCTGCAATCGCCAGTCGCCTTGCTCTGGTGTGGCCAGAAACTGGGTGCTCAAAAGGTCGATGCCGGACCCATCCACCGAACCCACCGCAATATCTCGGGCCTCGATCTTGCCTTCCAACCGGGTCAGCTCGATTCCCTGCAGCGAGCCCCACAACTCCAGATCAGCAACCCCCGAGAGCGGTCGCGGCATACTGTCCCGCCACGGTGCGGCATCGATGTTCGCACCGACCAGGCGCAGATACAGTTTGCTCGAAAGGTTCTGAAAATCGGTGAGTCGACCGCTACCACGGCCGCGCAGATCAAGACGGCCGCCGAGTTCGTCGGGCAGATCCATCGATATGGCCGCCCAGTGCTCGAGGTCCTGGTTGGCCAGCCGCAGTTCGATGTTCCGGTAGCGGGCTGGCGGCGCAGCGCCCGGGGATTCATAGAGGTCGACCGCCAGACCGGTGGCTCGCAACGATTCAATACCGCCCAGGAGACCCAGCAGCCCGACCGGGTCGATCGCCAGCGCCGAGGCAGGAGCGGTATCGAAACCGCGAATTTGCAGAATACCGTTCTGCAAACGCTGGAGATTCAGGTGGCCGTTCTCGGCAATGATCCGCGACCAGGCGAGCTCACCCGTGGCGATCATGGCGGGAAGATCGAAGCCGAGAAAGACCCGTGACAACTCCAGCCCCGGCGCCTCGCCATCATCGCCCGCCAGACTCAGATCACGAACCAGCAACCCGAGCTGCCAACCTTCCCAGCTCAGCCGCAGTTCGCCGATCCGCAATTGATCTCCGACCTGGTCGCGCAGCCACACCTGCAACTCCTGCTCCCAGGCGGCCAGCAGCGGAGGCAGCGTCAGTCGCGCCGCTCCCAGCAGCAGCCCGGCCGCGATCACCAGGGTGATCAACAGCCGCAGCGTCCATCGGGACGTATGCAAGAACAGCTTACGCACGATCACCCCTGCTGCCTGCGAAAAGGGGGAACCGTAACCCGACCTGCGTCAACCTACCCGCCTCGCCGTGATGACGAGCCCTCGTCCCGTGGTGAGACGTACGGGCTGGCCCTGGGATCGCCATCATTTACATCAGCACGACGTCGTATTGTTCCTGGCTGTACAGTGCTTCTGCCTGAAATTTGATGGGTGTCTCGATAAACGCCTCCAACTCCGCAAGGCTGGTTGATTCCTCATCAACCAACAGGTCGACAACCTCCTGGGATGCGAGGATAAGGAACTGCTTTGCATCATACTGCCGCGCCTCCCGCAACAGCTCGCGAAAAATCTCGTAGCAGGCTGTTTCCGCGGTTTTGATGAATCCTCTGCCGTCGCAAGTGCTACACGGCTCACACAGGACGTGCTCGAGACTTTCTCGGGTTCTCTTGCGGGTCATTTCCACCAGCCCCAGCGGTGATACTTCACAGATGTGACTCTTGGCGTGATCCTGCTCCATGCATCGTTGCAGCGCCCGCAGAACCTGTTCCTTGTGTTCTTCGCTGGACATGTCGATAAAATCGATGATGATGATACCGCCGAGATTGCGAAGCCGCAGTTGACGGCCGATGCAACGCGCAGCCTCGAGATTGGTCTTGAATATGGTCTCTTCCAGATTGCGGTGACCCACGTAACCACCGGTATTGACATCGATGGTAGTCATCGCTTCTGTCTGATCAAAGATCAGATAACCGCCCGATTTGAGCTGCACCTTGCGCGACAATGCTTTTTCGATCTCGTCCTCCACAGCGTAGAGATCGAATAAGGGTCGGTCACCGGCATAGTGCTCGATGCGCTGCGACAATTCGGGTACGAACTCAGAGGTGAACCGGCGCAGGCGTTCATAGGTTTCGCGGGAATCCACCCGTACTCTTTCAACCTCGCCACCGACCATATCGCGAAGTATCCGCTGGGCCAGTGGCAGATCCTCGTGCACAACCTTGCCGCTGTGTACGTTGCGCCCTCTGCTCTGTATCGATTCCCAAAGCTTGTTGAGAAACACGATATCCCTGCCCAGTGCTTCGGCGCTGGCACCTTCGGCGGCAGTGCGGACGATGTAGCCACAACTGCTGTTGTCGTCCATGGCCTCGGTCACCGCGGCCTTGAGCCGCTGGCGTTCCGCCTCTTCATCGATCTTGACCGACACCCCCACCGAGCTGGTATCCGGCAGCAGAACCAGATAGCGCGAGGGTATGGTGACATGGGTGGTCAGACGCGCACCTTTGGTTCCCAGCGGATCCTTGACCACCTGCACCAGCAGATCCTGGCCATCATGCAGCAAATCATTGATCGCGGCCGGGCGGCTGATCTCGGCCAGTCTGGCTTCGTCCTCGTCGCCGCGGCTGACGTCTGATACGTGCAGGAACGCGGCCCGATCCAGCCCGATGTCGACGAATGCAGCCTCCATCCCGGGCAGTACCCGGCACACCCGGCCCTTGAAGATACTGCCCACCAGACCGCGACTGCCGGTCCGCTCGATGTCAATCTCCTGCAGTACACCGTTTCCCACCAGGGCGACCCGGGTTTCCCTGGGCGTGACATTGATCAAGATTTCCTGACTCACACCGTCCCTCTCCAGAGTCTGTCTATGCCTGCGACACGGCGCGACGCAGTTTCATTCGGGGGCCAGCCCGAACGATCGCAGCAGCTCCCAGGTCTCGAACAGCGGCAATCCCATCACCCCGGAATAGCTGCCTTCCAGTTGTCGCACAAAAGTACCGCCAAAGCCCTGTATGGCATACGCACCCGCCTTGTCGACAGGTTCACCACTTTGCCAATAGCGTGACACCTCTGAGCGCGACAACACGCGGAAACCGACCCGGCTGCACTGCAGCCGGAGTTCTTCGCGCGCCGCCAGTTTCAGCGCTACTGCACTCCATACCTCATGATTGCGACCGGCAACGTTTCGAAGCGCACGCCAATCCGGGCAAGCAATTCACGGCGCCGGGGCGAGGTCGAAGCCAGATACAGAATCCGGGCTACTTCCTGTGGTAAGGGTGTCCGGCCAGAATCGACCAGGCACGGTAGCATTGTTCCGCCACGATCACACGAACGAGCGGATGCGGCAGCGTGAGTGTCGACAAGGACCAGCGACGTTCGGCCGAGCGCAGAACATCCTCGGCCAGCCCATCCGGGCCACCGACCATCAGCGCCACGTCGCGACCGTCCTGCATCCAGTCCTCGAGCCACCGTGCAAGACCCACGGTGTTCACCTGGATTCCGGACATGTCCAGCGCCACCCGCCGTTGACCCTTCGCCGCTGCCAGCAACTGCTCACCCTCACGCCGTTTGAGGCGAGCCACGTCGACACCGCGACTGCGCCGCGCCAGCGCGACTTCCAGCAGCTCCATCCGGCATTCACGTGGCAGACGCTTTCGATAGCCTTCAAACGCCTCGGTGACCCAGCCATCCATACGTGCACCCACCGCCACCACGTTGAGGCGCATGTTACCGCTCCGCACCCGGTGGGCCCGGTAACGCCTCCCGCTGGGGATGTTCACCAAGATCCCAGAGTTTTTCAAGGTTGTAGAAACGGCGGGTGTCCGCCAGCATCAGGTGCACCACCACATCGCCCAGATCGACCAGAATCCACTCCGCGGCTTCCTCACCCTCCACCCCGATCGGCCGGACCCCAGCGGCCCGAGACGCTCTGACCAGATTGTCCGCCAGCGATCGCAGATGCCGGTTGGAGGTCCCCGTCACTATGATCATGTGATCGGTAAACCCTGACACGTCGGCAACATCGAGAGTCAGCAGATCGACACCCTTGAGTTCCTGCAGTGCCCCGATAACGACCTTCTTGAGTTGTTTGGATTGCATTCCACCTCGTCCATCGATGATAAACCACAATGCGCCATTGCCGTTCAGGCGGTCAGGATGCACCCCGCATCGACCTGTTCCGGTCACTGCCTGGCGTGGACCGTGAACAGGATACAGCGGCATAGGGTCGATGGTCGCCAAGATAGCGACGCACACTGTCGGGAACCAGGTAGCGCGGGTCTCCGCCGCCGGCCAAGGTGGCGCGCAGGGCGGTACTGGAAATGTCCAGTTGGGTCACCGGCACATAGTACAGGCCACCGCCCGGGGATTCGCCCAGGCCCCTTCGATTCCGCACAAGCCGCAGCCCGGCCCGCTCAGCCAACGTATCCCGCTGCGGTTTTTGCCATCCCGGTCGGTGGCAGACCAGCACATGCGCGTAGCTGGCAATCTCCCGCCAGCGATGCCAGCTTTCCAGCCCGAGGAAGGCGTCCATCCCCAGGATCAGGCACAGTGGCTGCTTATCGACCTCTGACCGCAAAGAGGCCAGGGTATCGATCATATAGGAGACACCACCCCGGCTGAGTTCGCGCTCGTCGACCACAAACCCGGGCTGATCAGCGATCGCCAACCGCAACATGGCGAGCCGCTGTTCGGAACTGGCCACCGGACTACCGCGGTGCGGCGGAGTTGCACAGGGGACGAAGCGCACCGCCGCCAGACCGGCGGCCTCCATCACTTCCAGGGCGGCGCGCAGATGCCCGAAATGAACCGGGTCGAAAGTCCCGCCGTAGACCCCGGCGGGCTGCACCCAGCCAATCAGCGCGGCAACCCTTCAGACGCGCACATGGCCCTCTCCGAGCACCACGAACTTCTGGCTGGTCAAGCCGGCAAGACCGACCGGACCGCGGGCGTGCAGCTTGTCGGTGCTGACGCCGATCTCGGCGCCCAAGCCATACTCGAAGCCATCCGCGAAGCGGGTCGAAGCGTTGACCATTACCGAGCTGGAATCGACTTCACGAAGGAACCGCCTGGCGCGCCCGATATCGTCGGTGACGATGGCGTCGGTATGCGCCGAGCCATGGGCCGCAATATGATCCATCGCCTGGTCGAGCCCGGCTACCACGCGGATCGCCAGCACCGGCGCCAGGTACTCGGTATCCCAGTCTTCCTCGGTGGCGGGCACTGTATCCGACACCAGCGCACAGGTCTCCTCACAGCCGCGCAGCTCGACTCCTGCTGCGCGCAACTGCTGGGCCAGCGGCGGCAACAGCCGGGCTGCGATGTCGCGCGCCACCAGCAGCGTTTCCATGGTATTGCAGGTCCCGTAACGTTGGGTCTTGGCGTTCATCGACACCTGGATCGCCATCTCCAGGTCGGCACGATCGTCGACATAGGTATGACATACGCCATCAAGGTGCTTGATCACCGGCACCCGCGCCTCTTCGCTGATCCGCCGGATCAGGCTCTTGCCGCCGCGCGGCACGATGACATCAACATCGTCCTGCATGCGAATCAAGGTACCCACGGCCGCCCGGTCCGTGGTCTCCACCACCTGCACACACTCAACCGGCAGACCGACTTTCCGCAGACCCACATCGATGCAGTCGGCGATGGCCTGATTGGAGTGAAATGCCTCCGATCCGCCGCGCAGGATAACGGCGTTCGCCGATTTGAGGCACAGGCCGGCGGCGTCAGCGGTGACATTCGGACGTGATTCATAGATGATCCCGACCACCCCCAACGGCACCCGCATACGTCCCACCTGTATACCGCTGGGCTGGTAGTTGAGATCGGTGATCTGACCCACCGGGTCCGGCAGCGCGACGATCTGGCGCAAGCCCTCCGACATGGCGGCGATTCGTGCCTCGGTCAGTTCGAGCCGGTCCAGCAGTGCTGTTTCCAGCCCCCGCTGTCGACCCGCTTGCAAATCCCGCAGGTTGGCCTCGTGCAGCGTTGTGACCGTGGCATCGATTGCATCGGCAATCGATTCCAGCGCGCCGTTTCGAACCGCGGTGGTGGATCTGCCCAGTACCCGTGCCGCACTCCTCGCCGCCCGCCCGAGCCCCTGCATATAGGCCGCCACCCGAATCCCCGTGTCTTCCGCACTCGCGCTCATTTCGACCTGCCTGCTGCCGTATTGAGGTCGCAGCCCGCGACCCTTAGTGTCAATTCTAGCAATTCATCCCAAGGTGATCCCGGATCGATACCCTTGATCGTCCGGTCGAGTCCGGCGCAACCCTGCAGCAATTTGCCCAGTGCGGTCGACCCATGTCTCTTCAATGCCGCGGTTACACTGGCCTTGCGCTGGTCCCAGACCCGATGCCCCTGGAGCGTCTGCGCCACCGCCATACCTCGATCGATGTCACCGGCCATCGTTGCCAGAGCGCGAATCTCCCGTGCCAGCGCCCACGACACCAGCACCAGTTCCACGCCTTCTTCGCGCAGACCGTCCACGATCCTGGTGACTCGCCCGCCAGCGCCGTCCAGCGCCGCATCGACCAGATCGAATGGGTCGAAACGGGCACTGTCGCTGACCACTGCCATCACCTGATCGGCATCGACATGACCTTTGCCCATCGCCGCGACCAGCTTGTCGATCTCCTGGGCCGCCGCCAGCAGGTTGCCCTCCACCCGGTCCGCCAGCAACGCCACCGCCGCCGGTGCTGGCTGCAGCCCCTGTTTGCGCATTCGCGACTCGATCCAGGCTGGCAACTGGCGCCGGCCGACTGGCCGCACCTGCACGCAAACCCCGGCCTGTTCCAAGGCCTTGAACCAACGGCTGCGCTGCGATGCAGAGTCCAGCTTTGCACAGATCACCAGCAAAACAGTATCGTCCCACTGCAACTCGGCATACCGTCGCAGCGCCTTGCCACCCGCATCGCCCGGCTTGCCTGCCGCCATGTGCAACTCGATCAGACGGCGGCTGGCGAACAGCGAAAGGCTGGCCGACATCTGGCCCAGAGTGTCCCAATCGAATCCCTGTTCCACCACCAGACGCTGACGTTCGCCGTACTCCCTGGCCCTGGCGGCGGCACGAATCCGGTCAGCCGCATCCTGGACCAGCAACGGCTCGCCCCCAAACACCAGATAGATGGGCCGCAGCTCACCGGCAAGGTGACGTTCAAGGCTGGCATCATTGACCCGCATGGTTGGCCCGCATGGTTGACTACTTGACCGCCCCCAGCCGCTCCACTACCCGCCAGGAGACTTCCTGCTGCATTTTCAACAACTCCTCGGCCTCCACGTTTTCACGCCCCAGCACCTCGGTCGGATCATACTCATAACTGCGAAAAACGGTTATTTCATCTGGCTCGATCAGTTGCTCGCCATCGCCGGATTGGGCGTCAAAGCGGATCTTGTAGCTGCTTTGGAAGGCCCTCGCCTTACCCGTACCACCGATCCCCATCACCTTGGTGTTACGTCCATGCGACAGGATACGCACCACCGCAGTCGGTGTACCCGCATCGGCGCCTACCATCTCGACACCATTGAGTTCGAAGGCACGGCTAAGCGCCAGATAGAGGTCGTCGAAACTCTGCACGCCGGTTATTCGGGTACGGGCAAAAGTGTCGGACAAGGTCGCGGTTCCTCTCAACTGGAAACCGCACCCGACCTGCACCACCAGCAGCGACACCAGCAGCAGCAATCTGATAGCAGACAACGCGATACCTCCCCGGGGAACGCTCAGCAGACTATGTTGACCAGCTTTCCGGGGACCACGACGATCCGGCGGATGGTTCTTTCGGCCAGGAATCGCTGCACATTGCCATCCGCCAGCGCGGTCTCCTCGATGCACTCGCGGCTGGCGTCGGCCGCAACCATCACCCGCCCCCTGAGCTTGCCATTGACCTGCAACACTAACTGAATCTCGTCCCTGACCAGAGCACTGGCGTCGGCCACCGGGAAAGGCGCATCCACCACCGGCGTCTGGTGGCCCATCGCCAACCAAAGTACATGACTCAGGTGGGGGACGATCGGCGCCAGCATGCGAACCAGTGCACTGTAAGCTTCGTCAAGAATCCGCCGACCCAGCGCGCTGGTATCTTCGCTACGGCCCAGAGCGTTACACAGTTCCATGCAGGCGGCAATCGCAGTATTGAAGGTCTGGCGCCGGCCGATGTCGTCACCCACCTTGGCAATGGTCTGGTGCAACTTGCGCCGCAAAGCACGTTGCTCCTGGTCGGGCTGCCCGGCACCGGAATCGGTGACCGGCCCGGCCTCGAGGTGCGCCATGACCTGGCGCCACAGCCGCTTGAGGAAACGCGAGGCGCCTTCGACACCGGCGTCCGACCATTCGAGGGTCTGATCCGGGGGTGCGGTAAACATCATGTAGAGACGCACGGTATCAGCACCGTAACGATTGATCATATCCTGCGGATCGACCGTATTGCCCTTGGACTTGGACATCTTGGCGCCGTCCTTGAGGACCATGCCCTGGGTGAGCAACCGTGTAAATGGTTCATCGTTGTCTATCAAACCCTGATCACGCAGCAGCTTGTTGAAGAAACGCGCATACAGCAGGTGCAATATGGCGTGCTCGACACCGCCGACATACTGGTCGACCGGAAGCCAGTAACGCGCGCGTTCATCAAGCATGGCCCGGTCGCTGTCCGGACAGCAGAAACGTGCGAAATACCAGGAGGATTCCACAAAGGTATCGAAGGTATCGGTCTCGCGCTCGGCCGGCTCTCCGGTCTCGGCACTGATGGTACGGACAAACTCCGGCATCTGCTTGAGCGGTGAGCCGACACCGTCGAGCTCGACCTGCTCGGGCAGCACCACCGGCAAATGCTCGTCGGCAACCGCCTCCACAGTGCCCCCGGAACGGTGGATCATCGGTATCGGAGCGCCCCAGTAACGCTGCCGGGAGACACCCCAGTCACGCAAACGATAGTGAACCTGCCGCCGCCCCGTGCCGCGCTGTTCAAGCTCCGCCGCGATCGCATCGAAAGCCTGCCCGGAAGACAGGCCGTTGAACTGGCCGGAATTCACCAGCACGCCTTGATCTGTGAATGCAGCCAGGTCGAGATTGCAATCGATATCATCACTGGCCGGCGCGATGACCTGCCTGATCGGCAGGCCGTAGCGACGCGCAAACTCCCAGTCACGCTGATCATGTCCCGGTACCGCCATCACCGCGCCGGTGCCATAGCCCATCAGCACGAAATTGGCCACCCAGACCGGAACCGGATCGCCGCTGATCGGGTGTTTGACATCCAGCCCCAGGGACACGCCGGCTTTCTCCGCGGTTTCCAGCGCCTGCTCGGTAACTCCCAGCCGACTGCACTCGTCGAGGAAGCCGGCCACCTCGGGATCGTGGCTGGCGGCCGCCACTGCCAGCGGGTGCTCCGCGGCCACCGCCATGTAGGTCACTCCCATCAGGGTGTCAGGGCGGGTGGTGTAGACCGACAACGATTGCTGCTGATCGGCGACCTCGAATTCCAGCTCGATCCCTTGCGAGCGCCCGATCCAGTTGCGCTGCATGGTGCGCACGGCCTCGGGCCAGTCGGGCAGCCGGTCGAGAAATTCGAGCAGTTCATCTGCGTATGCTGTGATGCGCAGGAACCACTGCGGAATCTCACGGCGCTCCACCAGCGCGCCGGAGCGCCAACCACGGCCGTCGATCACCTGTTCGTTGGCCAGTACCGTCTGATCCACCGGATCCCAGTTGACCACTGCGTTGCTGCGATAAACCAGGCCCTGGCGATACAAGCGGGTGAACAGCCATTGCTCCCAGCGATAGTAGTCCGGTTTGCAGGTGGCCAGTTCCCGGGTCCAATCGTAACCGAAACCCAATTGCCTGAGCTGGCGCTTCATATACTCGATATTTTCGTAGGTCCACCGCGCCGGTGCCATACCATGCTTGATCGCCGCACCTTCGGCCGGCAGGCCGAACGCGTCCCAGCCCATGGGTTGCAGAACATTCTTGCCAAGCATGCGCTGGTATCGGGCGATCACGTCACCGATGGTGTAGTTGCGCACGTGCCCCATGTGCAGCCGACCACTGGGGTAGGGAAACATCGACAGACAGTAGAATTTTTCGCGCTCCGGATCCTCGGTGACCCGGAAAGTCTGGTGGCGTTCCCAGTACTCCTGGGCCTCGCGTTCGATGTCGCCGGGCCGGTATGAATGCTCGCTCACGTTCGAATCCTGTTTTGCCAGCGAGCATCCGGGCCCACTGCTGAAAGTCAATTATACCCACGGCACACCGGTTTTCGGTTTTGAGCGTGTGTGCATTGGCGTGGAGGGCAAGGCGGGAATGC
>CBDVAK010000004.1:0-31327 GCA_965371945.1 uncultured Candidatus Competibacteraceae bacterium
ATACATCCCTGTAGGCTCGACAGCGGCATCCCTGCCGCTGACGGTCCCGGAACGCACCACCCGCACCCACACGTCACCGCGGCCTACGCAACGGATCATTGAAATAATCCAATTCGAAACGCCAATCCATCCCGTCTGGCGGCGATCAGCCTTGACCGCCGCCACGCTGCCTTGATCGTGGCGCATACGGATTATCACCACCACGGAACTCCACCCTGACCGCCGTCCCGTGCAGTTTGAAGGCCTTCCGAAAGGTGTTGACCAGATAGCGCCGATAGGCCGGCGGAATCTTGGTGGTCCGGTTTCCGTGTACGATGATCAGCGGTGGGTTGCGTCCGCCCTGATGGGCGTAACGCAACTTGGTCCGGCGCCCACCGACCATCGGCGGTTGGTGGGCCCTGACTGCATCTTCGAGCACCCGGGTCAGTTCGGCGGTGGCTAATTCGCTGTGAGACGCTCTGTGCGCCACCTGCGCCGATTTCAGTATCGGCACGATTCCGGAGCCGTACAGCGCGGAAACAAAATGGATATCGGCATAGTCGATAAAGCCAAGCTTGCGATCCAGGGTCGAGCGCAGCGCGCTGCGCTGTTGACGACTGAGGCCATCCCACTTGTTCACAGCGATCACCATAGCCCGACCACGCTCAACCAGATAGCCCAGCAACCCCGCGTCCTGATCGGTGATCCCGTCGCGCGCATCCAGCAACAACACCACTACATTGGCGGACTCTATCGCCTGCAGTGTTTTGACAATACTGAATTTTTCGACTGCCAACCTGACTCGCGAACGACGTCTGACGCCCGCCGTGTCAATCAGCGTGTAATGGACGCCATCCCGTTCGAACGGGATGTGAATACTGTCCCGCGTGGTACCCGGAAGATCGAACGCCAGCACCCGTTCCTCGCCGAGCAGGCGATTGATCAAGGTGGATTTGCCGACATTGGGTTTGCCAACCACGGCGAGACGAATACCGTCGCCACCGGCAGGGCGTTCGGACTCGCTATCGGTGGCCTCCGCTGGTGCAGGGAACGGAGACTCCAGAAGTCGTGTGATCAACTGCTCGACACCGTGGCCGTGGGTGGCCGACACAGCCAGCGGATGGTGCAGCCCCAGAGACTGGAATTCGGCGCAGGCACTGGCAGCATCGCGCCCCTCGGCCTTATTCACGGCCAGCACTATCCGCTTGCCGCTACGACGCAGACGGGCAACGATCTCCTCATCCGCCGCGGTGAGACCGGCGCGCGCATCGGTCATCAGCACTACCGCGTCAGCTTCCACCACCGCCTGCCAGGCCTGGCGCTCTACTCGAACGTCAATTTCCTCGTCATCGCTGGCCAGCCCACCGGTATCGATGATGACGAACTGATCCCGTCCCTGACGCCCGATGCCGTACTGGCGATCACGGGTGAGTCCTGGAAAATCAGCGACCAGGGCATCCCTGGAACGCGTCAGGCGGTTGAAAAGCGTCGATTTACCGACGTTCGGATGTCCCACCAGGGCAATCACAGGTAGCGTCATGAGTGCACTCGCATCGACAGCCGACACCCCGTCACTGTGCGCCGCTCAAGGCAGACGGTAGGCACCGACCGTCCCGTCCAGCCCCTGTGCGTATAGCGTGTTGCCATCGCTCACCGGCGGTGCCGAGAGCGCATGCTTACCGAGTCGAACGCGGCCCACTAAACGCCCGTCCTCCCGGGAAAGCCAGTGCAGGTATCCCTCGAAATCTCCCACCACCACATACTCCCCGAGCAGCGCCGGACCGCTGACGCTGCGGTAGCGTAACGCGTCCTGCCGCCAGGCCGTCGCGCCACTGAGCCTGTCCAGCGCCCATACGGCACCGTCAGCCGCCGTCACGTAAAGGTAGCGCTGGTCGACATCCATCCCGGCATAAACAGACATTTCCTTGGACCACAGTATTTTTCCAGACTCAGCGTCCAATGCCACCACCTGACCCTGGAAAGTTCCGACATAGAGCACCTTGCCAACCACCAACGGAGTGGCGTCGATATCGACCATACGATCGAGTTCCGAGCGCCCCCGGGGCGGCGCCACGGTGCGTTCCCAGAAAGGTCTGCCGGTGCTGACATCCAGGATCGCGACCTTGCCGTTGTCCATACCGACGATCACCGCGTTCTGCACCAGCACCGGTGACGAGGTCCCACGCAGGGTCAAAGCCGGTTGCGTGCTGTCGAACCGCCACAGGCGACTGCCGTCGGCGGCATCCAGACCGTACAACGACCCATCGACCGCCCGCACCACCACCACGCCGAACCCGGCCTCGGGAGGGCTGAGAACTCCTCTGGAGACCGACACACGCCAACGTTCCTCGCCAGTGTCGGCGTCCAGCGCTACGATATCGCCGATGGTGCTGGCAACCAGCACCATTTCCTCGCCGCTTCCGACCCCGCCGGAAATATCGAAGTCCTTGCGCACCGACCAGCGTTGGCTGCCGGTATCCCTGTCGACCGCCACCACGCGACCATTGAACCCCGCCAGGTAGAGGTCCTGTTTGCCCAGGATCGGCAACAATCTGACCGCCTTGTCGCGCGAATCAGTACCACTGCCGGTACGCCAGATGGATTGTACCGCCAGCGGATCGGTCAGTGGCGTCAGCGGGGTTGGTGGTTCAATGTTGTCTGTACCACCGAGAAAATTGTTGACCCAACTGCAGCCCGACAAGGACGCCAGCAGCAACAATAGTGCGAAACGGGCCATCAGCCCTGGTCACCCACTTGGTCGGTCGGTGCCGGAACCGCCAGATCATTGAGTTTGATCTGCAAAAAGCGGTCATCCGCACCTGACAGGGCCAACGCAGCCTGAGCCGACTCATAGGCTTCCCTCGCCCTTGCCGGCTCACCCTGCAACAGAAAAATGTCACCCCTGATCTCATCGGCCGCCGCCCGGTAAGGCGGGCTGACCACGGCCAGCAGTGTAAGCCCCTCGTCACCTTCGCCTTTGGCCATCATTACCCTTGCCAGGCGCAGGCGGGCGACATCCACCAACTCGGGCTGGGTCGCGTTGTCCACCACCCATCGCAGTTGAACCGCCGCGGCATCGTATTGTTCCGCTTCCACATCCCTTGCCGCCAGCGCCAGCGCCGCCAATGCCGCATAGGGGCTGCCGGGATAATCCTGTTTGAGAGCCTGACCACGGGATTGACCCTGCGCCACGTTGTCGGCGGCCAGTGACTCGCTGGTCTGAAAATACAATACCGATGCCTCTTCAGCGAGCCCGCGCTCGCGATCCTGCCAGTATTGCCACCCCAATACCCCACCAAGCCCAAGCAGCAGGCCACCGACCACCGCCTTGCCGTTTTCATTCCACCACTTGCGAATCGCTTCGAGTTGTTCCTGGTCCGACGCATTTTCCATCTGTCACCTCGACAACCGGTCCCGGACAGCTGCAATCACAGCGGGTCCCGGCCTTGAAACCATATTTCGGCAGTCATGCTGCCGCCTGTCGACACATCCCCGCACCGCTACAGCCTGGCCAGCAGTTTCGCAAGCTCGGTAAGCGGGACGGTCAGTTGTGGCTGTTCGCGACGCAGATACTTGACCCCCGCCTGGCTGCGAGCCACTTCCTCTTCTGCGATGATCACTGCCGCCAGCGCACCGCTGCGATCGGCCTTCCTGATCTGACTCTTGATGCTGCCACCACCGCAATTGACCTGCAGCCTCAGCGCCGGCAACTGATCGCGCAGGCGCTCCGCGAGTGAAAAGCCGTTGCGCTCCGCTGCCGGTCCCACCAGCACCAAATACACATCGGGGCGGTCGGGCCAGCCTTCGTAACCCTGCTCACCAAGCAGCTCGAGCAAGCGCTCGCTGCCCATCGCGAAGCCCACGCCCGGTGTACTGCGCCCGCCCAGTTGTTCGACCAGGCCATCGTAGCGCCCACCCGCACACACGGTACCCTGGGCCCCCAGGCTGCCGGTCACCCACTCGAACACGGTACGCGTATAGTAGTCGAGGCCTCGCACCAACCGGGTATTGACCTGGAATGGTAACCGGGCCTCCTCGAGCAGTCTCTTGAGTTGGTCGAAATGATCACGCGATTCGCGATCCAGGTGATCAAGCAACCTTGGTGCACCGTCGATCAGCTCACGCATATCGGGATTCTTGCTGTCGAGGATTCGCAACGGGTTGCCCTGCAGTCGACGCCGGCTGTCCGCATCCAGGCCGGACTCGTGGTGCTGGAAATAGGCGACCAGTTTCTGTCGATAGGTGGCTCTCGATTCCGGCGACCCCAGTGTGTTGATCTGCAGGTTGACATCCTCAAGGCCCAGGCGGCGCCACAGCCGCGCGGACATCAGGATCAACTCGGCATCGATATCAGGGCCCGGGATCCCGAAAACCTCCGCACCAAACTGGTGAAACTGGCGATAACGTCCTTTCTGCGGCCTTTCGTAGCGAAACATGGCGCCGCGATACCAGAGACGCTGGGTCTGGTTGTGAAGCAGACCATGCTGAATACAGGCGCGCGCACAACCGGCGGTCGCCTCCGGGCGCAGGGTAACACTGTCGCCATTGCGATCGTCAAAGGTGTACATCTCTTTCTCGACAATGTCCGTCACCTCACCGATCGAACGACGGAACAGAGCGGTACGCTCAAGCAATGGCAAGCGGATCTCCCGGTATCCATAGCTGCAGACCACCTCCTGAATGGTGCTCTCCAGACCCCGGAAAAGTGCGGACTGCCCGGGCAGCATATCGTGCATGCCGCGCACAGCCTGAAAGTTGTTTGCCATCTTGAGCTTCGTTCCTGAAAGGGGAGACATCGCTGCGCGAGCCCTGAGCACGACGCCTGTGGGCACTCCGGTAGCCTATCCTCAGCCGCCGGCTTCCCCGCCCAATGAAAAGCGGGCTGGCTGCCCGTTGCGGGCCCCATAAGACGCACCGGCGACAAGCTTACCGTCGAGCCTGATCGTGACTGCGCCACTATCACCCACTGTCACACGAAAAGGTGGTGTACCCGCCAGAGTGCGGCTGCTACCTGCCTTGGCCAGACCATACGCAAGGCGGTCGCCGTCGGCGCCACGCACCTCAAGCCAGCAGTCGCGAGCAAACGCCAGCTCCAGTGTCGTGGTCGTGGGATCTGTGGATGGCGCAACGGTGGATTGCACCGTGCCGGTCACCGGCGTGCTCGCATCGACCCCGGCTGCCGCGGGGTCCACAACGACCTCCGGGGTCGGAGCAGACGTCCCCGGCTGCCCCGGTTCAAGTACCGGTACATCGCGGCCCGACTCGGATGACGGCTGGCCACCTTCCTGAGCCGCCGCTGCATCCTGACCGGCCACTGTGTCCTGAGCCTCGGCAACCGCTGGCGGTTCCTCTGCAGTGCGCTCGGCCGCCAGCTTGGCTGGTTTGGCCGGATTTGCTTCCGGTGCAGCCAGGGATGCGGTGGGCGACGTATTGGAGGTGTTGGTGTCTGGCAATGGCCCGGCATCGATGGCAGCCGCCTCGATCGATTCCGGCTCAGGACCAGGATCACGAAGTCGGTCATAGGACCACCATGCAACCAGACTGGTGATGCCAGCAATGACCAGAAACGAGAACCAGCGCACCAGCGTGTCCGACGAACGCACCTGCGGGCGTACCGATCGCTCTATCGCCAACTCCGGAGCACGGGAATCACCTGCGAACGCACGATACTCGGCAAGCACCTCCGACTCCGGGATGCACAGCAGGCGGGCATAGCCACTGAGATAGCCTCGCACATACAAAGACTGCGGCAATTCGGCGTAGTCGTCTTGTTCCAGCGCCGCCAGCACACGGGCATCCAGCTTGAGCATCTCCGCAGCCTGGTCCAGATCCAGCGACCGGGCCAGGCGGGCATCACGCAACCGCGGACCAGGTCCATAGCTCGGCACACCTTCGACAGCAGGATCACTGCGCCGCAGTTTGGCCTGCTTAAGGCTCATTGCCGTGAGTCTCGCACCAGCGTGGCCTCTGAAGACTCCGGAAAATCGGTCCGCAACCGTAGTGCGTAGGTGTCCTGCAGGCTGGTGTTGCCCAGGTCTCTCTCGATACGGTAGCCGAGAAACAGGCTGCGAGGACTGCTGGTGGCAATCTTGTCGTGGCGCTGCAGATAGCCACGTGCCTCCTGAGCGTCGCCCCGTTCCAGCGCGATCGTACTCAGTTCGAGCAGCGCCAGCGGCAGGCGCGTGTTCCGGGTCAGGGCCTCGCGCAAATATTGATCGGCCTGCTCCGGGTCGCCCTTCACCACACTGCACAAGCCCAATCCCTCGAGGATCACGGCCTGTTGTTGATTGCCGGGTGTGCTTCCCATAGCCCGGTTCAGATTCTTCGCGCCCTGCTCCGCGTCACCGGTGCTGCATTGCAAACGCCCGTAGTTGATCCTTGCCAGAGTGTAGCCGGAGCGCAGATCCAGCGCCTGCTGGAAATTCTGCAGCGCCAGAGCCGGCTGATCCTGCTTCTCATACAACACCCCCAGTGCGTTGTAGGCTTCCGGGATACTGCTGTCCATCCTGGTGGAACGCAGCAGCTTTTCCTCAGCCGGGCCAAACAGGCCTTTCTGCATGTAACCGATGCCAAGCTGATAGTTGATCAACGCGGCCTTTTCGTGCTGGGCCGGATCCAACCCCGGATATGCTTCGTTGGTGGCACAACCCGCAATCGAGAGCAAGGTCACCAGCAGCGACATCACCATGGACAAGACCGTTACAGATGGCATCCTCATGTCGCAACATGCTCCACAGGCAGGGGGAACCGGCGCCGGGTACGATCCTGCACCCGACCGGCCAACTGTCCGCAGGCGGCGGCGATGTCGCCGCCGCGGGTTCGACGGGTGATGGTGACGATCCCGGCTGCCAGCAGAATGTCCCGAAACCGGTCGATACGCGGTTCCGGGGAGCGTGCGAAACGGGTACCGGGGAACGGGTTGAACGGAATCAGATTGACCTTGGACGGGATGTCGGCAATCAGCCGGGACAAAGCCCGGGCGTGCTCATCCGCGTCGTTGACCGCGTCGATCATCACGTATTCCCAGGTGATCCGCCGGCGATCACCCTGTCCCGCGAGGTAGTCCTTGCACGCTTCGAGCAGTTCCGCGATGGGATACTTGCGGTTGATCGGCACCAGCAGGTCGCGCAGTGCATCGTCGGGTGCGTGCAGGGAAACCGCCAGGCTGACATCACTGACCGCTCGCAACCTGCGCAACGCGGGCACCACGCCGGAGGTGCTCACCGTCACCCGTCGCTTCGAAAGACCCCAGGCAAAATCATCCTGAAACAGATTCAACGCGCGCACCAGGTTGTCAAAATTGGTCAGCGGTTCCCCCATACCCATGAATACCACGTTGGATATGCGCGTGGTGTCCACCAGGCCACTGGCAAGCCACAACTGGCCAACGATTTCCGCGCAGGAGAGATTGCGGTTGAAACCCTGCCGAGCGGTCGCACAGAAAGTACAATCGAGGGCACAACCCACCTGCGAGGAAATGCACAGTGTGCAACGTTCCGGTTCCGGTATCAGCACCATCTCCACCGAGTTCCCGGCATCGACACGCAGCAACCATTTGCGGGTACCGTCGCTCGCGCACTGCTCATCGATCAGTTCCGGGACGCGGATCTCGGCGCTGAGCCGCAATCTTGCACGCAACCCCTTGCTGATGTCGGTCATCGCATCGAAATCAGTCACCCGCCGCTGATAGATCCATTTCATCAACTGCTTGGCCCGGAACGGACGCTCGCCCAGAGAGGCAAGAAACCGTTCCAGCCCGGGGCGGTCCAGATCCAGAAGATTGACCAATTTATCGGAAGTCACGATCGATATTCTTGCGGCCCCCTAGGAGCCGGTCGGATTCAGAACCGATTCACTGCGTATACGCGGACAGATCTCGTCGTCGCCAAAAAAGAAAGCGATCTCGGTGGCCGCGGTCTTCGGCGCGTCCGAACCATGCACTGCGTTCTCATCCAGGGTTTCGGCGAAATCAGCGCGTATCGTGCCTGGCGCTGCCTCGGCAGGATTGGTCGCGCCCATCAATTCCCGATTCCGCAGCACCGCATTTTCGCCTTCCAGCACCTGCACCATGACCGGACCGGAAACCATGAACTCCACCAGGTCATTGTAGAACGGCCGTTGCCGGTGTACAGCATAGAATTCCTGTGCCTGCTGCTGGCTTAGCTGCAACATCTTGGCGGCCACGATGCGCAGTCCGCCGCGTTCGAAACGAGCGTAGATTTCGCCAATGACGTTCTTGCCCACGGCATCTGGTTTGATGATAGACAGGGTGCGCTCTGCAGACATGCAACTCTCCGGGATTGCTCGCTCAAGAACATGTAAGGCGGTTGGCGGAAACGAAGTTACCTGATTGCGTAGGATTTTCGTTCGCCTTCAAGGCGCGGCAGCAAGAGCATAGCAGGGCTATGTGACTGCTGTCGCAACGCAGAAGACGGGCGAAAGGACCAGCACGCTGGCAACTTTGTGACAGAAATCGCCTTAACCCGCGACGAAGCGCGGGTTTGTGTGCAGGCGCGAGTGTAGCACAGGATCCCGCGGACGAAATGCGCCGTCCCTGCCAGCCTGCACTGACACAATGGCGCTCGGCCCTGCTCACACTTCCAGCCCGATTGTGAACAACGCTTCGGCAAGCTGCTCACCGCGACGCACCTTTATGCGAACCAGCCAGTCCCTGCGTCCTTGCCAGCACACCGGCAGAGTCGCCCAACCCTTCCACAGGCCGTCCACCTCACGTAGTTCGAAATCGTTGCGGCCCATGTCCATGCCTTTCATGCTGAAGCTGACCGTAGCCACATCGACATCCATGCCGTCGATCTTCGCCTGCACCGGGAAACGCTGCAGTGGTACTACCCCGGGGCCGATCCTGAGTTCCAGCGTGACGCCATCAGCGGTCGCCAGACAGGGGCCGGCCAGCAGATCACAGCCGGCATCGGTTGCCAGCGTCTGCACCGACGGGGTTGGTGTGCCTGACTGCCGGTACAGATAGCCGCCGACGACAATCAGTGCCAGGGCAAGTACCGCCAGCGACCCGTGGCGCCGGTGACCATAGGCATCAAACGACCCGATCACGTCCCTGATCCGCAAGATAGCGTGAACACAGATAGCGCACGATGGGCAGATCGGCGTCAGGCAGATCCGCCGCCACCAGACTGCCGGGCATACGCCAGGCCAAGGGCTGACCCTCGCGGCTGCAGGGGACGCCCTGGTATGCATGGACCACCCAGGTATCGAGCACCACCCGGCGGTCCGGGTAGCGGTGGCGAACCACCATCAGCGGCCTTGCGTCAGTAACCACGATACCCAGTTCCTCGCACAACTCACGATCCAGCGCCTGACGCGGGCTTTCACCCGGGTGAATCTTGCCACCGGGAAACTCCCATTTCCCGGCCAGATGGCTGCCGGGCCGGCGCCGGGATACCAGCACCGCGCCGGTCGGATCGCAAATGATGCCAACCGCGACACGAACTTCGCATTCGGGGTCAGCTGCGGTATTCGGCATTGATCGAGACATAGTCATGCGACAGGTCGGTGGTCCAGATCTGCGCATTTGCAGAGCCGCGGCCCAACACGATACGAATCGTGAACGCAGCCAGTTGCGCGACCGCCTGGCCCTTTTCTTCAGTGTAGCCGGGGTCCCTGCCACCGTCACTGACGACGCACACATCATCGAAGAATATCTGCACGCGACCGATGGCCAGTTCTTCCAGGCCACCGCGGCCGATCGCGGCCAGAATCCGCCCCCAGTTGGGATCGGAAGCATAGAGCGCAGTCTTCACCAGCGGCGAATGGGCTACCGTGTAGGCGACCTGCCGGCATTCGCCGGTATCCCGCCCCTGTTCGACCACCACCGTCACAAACTTGGTTGCACCTTCGGCATCGCGAACCAGTTCCCGCGCCAGATCCTCGCACAGGGCCGCCACCTCGGCCGCGAACAGATCCCCCGCCGCTCCAGGACCGAGTTGCGGATTGTCCGCAGCGCCGCTGGCAACCAATACACAGGCATCGTTGGTCGAGGTGTCCCCGTCGACGGTGATCGCGTTGAAGCTGCCGGCTACCGCAGCTTGCAGACATTGCTGTAGAAAAGCGGTCTCGACACGCGCGTCGGTGGCCAGAAATGCCAGCATGGTCGCCATGTCGGGCCGGATCATGCCAGCGCCCTTGGCCATACCGGTGATACTCACCGGCACCCCTTCGATGATGACCCGCCGGGACAATAGTTTTGGTCGGGTGTCGGTGGTCATGATCGCGCGGGATGCGCGCTCCCAGCCATCACCGTGCAGATCAGCGCAGGCCTCGTCGATACCACCGCCAAAACGCGCCATGGGCAGATACTCGCCGATCACCCCGGTGGAAAATGGTAACACCTGCTCCATACTGACACCCAGTACCGCGGCAGCCATGGCGCAGGCGTCGCGGGCATCCTGCAAGCCACGCGAACCGGTCCCTGCATTGGCGTTGCCGGCATTGATCAGCAACGCACGCGGAGCCACCACGCCCAGGTGCTCACGTGCCAGTTGTACCGGTGCGGCACAGAATTGGTTGCGTGTGAACACCGCGGCGCAATGGCTCCCCGGCGCCAATTCCACGACCACCAGATCGTCTCGGTCACGGTAGCGCAATCGTGCCGCGGCGCAACCCAGCCGTACCCCGGCGATGGATGCGGACTGGCCGCCTTGAGCGGCACTCATGCCGACAACCTGCCATGACAGCGTTTGAACTTCTTGCCCGACCCACAGGGACAGGGCTCGTTGCGACCCACCTTGCGACCCTGTCGTACATAGGGCTGAACGGCGGGCTCCGCCTGCTCCGCTTCCATACCACGGTCGGCCGGCTGATCCAGCGCCGATACTTCCTCATGCTGGTAGTTGAGCTCCGCGGCTGATTCCGCGGACACTTCAGGCACTGCGGGTTCCGGCATCGTCTGCGGCTGGAACTCGACCCGCGCCAGCAGACTGACGGCTTCATGCTTGATCCGCTCAAGCATGGCACGGAACATCTCGAATGCCTCGCGTTTGAACTCCTGCTTGGGATTTTTCTGCGCGTAACCGCGCAAGTGTATCCCCTGGCGCAGATAGTCCATTGCCGCCAAGTGCTCCTTCCAGTGCGAATCCAGCACCTGCAGCATGATGCCCTTCTCGAATTGCCGCATGAAGGTCGGTCCCACCTGCGCTTCCTTGTTCGCCAGGATCTCGGCGACCGCCTCCTGAACCTTCTTGCGCAAGGTTTCCTCATGCAAATCGTGGTCACTTTCCAACCACTCGGCGATATCGACCTGGAGACCGAACTCCTTTTCCAACACCTCGCTGAGGCCCGCTACATCCCATTGCTCTTCCAGAGTCTGGGGTGGAATGTACAAGTCCAGCAACTCGCCAACGGTATCTTCGCGCATGGCCACCACGGTGGCGGAAATATCTTCGGCGGACAGCAGCTCATTGCGCTGCTCGTAGACCACCTTGCGCTGATCGTTGGCAACATCGTCGAATTCAAGCAACTGTTTGCGTATGTCGAAATTGTGTGCCTCAACTTTGCGCTGGGCGTTCTCGATTGCCTTGGTGACCCAGGGATGTTCGATGGCCTCCCCCGGCTGCATACCGAGTTTTTGCATCAGGCCGGAGACCCGGTCAGATGCAAATATGCGCATCAGATTATCCTGCAGGGAAAGATAGAACCGGGTCGAGCCCGGATCGCCCTGACGCCCCGAACGCCCGCGCAACTGGTTGTCAATACGCCGGGACTCGTGGCGCTCGGTGCCGACGATGTGGAGGCCGCCGGCGGCCACGACCTGTTTGTGCAACAGCTGCCAGGCCTGTTCGGTCTGGACCCGCTGCTGGTCAGTGACATCGTCACCCAGCGCTTCGAGTTGAGACTGCAGGTTGCCACCCAACACGATGTCGGTTCCGCGGCCGGCCATATTGGTGGCGATGGTGATGGTTCCCGGACAACCGGCCTGCGCGATGATCTCCGCTTCCCGTTCATGTTGCTTGGCATTCAGCACTTGGTGAGGAATCTTTTCGTGCTCCAAAAGCCCCGACAGGTGTTCTGATGTCTCGATCGAGGCGGTACCCACCAGCACCGGCTGACCCCGCTCGCGACCGCCCCGAATGTCGTCGACGATGGCTGCAAATTTGTCGTCACCGGTGAGATAGATCAAATCCCCCATGTCGTCACGGATCATGGGCTTGTCGGTCGGGATCACCACCACCTCGAGGCCATAGATCTGCTGGAATTCGAATGCCTCGGTATCGGCGGTGCCGGTCATTCCGGACAGCTTCTGGTAGAGCCGGAAGAAATTCTGGAAGGTGATCGAGGCCAGCGTCTGGTTCTCGTTTTGTATGGTGACGCCTTCCTTGGCCTCAATGGCCTGGTGGAGCCCGTCCGACCACCGCCTGCCGGGCATGGTGCGGCCGGTAAACTCGTCGACGATGACGATCAGGCCGTCGCGGACGATGTACTCGACATTGCGTTTGAACAACACATGCGCGCGCAGACAAGCGTTGAGATGATGCAACAGCCCCAGGTTGCTGGCGTCATACAGGCTTTGATCCTCTGCCAGCAAACCTGCTTCGCTGAGCAACTCCTCTACGTGCTGGTGGCCATCCTCGGTCAGATGGACCTGTTTGCTCTTTTCGTCGACGCTGTAATCACCGGGACCCTCTTCTTCCTCCTGCTTCTGCAGACCAGGCACCAAGGCATTCAGTTGGTTGTACAGGTCGGTGCTGCCTTCGGCCGGACCGGAGATGATCAGCGGCGTGCGCGCTTCATCGATGAGAATGGAATCGACCTCATCCACGATCGCGAAGCTCAGCCCCCTTTGTACCTGTTGCTCGCGAGCGAACGCCATGTTGTCGCGCAGATAGTCGAATCCGTATTCGTTGTTGGTACCGTAGGTAATGTCCGCTGCGTAGGCGTCGCGTTTAGCGGCCGGATCCATGCCCGCCACCACCACCCCGGTGCTCATACCGAGGAATTCGTAGAGTTTGCCCATCCAGGCGGCGTCGCGGGCGGCCAGATAATCATTGACGGTTACGATATGAACACCCTGTCCCGGCAAGGCGTTCAGATAGGCGGCGAGGGTCGCGACGAGGGTCTTGCCTTCACCGGTGCGCATCTCCGCGATACGGCCCGAATCCAACACCATACCGCCGACCAGCTGCACGTCAAAATGGCGCATGCCAAGCGCTCGCGCACCCGCTTCACGAACCACCGCGAAGGCCTCGGGCAGCAGCTCATCAAGCTTGGCGCCCTGCTGCAATCGCTCACGCAACTGTTCGGTCTTGCCTCTCAGCTCGGCGTCGCCAAGGGCCTGCATTTCGGGCTCAAATGCATTGATCTGTGCCACGGTCTTGCGTTTGCTCTTGAGATATCGCTCGTTGCGACTGCCGAAAACCTTACTGAATATCCTGCTGACCATCTATGATCCTGTCGGGTTGTTCCTGACCACCCACACCGTGGCGCGAACACCCGCGCCGGAAAAAATCGCCCAATAATACCGGAAATGGCTGGTGTTTTCGCCCATGCCGGACGTACCCTGCGTCACCATGGGACCACGTCCGCTACGGGCCATTCTGGGGCAGTTCAAGGGCCGCACCCGTGGCATGTTGAAAAAGAGTGAACGCCTCGCTGCCCTGAACCTGGAATTACGCCGCTCGTTGCCGGCGCCGATGGGCCAACACGCGGCGCTGGTCAGTGCCGAACCCGAACTGGCCGTGATCCACGCCGACTCGGCTGCCTGGCGAAGCCGGCTGCGCTACCAGCTGCCACTGATCCGGGAGGTACTGGCGCGGCAACTGGGCATACGTAGTCAACGAATCCATATTGGCGTGCAAGCTCGCACCCAGCGCCTGGCCAGGGCACCACGCAGAATGGAGATCAGCGAACAGGCCGCGGCGGGTATCAGCAGGGCGGCCGACGCGATGGACGACCCGCAACTGAGTGCAACATTGCGAAAGCTCGCCGCACGAGCCGCGAAGCCGAAACGCTGAGGCGATTGGCGGAAACGCACATACCAAACTTCGCGGGCCTGATTGCGCAGAAATACTGTTCGCAATCAAAGCGCGCCAGCCGGCGAATAGTACGGCTATGTTACTGTTGGCGCAACGCAGAAGACGAGCGCGAGAACAAGCAAGTGGGTAGGTTCAGGCGATTGGCGGAAACAAAGTTACCAGATTGCGTAGGCCCGAGTGTGTGGGATCTACGTTCGTATTCAAGGCGCGGCAGCAAGAGCATAGTAGGGCTATGTGAGGGCTGTCGCAACGCCGAAGACGGGCGAAAAGACAAGCACGCTGGTGACTTTGTTGACAGAAATTGCCTCAGACAGAAATCGCCCGAACGCCGGTTCAGTGACCGACCTGTTGGGCGGGATGCAGATAGGAGATCGGCGCAGCCCCCGCATCCTCGAAAGTGACTTCTTCCCAGGCGTCGGGTTGGTTGACCAACTCGCGCAGCAGCCGGTTGTTGAGAGCGTGTCCTGATTTGTGGCCGTGAAAACTGCCCACCAGGCTGTGACCAAGCAGGTAGAGATCCCCAATGGCATCCAGAATCTTGTGTTTGACGAACTCGTCCTCATAGCGAAGACCGTCTTCGTTAAGGATGCGGAAATCGTCGACCACAATTGCGTTGTCGAGACTGCCGCCCAGCGCCAGGTCACGATCACGCAGGTATTCGATCTCACGCATGAACCCGAAAGTCCGTGCGCGGCTCACCTCCTTGAGAAATGAAGTGGTCGAGAAATCAATCACTGCGTGCTGGCTGCGCTGACGAAAAACCGGATGGTCGAACTCGATCGTAAAACCCACCTTGAAACCTTCGAATGGGTCGAAACGCGCCCATTTGTCACCATCCTCCACCTTGAGTGAGCGGAGAATGCGGATGAACTTCTTGGGGGTGTTCTGCTCTTCGACACCGGCGGATTGAATCAGAAACACGAATGGTCCCGCGCTGCCATCCATGATCGGTACTTCCGGCGCGCTCAAATCGACATAGGCGTTGTCGATGCCAAGACCGGCGAAGGCGGACAGCAGGTGCTCTACGGTGGAGATCCGGTGCTCGCCGGATGCCAGGCTGGTAGACAACAGGGTTTCGCCAACGTACTCGGGTCGCGCCGGCATCTCTACCGGTGGCTCGAGATCGACACGACGGAACACGATCCCGGTGTCCGACGCCGCCGGGCGCAATGTCAGATAGACCTTCTCACCCGAATGCAGACCCACCCCGGTGGCACGTATTATATTTTTGAGCGTGCGCTGTCTGATCATATCAACCTCAGCTGATTCCAGTTCCTGTGACCGGCGCAGGTCACCCTTGACGTGTTACCGCCAGCTCCCTCGCAAACGCGCGGCGGCGGATGAGTAACCGCCCCATCCCATCCCCGCACTAGCGCATTTGGCCTGTCAACGGTCGCCGATGCCGACCGCTGTCACCTCGAGCACGCGAAATCGGGGCGCTATTCTTGATGCAATTTCATCAAAAGTAAACACAGCTTAGCTGCCCCGAACCCGCATCACCAACCTGGTCAGTCCGCCTGGCGCCGTAAAAACGCCGGGATATCCAGGTAGTTGTGCCCTTTGCCGCCTGACCCTGCCACTGCTCGCCGAGGCTCGACTGATACGCTTTCCGCACCGCCCACGGCGATCCGGGAGGGCTCTTCGATCAACTCCGCCTCGATTCGCGGCTCGGGCGTGCTGGTCTGCTTGACCAGGCGCACCGACGAGCGTTTGGAGTTCACGGCCCTGCCGGCCTCAGCGATCCCGGTTGCCACGATCGTAACCCGCAGCTCTTCCTTCATCTCCGGATCGATGACGGTGCCGACCACCACGTTGGCATCCTCGGCAGCCAGATCCTGGACGATACTGCCGACTTCGTCGAACTCGCCGATGGCGAGGTCCATCCCAGCGGTGACATTGACCAGCAGACCTCGCGCCCCTGACAGATTGACGTTTTCCAGCAGCGGGCTGTTGATGGCTGCCTCGGCGGCATCGCGGGCGCGGTTTTCGCCGGTCGCCACGCCGGTCCCCATCATCGCCTTGCCCATTTCGGACATCACCGTGCGCACATCGGCGAAGTCGACATTGATCAGACCAGGCCGGGTGATCAGTTCGGCGATACCCTGCACCGCGCCCCGCAGTACGTCGTTAGCTACCTTGAAAGCATCCAGCAGCGTCATCTGCCTGCCCAGCACACTGAGCAACTTCTCGTTGGGAATCGTGATCAGAGAGTCCACATGTTCGGCCAGATCCTCGATCCCCTGGTTGGCGATCTCCATACGCCTGCGGCCCTCGAACGGAAACGGTTTGGTCACCACCGCAACGGTGAGTATGCCCATCTCGCGGGCCACCTGCGCCACCACCGGGGCACCGCCGGTACCGGTTCCGCCGCCCATGCCGGCGGTAATAAACACCATATCCGCACCCTGCAACCCCTCCTGAAGGCGGTCGCGGTCCTCCAGCGCGGCCTGCTTGCCGATTTCGGGATTGGCACCGGCACCCAAACCTTTGGTCACAGAGTTACCCAACTGCAACAGGTTCTTAACACTCAAACTCGCCAGATGCTGCGCATCGGTATTCGCGCAGATGAACTCCACGCCTTCGATGTCGTGCTCCACCATGTGCTGCACGGCATTGCCACCGCCACCACCCACGCCCACCACCTTGATCACCGCGCTATCACCGCAGGTATCGATCAACTCAAACATAACGGCCTCTCCTCAATCGCAACTTGAACGCAGACAGGCACCATTAAAAGTGCCCCTGGAACCAACTATTCATCCTTGCCCAAACAGACTTCATCCCGCCGTCAGCTGACAAATCCATTCCTTTGGGGCTGTGTAACTGACCAAACAACAGCAGACCCACTCCGGTGGAGTAAATCGGGTTTCGAACCACATCCAGCATCCCCACGACGTGTTGTGGGACGCCGAGTCGTACCGGCATGTGGAATACCTCCTCGGCAAGTTCAACCGCCCCTTCCATACGGGCACTGCCACCGGTCAGCACGACGCCGGCGGCAATCATCTCCATATATCCACTGCGCTGGAGCTCATCACGCACCAGCTCAAACAGTTCCGCGTAACGGGGTTCGACGACCTCGGTCAGAGTCTGGCGCGACAGCCGCCTGGGCGGCCGGTTGCCCACACTCGGTACTTCGATGGTGTCGCCCGCATCGGCCAGCTGCGTCAGGCAGCAGGCGTACTTGACCTTGATGTTCTCGGCGTGGTGAGAAGGTGTGCGCAACGCCACTGCGATGTCGTTGGTAACCTGGTCGCCGGCGATGGGCACAACCGCGGTGTGACGGATCGCACCGTTGGTGAACACCGCGATATCGGTGGTTCCGCCACCGATGTCCACCAGACAGACGCCCAGTTCCTTCTCATCATCGGTGAGTACCGCCTGGCTGGAGGCCAGCTGCTCCAGATGCAGGTCATCGACCGTCAATCCGCAGCGTTTGACGCATTTGATGATGTTTTGTGCGGCACTCACGGCGCCGGTCACCATGTGCACCTTGGCCTCCAGGCGTACCCCGGACATGCCGACCGGCTCGCGGATGCCGTCCTGGTCGTCGATCAGAAACTCCTGGGGCAGAATGTGGAGTATTTTCTGGTCAGCCGAAATCGCCACCGCACGGGCGGCATCGATAACCCGGTCGACATCACCGGGCTGCACTTCCTTGTCGCGAATGGCCACGATGCCATGTGAGTTGAGACTGCGAATGTGACTCCCGGCAATACCCGTGAACACCGACTGTATCTGGCAACCTGACATCAGTTCAGCTTCTTCCACCGCGCGCTGTATCGATTGCACCGTGGACTCGATGTTGACCACGACGCCCTTCTTGAGACCACGCGATGGCTGCGAACCAATGCCGATCACCTCGATCACCCCCTCGGCGTTGACTTCGCCGACAATCGCCACCACCTTGGAGGTACCGATGTCCAGACCCACGATCAGGTTCCTGTCGAGTTTCTTAGCCATCCAGAGTGTTCTCCACCGCGCTCAACCCGCATCCTGTTCCGTTGCCACAGCCCACCTGACTGCAAAACCATTCGCGTAACGCATATCGACGGCATCGATCTGCGCGGCCCGACCAGCCAGCAAACCAGGCCAGACTCGTTCGAAACGGAGCAGCCTCTGGTCAAGGTCATGGCGCCCCAGAACCAGTTCGATACCATTGCGCAGCCCTACCCGCCAGGAGCGCCGCTCACTCAGCACCACGGCCTCGGGCTGGAGCCCGACCCTGGCAAGGCTGGCGGCAATGCCCTGGTAGGCGGTGAGCATGTCCCGCTCCTGACCCGACGGTCCGTTGACCAGCGGCAAATCCCAGAAGGGCCCGGTATCGGCCACGAACCGAATGCCCCTGTCATCGACCAGCTCCCGATCACCCCAGCGCGCCACAGGAACCCGCTCTTCGACCGTCACCACCAAACGATCCGGCCACTGCCGGCGCACCACCGCCATGGCTACCCAGGGGTGGGACTCCAGCTTGTGTCGGACTTCCGCCAGCGGCAGACGCAGAAAGTTGCGACCCAGATAGCCACGCAGCAATGCCTGTAGCTCCTTGGCGTCGACCTGCTGCGGGTCTCCGGTCACCACCACCTCACGCAACGGCAGATGCTGATCGGCGGCCAGCCATGACAGCCCGGCGGTTGCGGCTGCGATCGACGCCACGGCTACCGACACCATCACGAACTTGCGCAGCAAGCGACCCGCCGCGGACCTGGCCGGTGCCGGGACGGCCATCAATGACGCTCCACGAAGCTGGTTTCGAGGATCCGCCAGACCAGCTCGGGAAAATCCATACCCGCCGCCACGGCTGCCTTGGGAACCAGGCTGTGATCGGTCATCCCCGGTACCGTATTGACCTCCAGCAACGCTGCCTGGCCGTGGCCATCGAGCATCAGATCGACACGTCCCCAGCCACTGGCGCCCACTGATTCGAACGCCTTTAGAACCAATGATTTGAGTTCGTTTTCGCGCTGTTCCGACAAACCGCAGGGACAGTGATAGACGGTGTCGTCGAGCAGGTACTTGGCTTCGTAGTCATAGAAGCTACGGGGGGTTTCCATGCGGATCAGGGGTAACGCCAGCCCGGCGAGCACCGCACCGGTATATTCTGGCCCGGCCATCCAGCGCTCGACCAGCACCTCACGGTCGAAAGACGCCGCCAGCCGCCAGGCTTCGAGCAATGCCGGGCTGGCGTCGACCCGAGTCATGCCAATGCTGGAACCTTCCCGCACCGGTTTGACGATCATCGGGAACCCCAGCGCCACCACCGCGGCATCGAGGTCCGCTTCGCTGTCGAGAACCCGGAAATTCGGGGTGGGCAGACCCAAGCCCTGCCATAGCTGTTTGCTGCGCATCTTGTCCATACCCAGCGCAGACCCCAGCACGCCGCTGCCCGTATAGGGAATCCCCAGCGTTTCCAGCGCTCCCTGGATCACCCCATCCTCACCACCGCGGCCATGCAAAGCGATGAAGACGCGGTCGCAACCACAATCCGACAATTGCCGGGGCAGGTTCTCACCGACGTCGAGCGGGCGCGCATCCACACCGCCGGCAAGCAGTCCCTGCACGATCGCGGCACCACTGTTGAGTGACACCTGTCGCTCCGCCGACAACCCGCCGAGCAGCACCGCCACCCGGCCAAAATCCCTGGCGTCATTGATCCGGTGTGGGTGAGCACTGTTCATCGGAGGTTTCCCGCAAGGTCCCGCCCGGCCAAATCCGCAGCGGCCTTGCCAATATCGCCCGCGCCCATGGTCAGCAGCAGATCGCCATCGCGAAGCTGGTTGGCCAGCAGGGCGGGAAGATCGTCCAGCTCGCCGACAAAAACCGGGTCAATCTCGCCGCGGGCCCGGATCGCCCGCGCCAGCGCCCTGCCATCGGCGCCCGCGACCACCGGCTCGCCGGCGCCGTACACCTCTGTCAGCAACAACACGTCCGCCCTCGCCAGCACTCTGGCGAAATCGTCGAGCAGATCGCGGGTCCGGGTATACCGATGGGGCTGAAAAACCAGCACCAGCCGACGTTTCGGCCACGCTCCGCGCATGGCTGCGATCACCACCTCGACCTCGCGCGGGTGGTGGCCATAGTCATCGATGAAGATCGCTTCGCCGCCGCCAGGCAGACGCAGTGGCGGGTATTGCTGGAACCGACGACCAACACCCTCGAAGCTCGCCAGAGCCGCCTGCATCGCTGCCACCGGGACGCCAAGCTCGTGGGCAACACCGACCGCGGCCAGGGCATTGAGCACACTGTGGCGCCCGGGCAGGTTCAAGGTCACCTCGAAACTGCCGGAGGTTTCCGGGAGCACCACTCGAAAAATACTCCGCAAACCCTGGTAGTGAATATCTTCAGCACGCAGATCGCAGTCAGCGCCGGTGCCGTAAGTCAACAATGGTCTGCCGACTTCCGGCAGCAGGGCGCGGACCTGGGGGTCATCCGCGCAGAGAACGGCGAGCCCGTAAAATGGCAGGTGATGCAGAAACTCCAGAAATGCCGCGCGCAGGCGGGAAAAATCACCACCGTAACTACCCAGGTGATCCGCATCGATATTGGTGACCACCGCCATCATCGGCTGCAACAACAAGAACGAGGCATCGCTCTCATCCGCCTCGGCGACCAGAAAACGCCCGGCGCCCAGGCGGGCATTGCTGCCCGTGCTGTTCAGCAGACCACCCACCACAAACGTCGGATCCAGTCCGGCCTCCGCCAGCAGGCTGGCGGTGAGGCTGGTGGTGGTGGTTTTGCCATGGGTACCCGCCACCGCGATCCCGTGGCGAAAACGCATCAACTCCGCCAGCATCTCAGCTCGCTGCACCACCGGCACCCGCCGTTGTCGGGCCGCCACGATTTCCGGGTTGCCGGGGTCGACCGCACTGGAAACCACCACCACATCGCAGCCCGTCACCTGGCTCGCCCGGTGCCCCACGAACAGCTCGGCGCCGAGGCCGGCAAGGCGCCGAGTCACAGAGTTCTCGCGCAAATCCGATCCGGACACCGCGTAGCCCAGATTGATCAGCACCTCGGCAATGCCGCCCATACCGGAACCACCAATCCCGACCAGATGGATGCGGCGTATCCGACCCATGGCCCGTGACGGGTCCACCGGTGTGTGGCTGTGTGTATCAACGCGCACGCCGCATACCTTCGTCTGCCATAGTCAGCGCAGCGCCGGGCCGCGCCAACGCCCGGGCCGCCTCGGCCATGGTTTCCAGTCGCCAGCGATTGCCCAGCAATGCGTTGAGCTTGGTGGCCAGGCTGCGAGCGTCAAGCTGCTGTTCCGGCAACAAACAGGCGGCACCGGCCTCGGTCAGAAAACGAGCGTTGACCGTCTGGTGATCGTCCACTGCATGGGGATACGGCACCAGGATGGCGCCGATGCCGACTGCAGCCAGCTCCGAGACGGTCAGTGCACCGGCACGACAGACCACCAGATCCGCCCAGCCATATGCCTCGGCCATATCAGGGATAAACGCCTCGACCCGTGCCTGCAAGCCGATGGCGGTATACGCTTGCCGCAAGCCATCGACAGCACCTTCGCCGGCCTGATGCCAGACCGAGGGTCGATCTGCGCCGTTCAACTCAGCCAGCGCCGCCGGCACGGTCCGGTTCAGAGCGCGGGCGCCCTGGCTGCCTCCCACCACCAGCAACCGCATGGTGCCCCTGCGGCCGGCCATACGTTCCGCGGGAGGCGGTAGGGCCTCTATCGCAGTACGCACCGGGTTACCGACAAAACGAACCTTCGGCGAAGCCGGAAAGCTGCCGGGGAATGCCTCGAATATCACCAGCGCCAGCTTCGCCAATATCCGGTTGGTGAAACCCGCCACCGAATTCTGTTCGTGGATCATCACCGGTACGCCCGACAGCCTCGCCGCCACGCCACCCGGCCCACTGACAAAACCACCCATACCGATCGCCAGCCGTGGTCGCAGTCTGCGCATTACCGCAACCGCCTGCGACAACGCCCGCGCCACCATCAACGGTGCCTGCAACAGTCTGAACACGCCCTTGCCCCGCAGCCCGGACACCTGCAGCCACTCGATTGCGAACCCCGCCTCGGGCACCAGCGTGGATTCCAAACCACCACGGGTGCCCAGCCACACCACCGGGACGCCACGGGAACGGAATTCTTCAGCCAGCGCCAGACCCGGGAACACATGACCACCGGTACCACCCGCCATGATCAGCACCGGCGCGGTGTTCGCAGCGGTATTCATGCTGTCCTCCTGCGGCCACCAGGCGCGGGCAGTGCCTTGGGGCGTGCAGTTCGCTGTCCTGTCGAACCACGCTTGCCGCGACCGCCCTGACGGGACCCTGACGAGCGCAGACCCTGGCCCAGCTCCAGATCCGCGCGCAACACTATCGACAGCGCCATCATCATCACCAGCAGACTGCTGCCACCGTAGCTGACCAGCGGCAGGGTGAGGCCCTTGGTAGGCAGGATCCCCATGTTGACGCCCATGTTGATCAGCGCCTGCAGGCTGAACCAGATGCCAACCCCGTAACTGACACGCGCATGAAACGCCAGGCCGGCCTGCTCCGCGGCCACGGCAATTCGGAAACACCGCCATACCAGCACCACGAACAACCCCAGCAAAACGGCCACGCCAAGCAATCCCAGCTCTTCCGCCAACACCGCGAAGATAAAGTCGGTGTGAGCTTCCGGCAGGTAAAACAGTTTCTGCACGCTGTCCCCGAGGCCGACGCCCAAAGTCTCGCCGCGGCCTATCGCGATCAGTGACTGAACCAGCTGAAAATCGCTGCCGAAAGGATCATCCCAGGGGTCGCTGAAGCTGGTCAGCCTGGCGAGTCGGTAAGGGGCCAGCAACAATGCCAGCGCCAAACCGGCCACCAACACCGTCAGTGTCGTCAGAAACGGCAGCAGCCGCATGCCGGCCAGAAAAACCACCGCGAAAGAGGTGGCCACCATCACTCCGGCTGCCCCCAGATCGGGCTCGGCCAACACCAGTGCGGCCAATACGACGATCGGAAACAACGGCCGCAATGAACCCCAGAAGGTGGCCGTAACCTGCTGTGGATGGCGCTGCAGATAGCCGGCGATATAAACCACGCATACCAGTTTGGCGATCTCGGAAACCTGCACGTTGACAGCGCCCAGCGACAACCAGCGGGCACTGCCGTTGACCTCGCGGCCGATACCCGGAACCAGCAGCGCCAGCAACAGCAGGCCGATGGCGATCAGCGCCAGCGGGCCAACGCGCGACAACACTTCGAGCTTGACATATCGATACAGCAGCCAACCCGCCGCCAGACCCAGTGATGCGTAGGCCGTCTGCCGCAACAGATAATGGAACGGGTTGCCGGTGGCCTGCTGCGCTACGGCCATGGAGGCGGATGCCACCATCACCAGGCCCAGTGCCAGCAGCAGCAACGCGGACCAAAGCAGCAGACGGTCGGGCCCATGACCAGGATTCACCATCGGCGGAGACGTTTTACGGGGGCTCACCGCAGCCTCCCCACCAGGGTCGTGAAAACCCGGCCACGCTCGGCGAAATCCCGAAACATATCCAAACTGGAGCAGGCCGGAGACAACAGCACGCTGTCACCGCTGTGCGCCAACCGGGTGGCCACAGTCACCGCCTGCGCCATGTCCACGGCACGGTGCACCTCACAACAATCGCCCAGGGCGGTTGCCATCTGCCGGGCATCGGCGCCGATCAGTACCGCCGCGCGGGCACGCCCGGCCAGCGCCGCCCGCAACGGCAGCAGATCCTGGCCCTTGGCAAGACCACCGGCGATCAGCACCAGAGTGCCCGGTAAACCCTGGATTGCAGCCACACTGGCCGCCACATTGGTGCCCTTGGAATCGTCGAAGAAACGTATGCCGTCGAATTCACGCACCAACTGGCATCGGTGCGGCAGGCCCGGAAAGGTCCGCAGCGCCTCGATCATAGCCGCGCAAGGCAACCGCAGAGCGTCGCCCAACGCCAGCGCGGCCAATGCGTTGGCCAGATTGTGTCTGCCCCGCAACGCCAGCTCATCGCTACGCATCAGCCACTCGCCCTCGCGTACCATCCACTCCACGCCGGCCCGGGAGGCAATCCCGAAATCCTCACCCCGGGGACGACCCAGCGAGAAGCCGGTTTGGGGACGACCGGCGAGCGCCATGGCGCTGACACGCGCGTCATCCCGATTGATCACCTGGACCCCGTGACCGCGGTAGACCCGGGCCTTGGCGGCCGCGTAGTCATCAATGTCCGTATAGCGATCCAGATGATCGGCGCTGACATTGAGCACAGCTGCAACCGCAGCGTCGAGGCTGCTGGTGGTCTCCAACTGGAAGCTGGACAACTCGAGCACATAGAACCGGGCATCAGCATCGATCAGGTCGAGCGCCGCGGTGCCCAGGTTGCCGCCCACCCGCGCCGGCATACCGGCACGCACCAGCATTTTCCCCAGTAACGTGGTGACCGTGCTCTTGCCGTTGGAGCCGGTGATCGCCACGACCGGCGCACTCACCAGCCGCGCGAACAGCTCGATATCACCCCACACCGGGACACCACGACTCACCGCACCGGCCAACAGAGGGTCTGACAGGGGTAGCCCCGGACTCACCAGCAGCAGGTCCGCTGAGCGCAATCCCTGTGGACCCTGTGCGCCCATGAACAACGGCAGTTCCGGGTACTGGGTACGGATCTCAGCCAGCCCCGGGGGGCAGTCACGGGTATCCGCGACCGCTACATTGACGCCCAGACTTCTCAGCAGGCGGACACAGGAAATGCCGGTCACCCCCAGCCCCACCACCAGCACGCGGCCGCTGAGCTCGGTTGGAAGCGTCTGACTGAGTGCCGGTTTGCTCATCAGCGCACCTTGAGTGTGGCCAGGCCAACCAGCACCAGCATCACCGTGACCACCCAAAAGCGCACGATCACGCGCGGCTCCGGCCAACCCTTGAGTTCGAAATGGTGATGAATCGGGGCCATCCGGAAAATGCGCCGGCCGGTGAGCTTGAACGATGCAACCTGCAAAATCACAGACACGGTTTCCAGCACGAACACACCGCCCATGATCAGCAGCACCAGTTCCTGGCGCACCACCACTGCCATCATGCCCAGCGCGGAACCCAGCGCCAGGGCACCGACATCGCCCATGAATACCTGCGCCGGGTAGGTGTTGAACCACAGAAAACCGAGCCCAGCGCCGACCATGGCGCCGCAGAACACCACCATCTCACCGACCCCGGGCACGTAGGGAATGCTCAGATACTCGGCAAACACCACGTTGCCGGTGGCATAGGCGAATATGGCCAGGGCGCCGGACACCATCACCGTCGGCATGATCGCCAGGCCATCCAGTCCATCGGTCAGGTTGACCGCATTGCTGGTACCGACGACGACGAAATAGACCAGCGGGAAATACCACCACCCCAGATCGATGGAAACGTGTTTGAAGAACGGCACGATCAACTGGGTTTCCGCCGGCACCTGCGCCGACATATAGAACAATCCCGCCACCATCAGCGCCAGCACCGATTGCCAGAAGAATTTTTGCCTGGCCGGCAGACCATCGGAATTGCGCAATACCAGCTTGCGGTAGTCATCGACCCAACCGATGGCACCGAACAACAGGGTGAATACCAGCACGATCCAGACGAAACGGTTGCCCAGATCGGCCCAGAGAAATGTCGACACCGCGATCGCAACCAGGATCAGGGCTCCACCCATGGTCGGTGTCCCGACCTTGGAAAAGTGACTTTCCGGGCCATCCTGGCGAACCTGTTGACCGATCTGGTGGAAACTCAGTCGCCGGATCATGACCGGACCGACCGCGAACGAAATCATCAGTGCGGTCAGCACACTGAGAATCGCCCGCAGGGTCAGATACTGAAATACGTTGAATCCGCTGTAGGACGTTGACAGATAGTCGGCCAGCCACAACAGCATCAGTCGGCACTCCCGCGTTGCCGCAGGGCATCGACAACCCGCTCCATGCGCATGCTTCGCGAGCCCTTCACCAGCACGGTGACCGGCCGATCGGCGCCCGCCAGGCTTTCAGCAAGCTGCCGGCACAATGAAGGCATGTCCTCGAAACAGCGGCCCCCGGCACCGAACGCCGAAGCTACCGATGAGCCCAGCGAGCCGATCGCGAAGAGCCGGGCAACTCCTTGCTCCCGGGCCTTCTGACCCGCCTCCACATGCAGCTCGAGCGCCTGCTCGCCCAGTTCGGCCATGTCCCCCAGCACCAGCCAGCACTCACCGGCACAGGAGCTCACCGTCTCCAGCGCGACCGCCAGCGAGGCGGGGTTGGCATTGTAGGTGTCATCGATCACGATGCTGCCGTGCAAGCCTTCGAAACGCTGCAGGCGGCCAGGCACCGGCCTCACCCGGGCCAATCCGGCGGCAACCTCGTCCAGGCTCAGCCCCAGTGCCAACGCCGCGGCACCGGCCGCCAGCGCGTTCATCACATTGTGACGCCCCGGCAATCCCGTCTGCACCGGCACCCGCGAATCCCCGTGACAGAACACAAACTGCCCCGCCGCCACCATTGCCTCGGCACGCACCTCGTGGTGCCGTGCAAGACCGAATTCCAGAATCCGATGGCCGCGGGCCTGGCGCCGCCAGAGCCCCGCCCTGGGATCATCGCCGTTGAAGACCGCGACCCCCCCCTCCACCAAACCGGAGAAGATCTCGCCTTTGGCTCGCGCCACCGCGTCGACGCTGCCGAACCCTTGCAAATGCGCAGCTGCGGCATTGTTGACCACTGCCACGGTGGGTTTCGCCAGCCCGGTGAGCCAGGCAATCTCGCCAGCGCCACTGGCCCCCATCTCGACCACTGCGAATCGATGCTCGGGAGCCAACCGCAGGAGTGTCAAGGGCAGACCAATGTGGTTGTTGAGATTGCCACGGGTCGCCAGCACCTTGCCTTTCACCGCAACAATCCCGGCCAGCATTTCCTTGACCGTGGTCTTGCCGTTGCTGCCGGTGACTGCCACCAGAGTGGCTTTCATCTGATCCCGCCAGCCAGCCGCCAGAAGACCCAGTGCGGCGGTGGTGTCGTCAACCTGAATCTGTGCCACCGGGCCATCACACTCACGCTCGACTACCGCCGCCACGGCCCCGTGTTCGATCGCCTGACCGACAAACCGGTGCGCATCGTGGCGCTCGCCACGCAATGCCACAAACAGGCTGCGTGGCTGCTGCTCACGGCTGTCGATGCTGACACCTTTGAACGGCAGGTCGCGGCCCTGCAAAGTGCCGTGCAGCCAGTTCGCTGCCTGCGACAGGGTCGACTCGATCACAGGATCGACTCACTCATGCCGCCAACCCCAACGCATCGAGTACCGCGTTGCGATCACTGAAGGTAAGACGCCGGTCACCGATCAGTTGATAGTTCTCGTGGCCTTTTCCCGCCACCAGTACCGTGTCCGCGCTATCGGCAGCGTCGACCGCAAGACGGATGGCACGAGCCCGGTCGCGCTCGACCGTCACCACGACATCCGCTGAAAACCCGGCCAGAATGTCACCAACGATGCGTTCCGGATCTTCGTGTCGGGGATTGTCGTCAGTGACCACGATGCGGTCGGCCCAACGCTGTACAACCCTGGCCATCTGTGGGCGCTTGCCCGAGTCACGATCTCCACCGCATCCGAACACGCACAGCAGCCGGCCATCGGACTGCTCGCGAAGCGCGGCCAGTACCTGGTCCAGCGCATTCGGTGTATGTGCATAGTCCACCACCACCAGGGGCCTGCCTTCGCCGCCCAGGCGCTCCATCCGACCTGGCACCGGCTGCAGTCGCGATACCGCGGCGACACACTCTCCAAAGGGTTTCCCCATCGCCAGCAGGGTGGCCATCACGGCCAGGGTGTTGAGCGCATTGAAACGCCCCAACAGGGCGGTCCTCACCCGCGCCCGACCCCAGGAAGAACTGATTTCCAGGCTACATCCGCGACGCTCCATGCTGAGGTCCAGGCCCATCACATAGCGCGATTTTCCCGCCGCCCGTCGAACATCGCCGAGGCCATAGGCCACCACCTCATCCGCAGGCAGCGAAGCCTTCAGTTCACAGCCGAACGGATCATCGACATTGATGATGGCCGCTTCCAGACCACGACGCTGAAACAGCAGTGCCTTGGCATCCGCGTAGCGGCGCAGATCACCGTGATAATCGAGATGATCGCGACTGAGATTGGTGAAGATTGCGAAGCGGATGTGGGTCGCGGCGATGCGTCCCTGATCCAGTGCGTGCGAGGACACTTCCATGGCCACGTCATGGATACCCTGCCGACGCAACTTGTCGAGAAGGCGCTGCAGATTGACAGCGTCGGGCGTGGTGTGGACAGCTTCATCCAGGTCGTCGATGGTGCCATAACCCAGGGTTCCGAGCAGCCCGCAGGGATGACCGGACTTGCTCAGTGCCTGGGCCAGAAAATGTGCACATGAGGTTTTGCCATCGGTTCCCGTAACCCCCGCGACCCGCAGATCGCGGCTGGGCCGGTCATAAAAGCGAGCGGCCAGCGTGCCTACACGCTCGCTCAACTCTGGTACCGCCAGCATGTCGTCCTGCCCACAATCAATACCGGCTGGCGCGGGCGGCTCCCAGAGTATCGCCCGGGCACCCGCGAGACGCGCCTGATCCGCATAGCGCAGACCGTGCTGACGGCTGCCCGCACAGGCAAGAAACAGGTCGCCCGCACGCAGCTTCCTGCTGTCGATGCCGAGCCCGGAAACCGTCACGTCGAGGCGCGCCGGCACCACCGCGCTGCCGGCCAACAATGTGGCGAGTGTCATCACAGCCTTCGACTCAACGGCGTTCATGTGGAACCACCGACCCGCACCATGCGGTTGTTGTCGTCGCCCAGGTCATCCGGCGCCACGTTCAACAGGCGCAACGCGCCGGACATGACACGTGCGAATACGGGTGCCGCGACCTGGCCACCGTAGTACTCCTCCCCGCGGGGATCATCGATTACCACAACCATGATCAGGCGTGGTGCACTCGCCGGCGCCATCCCGGCAAACAGCGCCAGATAGCTGTCTTCCTGGTAGCCACCCGAGGCGGCACTCTTCTTGACCGTGCCAGTCTTGCCGGCTACCCGGTAGCCGGAAATTCTGGCTCGCGGGGCCGTGCCGTCGTCTGCGACCACCGCCTCCATCATGCGTCGTACTGCGCGGGCGGTGGCCGCTGTAATCACCCGTTCACCGGCGTCCTCGGATTCAGCCTTGAGGAGGGTAGGCGTTTTCAGCACGCCGTCCGATGCAATCACCGTATAGGCGCGAGCCAGCTGCAGAGCCGACACCGACAAGCCATAGCCGAAAGCGTGAGTCGCGGTTTCGAAACGGCTCCAGTTGCTGAAATGGTCGAGATAGCCGTTTCGCTCGCCCGGGAACCCGGTAGCGGCCGGCTGACCGAAGCCGAGCCGCGCATACAGCGACCAGAGCGCTCCATCGGGGAGCGACAACGCCATCTTGCTGATGCCGACATTACTGGATTTCCTGATGATTCCCGCCACCGTGAGCGTGCCGAAATCGCGAACATCGCGGACCGTGGAACGCCCTACCCGCAACCGACCCGGGCTGGTATCGATCTCGGATTGCGCGGTCACCGCGCCGGTCTCCAGGGCCGCCGCGACGGTAAAGGGCTTGACGGTCGAGCCAGGTTCAAACAGATCCGTCACAGCGCGATTGCGCTGCAGGCGCGCTTTGCGCGCCGCCCTGTTGTTGGGGTTGCCAGCCGGCTGGTTGACCATGGCCAGAACCTCGCCGCTGTGGGCATCGAGCACCACCGCGGTACCACCCCGGGCCCGATTCTTCAGCACCGCCGCCTTGACTGCGCGGTATGCCAGATACTGGATCCGGCTATCGATGCTCAACCAGATATCCTTCCCGGGCACCGGCACGCGGACGCTGGCGACATCTTTGATGTTGTTGCCGTAACGATCGCGCAACACTCGCTTGCTGCCCGGCCGGGCCCTGAGCCACTGGTCGTAGGCCAGTTCCAGCCCTTCCTGACCGACATCATCGATATCGGTATAACCCAGCAATTGCGAGGTGACCTCGGCAGCGGGGTAGTAGCGGGCATACTCACGCTGCAAATGGACACCCTCCACCCCCAGAGCGGTGACCGCGGCCGCCTTGACCGGGCGCAACTGACGGCGCAGGTATACGAAACTCCGGTCTTCGCGCTCACGGAGCCGGGCTTTCAGCGTCGCTGGCTCGATCCGCAACACCCCCGCCAACTCGGCCAGCCGGCCAGATTCCTTGATCAGGACTGCCGGTTCGGCCCACACCGAGTCCACCGGCGTACTGATCGCCAGCGGCTCACCGTTACGATCGAGCAACTCACCACGATGGGCGGGAATCTGTTCGGTGCGCAGGTATCGCGCAGCACCTTCTCGTTGCAATACATCCTTGTGTACGACTTGCAGATAGCCGGCACGTGCCACCACACCCAGTGCTGCCATTGCAAACACCGACAGCAGCAAGGTTCTGCGCCACAACGGTGACACCTGCCGGAATGACCCTTTCATGGTCGTAGTTTCATGGTCGCACGTAGACCACGTCGGCTTGCCCGGGTACCGCCATCTTCAGGCGCAGGCGGGCGGTGTAATCGACCACCGAGGTATCCGCGATAGTGCTCTGCTCCAGCTGCAGCCGCCCCCATTCCAGATCCAGTTCGTCACGCTGTTGTAAATGCGACTGCAGGCTGACGAACAGTTCACGGCCGCGATGTTTGCTGTACACCGCACCGATCGCCGAAACGGTCACCAGCACCAGCACCAGCAGCACCCAGCGATCGACGTTCATGCCGATCGTTCCGCCACCCGCAGGATGGCGCTGCGGGCACGTGGATTCGAAGACACTTCGGACACACCGGCGCGAATCGGTTTCGCCACGATCCTGAGGGGCCCTCCGGAGCGCTCCTCGGCAACCGGCAAACGGCGCGGCAAGGCGGGCGGGCGTGACTGCTCTCGCAGAAACCGCTTGACCAGGCGGTCCTCGAGGGAATGAAAGCTGATGACCACCAGACGACCGCGGGGTGCCAGGACCATCACCGCCTGGCGCAAAGCTTCCGCCAGTTCATCCAACTCACGGTTGACCATGATCCGTAGCGCCTGAAACACCCGGGTGGCCGGGTGCTTGTGTTTTTCCCAGCGCGGATTGGCCGCGGCCACCACCTCGGCGAGTCGACTGGTGGTGGTAATGGGGGACTGCTGGCGTGCCGCCACGATGGCGCGTGCCATGCGGCGGTGAAAGCGCTCCTCGCCGTAATTCTTCAGCACGTCGGCAATCTCCCGTTCACCTGCATGCTGCAGCCACTGTGCTGCGCTGGGTTCGCTGTCGGGGTCCATACGCATGTCGAGCGGACCATCGCGCAAAAAACTGAATCCACGG
>CBDVAK010000005.1:0-29650 GCA_965371945.1 uncultured Candidatus Competibacteraceae bacterium
GATCGAAAAATCTGACTCAATCAGGCTCGCCCTCGCTACGATCGCTATTCTCGGAAAGCCTCCTAGCCGAAATCCGGGAATACAGACCGCCGGCTGTCACCGCACGCCGGTTTCGCAGGGCATCGTCAGCTCGCGCCATCGGGGTGATCAAATCAACACATAGGCGGCCACCGCCATTGCCACCGTGACCCAGCCCAGCAATTCGACATGCTTGCGTATCCTGGCTTCCATGGGTTCGCCACCCCACCTCATCAGACCCGCGACCAGGAAGAAACGGGCACCACGGCCGACGACAGAGGCCAGCACGAAAGGCAACAACAGCATCGATGCCACCCCGGCGCTGATGGTAAACACCTTGTAGGGTATCGGTGAGAAGCCAGCCACGAATACAGCCCAGAAACCCCAGCGCTGGAACCAATCCCGGGCGCGAAGGTAGGCATCCCAATATCCCATGCGGTGCAACAACGGTTCGACCAGATCGAACAGGGTTGCACCGATCAAATAGCCAAGCAACCCGCCGGCAACCGATGCCAGGGTGGTCAGCAGTGCGTAACGCCACGCCTGCTCCGGCCGGGACAGGCACATGGGCGCCAGCATCACATCGGGAGGGATCGGGAAAAAGGAGGACTCGGCGAAACTCAGACCGGCGAGATAACGCGCCGCATGGCGGTGCCGGGACCACAACATCGCCTGATCATACAGTTTGGCAAACAGCATGAGCTACTCCAGACCGGTCAACAGCGGCACAAAACTGACCCGACCCGCCCGGCGTTCACTGAACCCACTCGCGGAACGTTCTATGATCACCAGTTGCTGCTGCCCAGCCTCACCCACGGGTGCCACCAGACGACCTCCGGTATTGAGTTGATCGACCAGGCTGGAGGGCACCTCACGGGGAGCTGCGGTCAGCAAGATGCCGTCGAAGGGGGCTTTTTCCTGCCACCCCAGCCGACCGTTGCAATGGCGAAAATAAACATTGTACAGACGCAGCTCCCTGATCAGTTCCTGGGCTCGGTCCTGAAGCCCGGCAATGCGCTCGAGCGTATACACCTGGCTGACCAGTTGAGCGAGGATCGCCGCCTGGTAGCCGGAACCGGTGCCGACTTCGAGTATCCGGCGGCGTTTGCCACCCGCCAGCAGCGTGGCGGTCATCAGGGCCACGACATGGGGCTGGGACAGCGTCTGGCCGTGGCCGATTGGCAACGCAGTGTCCTCGTAGGCCCGACTCGCCAGTGCTTCGTCGACAAACAGGTGACGCGGAGTACTGCCGATGGCCTCCAGCACCTTGTTATCGCAAACCCCTCGCTCCCTCAACCGCGATACCAACCGGTCACGGGTGCGCTGCGAGGTCATACCAATGCCCTGGTATCGCCGCTGTCGCAAAGTCAGTCCTCCTGCAACCATCGGCCGATCTGCTCGACACCATCGTGCCGGGTCAGGTCCACCAGGATCGGAGTGACCGATACCATGCCCTCGCGCAATGCCTGAAAATCAGTGCCGGGTCCGGAGTCCTGCTCCTCGCCGACCAGGCCCACCCAGTGCACCATGCGACCGCGGGGATCGCGCTGCTGAATCGCCGGGCCGGAGCGGTGCCGCTGTCCCAGCCGGGTGGCCCGGTATCCCTGCACGGCATGCCATGGCAAATCGGGTACGTTGATATTGAGGATGGTATCGGCGGGCAGCGGGCTGGCGGTCAAACGCCCGATCAATTCCAGTACGACGTGGACCGCCGTTTCATAGTGTTGCTGGGGATGCCCGGCCAACGATACCGCAATCGACGGCAAACCCAGAAACCTGCCCTCCATCGCCGCCGCCACCGTACCCGAATAGAGCACATCGTCGCCCACATTGGCACCCGCATTGATGCCCGACACCACCATGTCCGGATCGAAGTCGATCAAACCTGTCAGGCCCAAGTGGACGCAGTCCGTCGGGGTACCGTCTACCCGGTAGAACCCCTCCGCAACCGGCTCGGCACGCAACGGACGATCCAGCGTCAGGGCATTGCTGGCGCCGCTACGGTCCCGGTCGGGCGCGATCGCCCTGACTTCCGCCACCGTACGCAATGCCTCGACCAGCCGGGTGATGCCGGGCGCACGATAGCCGTCGTCGTTACTGACCAGTATCTTCATAGCCTTGCGGCTCCCAGGGTCCGAATAAGACCCGAAATTCTGCCACTGGCGCTCGGAAGAGGCCGGACCGGGCGCAAGATGCTAACCTGCCGCCCGTCGCGGCGTAAACAACAATGGCGCAGGCTATGGGCACAAAGAGACGACTCTCGACGGAAGACCGCCGACTGTTCCGTGATGCCGTCGATGGAATTCGCCGCTTGCACGACAGCCGGATCGAGCCAACGCGCCGCCCGCCCGCTCCGCTGCCTGCCTCGCGCATCGCCGACGAACAACACGTCTGTGAGGACATGTTTTCCGACCTTTACCACCCGGCCGACTTCGATACCGGCGAAGAACTGCAGTACCTGGCGCCTGGAGTCAGTCGACTCGTCATGCGCAAACTGCGTCGCGGCCAGTATGCCACTGTTGCCAGGCTCGACCTGCACGGTATGACTGTGCCGGTGGCACGCCAGGCTTTGCTCGAGTTTCTCGCCAGGGCACGCCAGCAGGGGCAACGCTGTGTACTGATCGTGCACGGCAAGGGTCTGCGATCGAGCAACCACGGACCGGTCATCAAGCCTAAACTGGCGGGCTGGCTGCGCCAGCGCAGGGAAGTACTGGCTTTTTGCTCGGCACGGCCCGCCGATGGCGGCACCGGTGCAGTCTATCTGTTGCTGAAGCCGCGATCGTCACCCTGACACCGGGGATCCGCTTCCGGTATCCAGCAGTTCCTGCAGGACGGTGGTGGCGAAGCAGCCGCGTTCGAGCCAGAATTCCAGCACCAGCAGCTCCGGCTCCGGACGAGACCAGCTCAGGTCATGCACTGTTGCCCGCAATGCCCGGCGCTCCTGGCGCAGGCCACAATGCTGCAGGCCATCCGCCAGCACCTGCTCGGCCGCCGCGATTCTTGTTTCCAGCGCCAGAAGTTCTCCCAGCACCTCCGGCTCTCCACGGCCCCAGAGTGGACCACCGGGGTGCAGCTGCAAACGCCTTGCACGTTCCAGGATCTCATCATCCACCTGCTGGCAAAGAAAGTGTGAGCGGCTACCGGCCAGCATCAGGCGCTCACCTGCGAGCGGTGTGTTCCAGGTTGAAGCGGCCACCCTCTCAGCCAGCACCCGATTGAAGATCAATGCCCGCGCGGATGACAGCCAGAGATCAAGATTTCGTGGCCGGCCCTTGCGCCGCGGCGCCATGAACCATTGACGGGCATGGTCCAGATTCGACCCCCCATGGCCGAATCGCTGCGGCCCGAAATAGTTGGGCACACCACAATGTTGCAGCGTCGCCAGACGCTGCTCCAGCCCGGGCGCGGTCAAACGCACACGCCGTATCGTGATTCGGAAGCGGTTGCCCCGCAGCGCACCCTTGTGAATCTTGCGCTGATGACGACCAGCCGCCAGTATCTTCACCGTGTCGGAGTCCAGGGTGTGCCAGTCCGGATCGGGTCGGCCCGGCAGATGGACCGAGAACCATTGCTCGGCGACCGCGTTGCGATCCTTGCGCCCGGCATAGCCAACCGCACGCCGGGATACCCCGGCCAGAGACGCGAGCTGGGCCGCAACCTGATCGGTGTTGACCCCGGTCTTGCGTATATTCAGAACTGCGTGCTCACCACAACCGGTGGCCTCGAACACCGGAATCTCCACAACCTGAAAGTCTTGCGGATACTGGCGAATCAGCCCGTCGCCCAGGGTGGGACCATAGGCACGTTGCCCGGGGACCGGGCCCTCCATGTCAACCACCGGCGTTGTGCAGCAGAATCACCGCATGTGCCGCAATACCCTCGCCGCGCCCACAAAAACCCAGCCCCTCGGTGGTGGTGGCCTTGACGCTGACCCGGGTTTCATCGACTTGCAGATCGGCAGCGATATTGGCGCGCATCAGGCTGATGTAGGGCGCCAGCCGCGGCCGTTGGCAGACCAGCGTGGTGTCCACGTTGCCGACCTGCCAGCGGTGTTCGAACAACAGCCTGTTGACGCGACGCAGCAGTTCCCGGCTGTCCGCGCCTGCCCAATGCGATGAAGTATCTGGGAAATGCTGACCAATATCGCCCAGTGCCGCCGCGCCAAGCATGGCGTCGCAGAGCGCGTGCAACAGCACGTCACCGTCTGAATGGGCCCGCAAGCCCCGATCAAACGCGATTCTGACCCCACCCAGCACGAGTTGGTCGCCTGCTTCGAACGCGTGCACATCGTAGCCGTGTCCGATCCGCATCAAGCCTCACCGGACCGTCGCCCCAGGATGCACTCTGCGAATATCAGGTCCTCCGGCGAGGTAATCTTGATGTTGTCCGCACTCCCCTGCAGCAAGCGTGGGCGGTGCCCCATCGCTTCGATGGCGGAAGCCTCGTCAGTGATAGCGATATCTTTTCCAGAGGCGTGCTCCAGCGCCGCTCTGAGTAACCCGAAGCGGAACATCTGTGGCGTCTGCGCCTGCCATAGCGATGTGCGGTCCAGTGTCTCCTGCACCCGTCCGCCACCATCACACCGCTTGATGGTATCGCGTGCCGGCACCGCCAGCAGACCACCCACCGGGTCCTGCCACAAATCGCGCAACAAAGTGCGCAGATCGGCGCGCCTGAGACAGGGCCGCGCAGCATCGTGGACCAGCACCCAATCCCTGTCTGCTGCCGCGCCGTGCAGGGTCTCCAGGGCATTGCGTACCGAATCACTGCGCTGTGCGCCACCCTCGGCGCGCAGCAGACGATTTCCCACCGCTCCGCTCGCAGGCCACCATTGGTCGGCCGCGGCCAATACCAGCACCACGGCATCGATCATCGGTTGTTCCAACAGCAGACGCAGACTGTGACCGAGCACGGTATCACCGGCGACACGCCGGTGTTGTTTGGGGATTCCGGAGCCAAAGCGTCGCCCCGTACCGGCCGCCGGCAGTATCGCCCAGCAGCGTACCCTAGCCCGCATTTCTCACCAGATGCACGCGCACTGGTGAGAAATGCGGGCTAGCGGGCATCCCCATCCTGCGAGTCGGGCTGGCTCGGAAGCAGATGGAAGAAAGTCTCACCCTCGCGAGTCATGCCAAGGTTGGTGCGAGCACGTTCCTCGATGGCGTCGAAGCCGTTCTTGAGATCGCTGACCTCGGCCTCGAGTGCGCGATTGCGGACCTGCAGCGCCAGATTTTCGCTTTGCTGTTCACCGATGGCCTGGTTGAGCAGTCTCAGGTCACGAAAGCTACCATCGCCCAACCACAGCGGAATCTGCAACGACGCCAGCAGGGCAATCAGTGATGCCAGCAACCAGCGCATCCCGTACTGAGCGCCAACGCCTTGCCGCGGTAACATCAACGACACCTTTCAAACTCCCGCGCTGGCGAAGGCTGCAGCTCCGGGAAAGAAGGCCTGGTCGCCCAGTTCCTCCTCGATGACCAGCAGTCGGTTGTATTTTGCCACCCGGTCCGAACGGCTGAGCGATCCGGTCTTGATCTGTGAGGCGCTGGTGGCGACGGCGAGGTCGGCAATGGAGGTATCCTCGGTTTCCCCCGAACGGTGCGAGATGACCGCACTATAGCCCGCTTCGGCCGCCATTTCGATGGCCTCGCGGGTTTCAGTCAAAGTGCCGATCTGGTTGAGCTTGATCAGTATCGAGTTGGCCACGCCAGCATCGATACCGCGCTGCAGAATTGCGGTGTTGGTGACGAACAGATCATCACCCACCAGTTGAATCCGGCTGCCGGCCAGGCGGGTCAACTCCGACCACCCGGACCAATCGCCCTCGTCCATGCCGTCCTCGATCGAAATGATGGGGTAGCGTTGCGCCAACGCGGCCAACCAGCCAGCAAATGCCTCCGAATCGAACGACTTGCCCTCGGAGCCGAGCACATAGCGGCCCTCGCGGAAGAATTCCGAGCTGGCGGCATCCAGCGCCAGGTAGATATCCTTGCCAGCCCGGAAACCAGCCTCACCGATTGCCTCGAGTATCACCTCGATCGCGGCCTCGTTGGACGGCAGATCGGGCGCGAAGCCCCCTTCGTCACCGACCGCGGTGTTGAGACCGCGCCTCCGCAATATCGACTTGAGGGTGTGGAAGATCTCAGCGCCGGCCCGCAACGCCTCGGCGAAGCAGTTGAAACCGGTGGGAACGATCATGAATTCCTGCATGTCCACATTGTTATCCGCATGTACACCACCGTTGATGATGTTCATCATCGGTACCGGCATCTGCAACGGCCCGGCAGGATTCAGGTGTCGGTACAACGACACCCCGGCATCGGCAGCGGCAGCATGTGCCACGGCCAGCGATACGCCGAGAATGGCGTTGGCTCCGAGGCGCCCCTTGTTGTCGCTGCCATCGAGCTCGATCATGGCTCGGTCGACGCTCTGCTGGTCGTTCGCATCCATACCGGTGACGCACTCGCTCAAGGTGCCATTGACGTGCGACACCGCCTTGAGCACGCCCCTGCCCAGATAGCGTCCCGAATCGCCATCGCGCAACTCGACCGCCTCGCGGCTGCCGGTGGAAGCCCCGGAAGGTACGCAGGCCCGTCCGAAGGCGCCTGAACCCAGACGCACGTCGGCCTGTATGGTGGGATTGCCGCGAGAGTCCAGTATTTCCCTTGCCACGACTTGGCTGATCTCAGACATACTTACCTCGGGGTTGCCTCAATTGTCGCATCGGAGCCGCCGGGAAACCCTGGTTTCCCGTCTACGCTAACAACTGTCTCGCAAAGCGGTTCCGCTTTGACCACCCGGTCCAACGCGACCAGGGTCCGCAGCAACGGTTCCATATGCGCCAGTGGCCAGGCGTTCGGGCCATCGCTGAGTGCTTGTTCGGGGTGCGGATGGGTTTCCATGAATAAGCCGGCGATACCGGCCGCCACCGCGGCCCGTGCCAGCACCGGGATGTACTCGCGCTGTCCTCCGGATTGCTTGCCCTGCCCACCCGGCAGCTGTACCGAGTGGGTGGCGTCAAAGACCACCGGGCAACCGGTGTCGCGCATCGCAGCCAGGGCCCGCATATCGGAGACCAGATTGTTGTATCCGAACGAAACACCGCGCTCACAAACCATGATCCGGTCGTTGCCCGTGTCGCGAGCCTTTGCCACCACATGGGTCATATCCCAGGGTGCGAGGAACTGGCCCTTTTTGATGTTGACCGGCTTTCCCTGTGCTGCCACGGCTTGTATGAAATTGGTTTGCCGGCAAAGAAACGCCGGGGTTTGCAACACATCAACCACCTCAGCGACTTCCTCCAGGGGGGTATCCTCATGTACATCGGTGAGCACCGGCACACCGAGCTGACGGCGTACCTCTTCGAGTATCCGCAAGCCTTCGCTCAAACCCGGGCCGCGATAGCTGGACGCCGAGGAACGGTTGGCCTTGTCGAAAGAGGACTTGTAGACAAACGGGATACCGAGCCTGGCAGTGATTTCCTGCAGGGTTCCGGCGGTATCGATGGCCAATTGTTCGCTTTCGATGACGCAGGGACCGGCGATCAGGAAAAGTGGCTGCTGCAACCCGATCGTATGTCCACATAGATTCACGCCGTGGACACCTCGGTCTGGCGCCGGGCGCAGCATTCGCGGGCCGCACGCACAAAGCTGGAAAACAGAGGATGACCATCGCGCGGCGTCGAGGTGAACTCCGGATGAAACTGACAGGCTACGAACCAGGGGTGGTTCGGCAACTCGATGACTTCCACCAACTCATCGTCGGTCGACATACCAACCAGCGCCATACCCGCTTTCTGCAGGATCTCACGATAGCGGTTGTTAAATTCGTAACGATGGCGGTGGCGCTCCACGATCGGGCTATGAGCGTAGATTTGTGCGGCCAGGCTGCCCTCCTCCAGCACACAGGGCTGACCGCCGAGGCGCATGGTGCCGCCCAGATCGGACTCGTTGCTGCGTTCTTCCAAAGTGCCGTCCTGATTTTCCCACTCGGTGATCAGTGCAATCACCGGGTGTGGTGTGTCGGGTCGGAATTCGGTGCTGTGCGCAGCGCCCAGACCGGCCAGGTGGCGGGCGCATTCGATGACCGCGACATGCATGCCCAGACAGATTCCCAGATAGGGAATACCCTGTTCGCGGGCATAACGTACCGCGGTGATCTTGCCTTCGATGCCGCGGTTGCCGAATCCGCCAGGTACCAGCACTGCGTCCATGTCGTCCAGCAGCGCCGTACCGTCACGCTCCAGGGTTTCCGAATCCAGATAATGGATTCTGACCCGCGTGCGGGTGTGGATGCCGGCGTGTATCAGTGCCTCGTTGAGTGATTTGTAAGCGTCGGTAAGCTGTACATACTTGCCGACCATGGCGATGTTCACCTCGGTGTCAGGCGACTCGAGCGCATCAACCACTTGCTGCCATTCGCCCAGATCGGCCGCTGGCACCTGCAGGCCCAGCTTTTCAACAACGATGTCGTCCAGACCATGGGCATGCAGCAGCAGTGGAATACGGTAAATGCTGTCTGCATCCAGCGCCGGAATAACCGCCGGTCGGTCGACATTGCAAAACAGTGCGATCTTGGCTCTGGCGTCATCGGGAATCTCGCGATCACAGCGACACAACAAAATATCGGGCTGGATGCCGATAGAACGCAGCTCCTTGACGGAATGCTGGGTCGGTTTGGTCTTGAGCTCTCCGGAGGAACCGATGTAGGGAACCAGAGTCAGGTGTATGAACAGGGTACGACCGCCCAGTTCCACACCCAGCTGGCGGATCGCCTCCAGGAATGGCAGCGATTCGATATCGCCGACAGTGCCGCCGATCTCGACCATGGCGACGTCGGCATCACCGGCACCCTGCAACACCCGCCGTTTGATTTCATCGGTGATGTGCGGGATCACCTGGACCGTGCCGCCCAGATAGTCTCCGCGACGCTCCTTGCGGATAACCGACTCATACACCCGGCCGGTGGTGAAATTGTTTCGCTTGCCGGTAGTGGCGCGGACGAAACGCTCGTAGTGCCCCAGGTCCAGGTCGGTTTCCGCGCCGTCATCGGTGACGAAAACCTCACCGTGTTGAAACGGGCTCATGGTGCCCGGATCGACATTGATGTAGGGGTCGAGCTTGATCATGGTGACCCTGAGGCCACGCGCTTCGAGTATGGCCCCAAGCGAGGCGGAGGCAATGCCCTTGCCCAGCGAGGACACCACGCCACCGGTAATGAATACGAAATGCGTCATCTGCCCAGGCCCACCTCAAGCGTCGCAATCAGCCACCCGTGAGCGCCTTGATCAGGCGCGTGGTGGAACCATGTCAGTTGCGTGGCGGGAACCCTGGATGACCCGCGGGGAATCACTGTCTGGTCTCGCCCGTCCCAGCCGTTTGCCGAGGTACGCTGACGCGCGGCAGCGGGAGGTGACGGGGGTCAGAGACTATCAGATGGTGATTGCGTTTGCCATCGAAATGACAGCCCGGCAGGGTCCGCCCCGGGCCGCGTGAATTCAACCTCGACCCAGCGCCCTGCAACCGCGACCAATCTTCCGGCACAGAACAGCAACGGCCAGCATACCCGTCGCCACGGTGGGATGCCGGCTTCCTGAAACAGGTTCTTGAGCGTCCTCCGCGGCCCACCCTCAAACACCCTGAGCTTCTCACCTCCGGTTCGAAAACCTACCTCCAGTCGGCACCCGGTCAGCCTGCCGGCATCGATGGTCCCACCGTCCGCAACCAGCCGGGCATAGCTGCCGTCCGGCAACACGGCCAAATCATTTACAGTGATCCGGCGGCGCCATCCGGGTGCCGCCGGTGAGGTCTGCCCGAGCACGTACAGGTGACCACGATACTGGCGTACCTCATGCTCTCCCCACCCGACTACGGCCCGGCTGCCGGTAGCCGGCAACAGTTCATCCACGATCCGCCCGACCGCCCACCCTGGCGGTGGCTGGCAGGCTTCCACCCGCAACCAGCAACGCACCAGGTTGCGCTGGCGGGGCACCGGCAGCGGCGCCAGGTGCCGCCCGGCCAACCCTGCGCCCGCTGCCAAAGTGTGCTGGCTGTCGATATCCGCCAGCGCCATCAGCAGATCAGTGGCTTCACCACTACGGCTTGCGGCCCCGGCCAAAGTGGCCGATGCCGAAGGCCAGCGCCGACGCAACCCCGGCAGTACCTGAAGGCGCACGAAATTACGATCGATACGGGTGTCACGATTGCTGGGATCTTCCAGCCATTCCAGGTTGTGGTCACGCGCGTATTCAAGGATCTGCTGTCGGCTCACCTGCAGCAGCGGGCGCAGCAATCGCCCCCGCCCCAGTGTGCGCATCCGCGGCATCCCCGCCAATCCAGCCAGGCCACCGCCACGCATCAACTGCAGCAGCACGGTTTCCGCCTGATCGTCCTGGTGTTGCGCGGTGAGCAGCAGATCCCCCGTACCAAGCAGTTGACCCAATGCGCGGTAGCGTGCGCCGCGAGCCGCGGCCTCCGGGCTTTCGCCACCCCGCGGCCGGGCATCGACATCCACGATGCGCAGTGATACCGCCAGTTCGCTGCAGACCTGTGCGCAGTGACGTACCCAGTCCCGCGATCCAGGATGCAGATGATGATCGACATGAACCGCCGCCAGCGTCCACCCTCGCGCCTGCCGGCGGCCGGCCAGGCTGTGTAACAGGGCGTGTGAATCAACGCCACCGCTAAAGGCGACCAGCAACCGCGAGGAACAGGGAATGCCCTGCAGAGCCGCCGCAATGCCGGGTTCCGCAGCTGAGGACTTCATTCCCCCTGATAGACGCCGAAACCGGTCAACCTGCGGTAACGGTCTTCCAGCAATTGCTCGACCGGCACCGTCTGCAACTCGGACAGCGCCTCGACGATGGCATCGCGCACCGTGATGGCGGTGGTCTGCGGGTCGCGATGAGCGCCCCCCAGCGGTTCTTCGACAATCTGGTCTATCAAGCCAAGCTGGTGCAGACGGTCAGAGGTGATACCCATGGCTTCGGCCGCATCGGCGGCACGGTCCGCGCTCTTCCAGAGTATCGACGCACAGCCTTCCGGCGAAATGACCGAGTAGGTGCTATAACGCAGCATGTGGACCCGGTCGCCGACACCGATCGCCAGCGCACCACCGGAGCCTCCCTCACCGATCACGGTGCAGATGATCGGTACCCGCAACCGCGACATGGTAATGATATTGGTGGCGATGGCCTCACTTTGCCCGCGCTCCTCGGCACCGATGCCGGGGTAGGCCCCCGGGGTGTCGATGAGTGTCACCACCGGCAACTGGAACCGTTCCGCCATCTTCATCAGGCGCAGGGCCTTGCGGTATCCCTCGGGCCTGGGCATGCCGAAATTCCGCAGGATCTTCTCTTTGGTGTCGCGTCCCTTTTGATGGCCGATGACCATCACCGGCCGACCCTGCAAACGAGCCAGGCCACCGATCAAGGCATGATCATCGGCGTAGTGACGATCCCCATGCAACTCCTGAAAATCGCTGAAAATACTGTCGACATAGTCCAGTGTGTAGGGCCGCTGCGGATGGCGAGCCAACTGGGCAATCTGCCAGGCATTCAGGTTGGAGAAGATCTTTTCGGTCAGCGACTCGCTCTTGGTCTCGAGCCGGGCCAGCTCCTCGCCAATATCCATCCCTTCCTCAGCGTCGAGATGGCGCAGTTCGGCGATGCGTGCTTCCAGCTCGGCGATGGGTTGCTCAAAATCGAGGAAACTCAGGTTCATTGCCAGTGCCGATGTAGATGCAATAAGCCGGGGCAATGTGGGCGCAGGCAGTGCCTTCCAGGACACGCCGTGAATACATCCCTGTAGGCTCGACAGCGGCATCCCTGCCGCTAACGGTCCCGGAACGCACTGCCCACACCCACGTCACGGCCGCCAAGGCCCCGGGTTATTGAGTAGTTTCGTGCCGATCGGCACATTCTGTTGACTGGTGGTGCACCGTAACACAGCTACCCTGTCGTCGCATCAGCCGCCGCAATCGCGTCGCTTGGTTCGGTTCCGGCCTCAAGGTCGCCATAGTGCAGCGAAACGTTGGCCGCTCCCAGCAAACTCCTCAGCTGCTTCAACAATGCTTCTCCGGGACGGATTCGCCAGTCATCTGCAAGAGGCAACTGGGCGCAGCCGCCCAAGCCATGATAGTCCACCACCACCCGACACTGCCCACCCAGCTGGCTCTGCAATGCAGTTTCCAGAGCATTAGCGAGCGCCGGGCAGAACTCGCTGCCACAGATCGTCAGACGCAGGCTGCGGGCGGTTTCTTGGCGGGCGGTATCCAGATCCAGCACCCGTTCCGCATTGACCCGCATGCTGTCGGAAAACTCGTCGTAGACCAGGTTGCCTTCAAGCACCACGATCGTGTCCTGCTGAATGTTGTGTGAGTACTGCGCGGCCGCTTCGGGAAACAACCTGGCTTCCAACCGCGCGCTACGGTCATCGAGAGTCACAAACAGCATTCGCCCGCCACGCTGGCTGGGCCGGCTGCGCACCTCGACGACCAAACCCGCGACCACGACGCGGCGACCCTTGCGCCTTCTCGTTGCACTGTGCTCAGCGCCCCCCTGCCGGGCCGCAACAGCCGTGAACTCGGCCAGGCGGCCACTGGTGATATGCCGCAGTTCCGGCAAATGTGCTTCGATCGGATGCCCGGAAAGATAGAGTCCCAGCGAGTTCTTTTCCTCGGCCAAACGGCGCGGCTCCTCCCACTCCGGCAGTGACGCCTGGTGCGAGTGCCGGGGCGTAGCCCGCTGCGGCACCTGCAGCCCGAACATGTCCCCTTGACCGGCGCTGTGGTTGCGGGTGTGCTGGTCGGCCATGCGGATCGCGTCGGACAATTGCCCCATGGCAGCAGCTCGCGATGGTTGTACGATATCGAATGCACCACAGCGGATCAGGGATTCCATCACCCTGCGGTTGATGCGTCGGGGGTCGAGACGACGGCAAAAATCATAGAGATCCGTGTACGGACCATGCTCCCGCCGTTCATCCACGATCAACTCGATGGCACCCTCGCCCACCCCCTTGATAGCGCCCAGGCCATACACAACCTCGCCCTTGTCGGCGACGCTGAAACGGTACCCCGAGCGGTTCACGCAGGGTGCCACCAGGGTCAGGTCCATGGCTCTGCACTCTTCGATCAACACCACCACCTTGTCGGTGTTGTCCATGTCGGCGGACAACACCGCAGCCACGAAGGCCGAGGGATAGTGGCGCTTGAGCCAGGCTGTCTGATAGGACACCAGCGCGTAGGCTACGGAGTGGGATTTGTTGAATCCGTAGCCGGCAAACTTTTCCATGAGATCGAATATCGAGGTCGCCAGCGCCTCGTCGACTCCCCTGGCCACCGCCCCTTCGGTAAACTTTGCGCGCTGTTTGGCCATTTCCTCGGGCTTTTTCTTGCCCATGGCGCTGCGCAGTACGTCCGCCTCCCCGAGCGTATAGCCGGCCAGAATCTGGGCGATCTGCATGACCTGTTCCTGATACAGGATGACCCCGTAGGTTGGCCGCAGAATCGGCTCCAGATCCGGGTGGGGATAGCTGACCCGGGCCCGTCCATGTTTACGGTTGATGAAGTCATCGACCATCCCCGACTGCAGTGGTCCGGGTCGAAACAGCGCCACCAATGCCACGATGTCCTCGAAACTGTCGGGCTGCAGCCTCTTGATCAGATCCTTCATGCCACGGGATTCGAGCTGGAAGACACCGGTGGTTTGCTGTGACTTGAGCAATTGGAACGTATCCGGATCGTCCAGCGGCAACTGTTCTATCCGCAGGAGGTGACCGTTTTCCCCACCATCCGCATTGATCGTCTTCACGGCCCGGTCGATGATGGTGAGGGTACGCAATCCGAGAAAATCGAACTTCACCAGACCCACGGCTTCGACATCGTCCTTGTCCAGCTGCGATACCGGGGTATCGGAGCCCTCTTCACGGTAGAGCGGTGTAAAGTCGGTCAGTGGGGTGGGTGAAATGACCACACCACCGGCGTGTCTGCCAACATTTCGGGCCAGACCCTCCAGAGCACGACCAAGATCGATGATGACCCGCACCTCGTCCTCATCCTCGTACGCCTGACGCAGCACCTGCTCCTGTTGCAGGGCCTTGTCGAGTGTCATGCCCACCTCGAACGGGATCAGCTTGGCGATGCGGTCGACAAAGCCGTAGGGGTGTCCAAAGACACGCCCGACGTCGCGTACCACCGCCTTGGCGGCCATGGTGCCGTGAGTGGCGATCTGGGACACCTTGTCACGTCCGTACTTGCGCGCGACATACTCGATCACACGGTCCCGCCCCTCCATACAGAAATCGATATCGAAATCCGGTAAGGAGACTCGTTCCAGGTTGAGGAACCGCTCGAACAACAGATCGTAGCGCAGCGGGTCGATGTCTGTGATACCGAGCGAATAGGCTACCAGCGAACCTGCCCCGGAGCCGCGACCGGGGCCCACCGGAACGTCGTGATCACGAGCCCAGTGGATGAAATCCGCGACAATCAGGAAGTATCCGGCGAATCCCATCTTCACGATGACGTCGAGTTCGACCTGCAGACGTTGACGGTAGGGATCCCAGTCGACATCGGGCATTCCTGGCGACAGTTGTTCGATCCGCTCCTGCAAACCTTTGCCGGCCTGCTGCAACAGATGCTGGTCCAGTGTTTGACCACAGGGAACCGGATAATCGGGCAGTGAGTACTCACCCAGCGTCAACTGCAGATTGCAGCGTCGTGCAATCTCCACGCTGTTGGCCAGGGCCTCCGGAAGGTCTTCGAACAGCGCCTGCATCTCGTCCGCCGAGCGCAAATACTGCTGGTCGCTGTAGTTGCTGGTGCGCGCCGGATCGCTGAGCGTACCGCCTTCCTGTATACAGACTCGCGCCTCGTGCGCTTCGAACTCCCCGCAGTACAGAAACCGCACATCATTGCTGGCCACCACCGGCACCGAAAATCGGGTTGCCAACTCCACCGTAGCTTGCACCATCGCCTCTTCGGCCGGGCGCCCGGTTCTTTGCACCTGCAGGTAGAACCGGTTCGGAAACACCCGCATCCAGTGCTGCAACCGGGTTGCGGCCAGCTCGGTTTTGGCGCCAACCAGCGCTCTGCCAATCTCCCCCTGTAGCCCGCCGGACAGAGCGATCAGCCCTTCCGCCGCCTGCTCCAGCCAAGCGGGTTCGATCAGCACCCGGCCTCCCTGCTGGCCCTCTTCATAGCCACGAGTCGAAAGCCGGGAGAGATTCCGGTAGCCAGTCAGATCTTGAGCCAGCAGGATCAGCGCAGCGCCGTCGTTTTCGCCGGCCTGTGTCTGGCAGCGTACCCGGACCTCCATCCCGATCACCGGTTTGACCCCGCTCGCCAATGCCTTGCGATAGAACTTCACCATCCCGAACAGATTGTTGAGATCGGTGATGGCAACCGCAGGCATGCCCAGTTCGGCGACCCGACTCAGCAGTGGACCGATCCGGACCAGACCATCAACCAGTGAAAACTCGGTGTGCAGATGCAGATGAACGAAGGTGCCCGGGGACCCCGACTGGTTGGTGACAGCTTCATTCATGGCCGACCACCACCGCCATCGACTGCGACAAAACACGGCGCACCGGCGCGAAACTACGTCGATGGCACTCGCTGGCGCCGAGTCTTTGCAATGCGGCCAGGTGCGCGGCAGTAGGATAGCCTTTGTGGGTGGCAAGCCCATAGCCGGGGTAACGTCGATCCAGCAACCGCATTTCCTCGTCTCTAGCCACTTTGGCGATGATCGATGCGGCGCTGATGGCGGCAATACTGGCATCACCGCCGACCACCGTGCGCACCGGACAGGCCAGCACCGGTGCCCGGTTTCCATCCACCAGCGCCAGTTCCGGCGGGCGCGACAGTCCGGTGACCGCGCGGGTCATCGCCAGCAGAGTGGCCTGGAGGATGTTGAGGCGATCGATCTCGTCTACCGCCGCCCATCCCAACGACCAACTCAGCGCCTGCGCACGGATCAGCGTAGCCAGCTCGGCGCGACGCCTGGCAGTCAGCGTCTTGGAGTCCGCCAGTCCGGCAATCGCAGAACCGGGGGCAAGCACCACCGCAGCCGCCGTCACCGGGCCTGCCAGGGGCCCCCGGCCCGCCTCATCGATTCCGGCGACCAGCACTGGGACAACCCTTTTTTCCGCGCCGATGGTCCGGGCCTTCATCCGTGTGCTTTCCTTGATTCGCCTGGTTGCAATTGAGAAGATGCGGCGCCGACATGGTTGGTACGCGGCGGAGCATCAGTTTAACCGCAATTCCGGTCCCGCCGGGTGCGGGGTTTTGTTGGTTGTGGGAAGCCTGGCAGGGCTATCTGCCGTTCGACCGGGAATCGTTATCGGTGAAAACCCTGAACACAGCGGTCATCGGCGCTGGCCACCTCGGTCGATTTCACGCCCAAAAGTATGCCAGCCTGCCGGGATCCCGGCTGCTGGCAGTGGTTGACATCGACCCACGGCGCGCCGAAGCGGTCGCTGCCGACCACGGTGCACAAGCACACAGCGATTACCACGCTGTCCTGGATCAGGTTGATGCGGTCAGTATCGTGGTTCCGGCCGCTGAACACTTCGATATCGCACTGGCGTGCCTGCAGGCGGGTTTACACGTCCTACTCGAGAAACCGATGACCACCACCGTGGAACAGGCCGATCGCCTGGTGACGGCGGCCTCCGAGCATCGGTGCACATTGCAGATCGGGCTGCTGGAACGTTTCAATCCAGCGGTGATGGCGCTGGGCGACAGGCTTCGTCAACCACTCTTCATCGAAAGCAACCGCCTGTTTCCGTTCAACCCGAGAGGAACCGACGTCAGCGTGGTGCTGGACCTGATGATCCACGATATCGATCTGATCCTGCAGTTGGTCGGCGCGGACATCAGCGCGATCGATGCCAGCGGCGTCCAGGTACTGTCCGACGGCATCGACATTGCCAATGCCCGTCTGCGGTTCACCAACGGCTGTGTTGCCAATGTCACCGCCAGCCGGGTCGCCCTGAAGAAAGAAAGCAAGATGCGGGTGTTCCAGGCCGACAGCTATCTGAGTATCGATTTCTATCAAAGACGCCTCGAGAGTTATGCCCGCGGCGGCCCAGGAGAAGATACGATTCTGCCGGGGATTCGCCGTGAACGTTTGGACTTCGAGGACGGCGATATCCTCAAGGCTGAAATCGCGGGTTTCCTGGAGTGCATACGCGACGGCAGCCGCCCCCTGGTGAGTGGCGAGGACGGCCGCCGTGCACTCGCCACCGCTCTGGAGATCAGCAGTCTGCTGACCAAGTCGGTCCCCGCCGTCCAGGACACCCAATAGCAACGGGATACCCAGTGTGAACGAGCAAGCCGCCCAATTCATACCCATGGTCGATGTCCAGGGCCAGTACCGGCACCTGGCCACCGAGATCGAACCACTGGTTCTCGAGGTTCTGGCCGGGGGTCGATACATACTCGGGCCCCACGTCGAGGCATTCGAGACCGAGACGGCGGCTTGGCTGGAGGTCGATCATGCGGTGAGCTGCGCATCAGGAACCGACGCCTTGCATCTGGCTCTGCGGGCAGCCGGCGTTGGTCCGGGAGATGAAGTAATTACCTCTTCATTTACCTTTGCCGCCAGTGCCGAAGCGATCTGCTACACGGGTGCCAGGGTGGTGTTTGCAGACATCGAAGCCGACACCTGGAACCTCGATCCCGACGCCGTGGCACGGGCTCTGGGCCCGGCGACCCGTGCTTTGCTGCCGGTGCACCTGTTTGGCCAGTGCTGCGATATGGACCGCCTCGGCGCGCTCGCCAGCCGACATGGCCTGGCGGTCGTGGAAGATTGCGCCCAGGCTTTCGGAGCCACCTGGGCGGGCCGACATGCAGGTACCATGGGTGACGCCGGCGCGTTCAGTTTTTTTCCGAGCAAGAATCTTGGTGCGGCGGGCGACGGCGGCCTGATGAGCACCGGTTCCGGTGCGTTCGCCGAAAGCCTGAAAGTACTGCGCAACCACGGCAGTCGCCGGCGTTACTATCACGATGTACTCGGTTACAACAGCCGACTGGATGAGTTGCAGGCAGCGATTCTCAGGGTCAAATTGCGTCATCTGCGCACATTCAACGACAATCGTCGCAGGGTTGCTGAGTGGTACCGGGACCAGCTGCGGGACCTGCCCGGATTGACGCTGCCCGTGGCAGCCCCCCAGGCGCATCACGTGTATCACCAGTTCACCATACTGGTTGCGGACCGGGACGCGCTGGCGGCTGCCCTGCAACGCCAGGCAATCGCCAGCGCCATCTACTACCCGCTGCCGTTGCACCGGCAGCCGGCGTTTGCCGATGCGGTGACCGGTGCCGGCGGATTACCAGTGTGCGAACGGGTCGCCAGCCGCTGTCTGTCCTTGCCTATGTTTCCCGAGATGACCAAGGCACAGGTGCAGCGCATCGCCAACGTGATCCGCGATACGTTGGCTTAGCCCAGCATGCGGCTAACGGCCGCTGCCGCGCTGCGGTTGGCGTCCCGTCGCAGTTCGCTGCGAATACGCGCAAAGGCCTGCTGCATCTGCGGATGCCGGTCCCAGGCTTCCGGGTCCAGCCATTGCTGCAGTGCCGGGCCCAGCAATTCGGCCTTGACCTCCCCTTGCAGGAACTCCGGAACCAGTCGCCGGCCACTGAGCAGGTTCGGCAATGCCACGTGGCTGACCTTGACGAGTCGCTTGGCGAGCCAGAAAGTCACTGGGTTGACCCGGTAGACCACAACCATGGGTCGGTCCAGCAATGCCGCCTCCAGGGTGGCAGTGCCGGAAGCCAGCAGTATCGCATTCGACGCTGCCATGGCGGTCCGCGACTGACCATCCAGCAACCGCAGCGTCAAACCAGGCGCGAACCTCGAGGCCAGTTCGCCAATTCGACCCCGAATCGCTGTGGTGGCGCAGGGCACGACGATCTGCAGATCAGGATATTTGCGCACCAACCACAGCGCAGTCTCCAGCAGATCCCTGGCCAGGCGTTCCAGTTCACCGCTGCGACTGCCCGGCAACAGGGCCAGCACCGGCTGATCCGGGTTCAATTGCAGCTCGACGCGGGCCTGCAGGCGATCGATGCCATCGCCAATCTCATCGGCCAGCGGATGACCCACCGTACAGCTCGGTATGTCATGTTGTCGCAGAAAGCGGCTCTCGAAAGGAAACAGGGTCAGCACCAGGTCCGCGGCACGGCGGATTTTGTGTACCCGACCAGGGCGCCACGCCCACACCGTGGGGCTCACGTAGTGGACAGTAGGGATGCCCCGCGCTTTAAGACGTTCCTCGACCGGCAGATTGAAGTCGGGAGCGTCGATGCCGATATACAGATCCGGCGGATCATCGAACAGCGTCCGTAGCAAGCCGCGTCGCAGCCGCAGCAGCTCGGGAAGTCTGACCAGCACTTCGAGCAAGCCCATTACCGACAGGCGTTCGAGCGGAAACAGCGACACCAGGCCAGCGCTGGTCATGCCGGTCCCGCCAACGCCAAAAAACTCAGCCTGCGGATAGAGATCGCGCAACGCCCGTATCAGCCCGGCGCCGAGGACGTCTCCCGAGACCTCGCCCGCCACCATGGCAATGCGCGGCCTCACGCCGACGGCTGTCACCGCACGATGCCACGCTGACTGGCGACCAGGAATTCCGCCAATTCTGTCAGTTCCGGGTGCGCCGCTTCCAGTTCACGAAGTCTCTCGACAGCTTCCGCGATGCGCAGTCCGGCGCGATAGACCAGCCGGTATCCCCGGCGTATGGCCTGAATCTGGGTCGCGTTGAAGCTGCCACGCCTGAGACCCTCCGAATTGACGCCATAGGGTACTGCCGGATTTCCGGACACGGTGACATAGGGTGGTATATCGTTTCTGATCACCGAGCCCATCGAGCAAAAGCTGTAGGTGCCAATACGACAGAATTGGTGCACCAGCGTAAAGCCGCCGAGTATGGCGTGGTCATCGACCCGCACATGACCGGCGAGCGAGGCGCCGTTGGCGAACACGGTGCCGCTGCCGACCAGGCAATCATGGGCAATGTGAACATAGGCCATGATCCAGTTGTCGTCACCGATACGGGTTACCCCGCCTCCCTGCACCGTACCGCGATTGATCATGCAGTACTCGCGAATGGTGTTGCGGGCGCCGATCTCCAGTCTCGTGGGTTCGCCCGCATATTTCATGTCCTGCGGTTCATCACCGATGGATGCGAACTGAAAGATGCGGGTCTCACTGCCGATCCGGGTTGGCCCCTTGATCACGACGTGCGCACCCACCTCGGCACCCGCATCGATCTCCACGTCAGCACCGATCGTGGTAAACGGGCCCACACTCACGGAATCCGCAATGCGCGCTCCCGGGTCGATGAGCGCCTGCGGGTGAATCAAGATCGGATCTCGTCTACGCCTCGATGGGTGCACAACAGGTCAGCGCTGGCGACGAGGTTCCCGTCCACGCTGGCCTCGCCGTGAAACTTCCAGATTCGCCGTCTGACCTTGATCAACTCCACTTCGAGCAGAACCTGGTCCCCCGGCCCTACCGGCCTTTTGAACCGGGCTTTGTCGATACCCACGAAAAAGTACATCTCCCCCTCATCGGGTTTTTGCTCCATGCTCTGGACACCCAGTATCCCGGTGGCCTGGGCCAGCGCTTCCAGCAACAGCACTCCTGGCATCACCGGGTAGGACGGGAAATGACCCTGAAAGAACGGTTCGTTGATGGTGACGTTCTTGATCGCCGTCAAACTTCGGCCAGGTTCACAGCTCAGCACCCGGTCAACCAGCAGAAAGGGGTATCGGTGCGGCAAATGCCTGAGGATATCGAAGATATCGAGCTGAAGACCTTCGGGCTGGACAGTCATGAGCGATTTTTCCCTGCCTGTGTGGGTGCGTGCGTGATGGCGGTATGTTGACAGGCGGCTATTGGTTCTGGTGCAGGCGCTCGAGCACCTGCTCGGTAATATCAACCCGATCGCTGGCGTAGACGACCGCAGCCTCATTGACGACCAGATCGAACTGCTGTTCGCGGGCCATCATGGTAATCGTATCGGCAACCAGGCGTTGCAGCTTCCCAAACTCTTCGTTGCGGCGAATGTTGAGATCCTCGCGAAACTCGTCCTGATCCCTTTTCAACTCTCTTTTCTCGGCCAGGATCTCGCGCTCCGTGTGACGTCGCTCAGTGTCGTTGGCAAGGTTGCTGCCAGCGCTCATAGCGTCCTCCATGTCCCGCAACCGCTTCTGTCTTGCCACCAGTTCCCGGTCACGTGGCGCGAACTCGTCCTCCAGTCGCTTGCGGGCCTCGGCAGCCTGCGGAGCACTCTCGACGATACGAGCTGCATTCACGAATGCGATCCGCAGCCCGCCATCGGCTTGCGTTTGTCCCCACGACGCCGTCGTTGCGATCAACAGCAGCAGCACGCCCAGTACATCGAGATATCTCACCTAGCTCCTCCCTAAGGGCCACGGAAACACAATCATCCGATCTTGCTTGTCTCCTGGGCCGGCTTCCGTGTTGCGGCAAGGACTGCACGGAACAGAGATACCCCGTGCCATGCCTTGAATCCGCACCAAAACCCAACCCGGTCTTTAGGACAACTATTGAATTGCACAGCGCCAAAACATCAAAACGACGAACCCAGCGTGAACTGAACCTGCTCTTCCTCATCGAAACCCGTGCTGTTGACCGGTTTGGCGAAATTGAGGCTGAACGGTCCGAACGGACTCAGCCAGTGAACGCCGAGACCGATACCATAGCGAATTTCCGACAACTCGAAATCACTGGGTTGATCGAACACGTTGCCCGCATCTACAAAGGCCTCCAGCCGCACCGAACCCAGTTCCTCGGTGAGAAACGGTACCGGGAAGAACAAAGACAAACCGCCCACGGTTCGGAAAGCACCGCCGATAGGATCCTCGGTGAACGGATCCCGTGGACCCAGCGTGTTGCTCTTGTATCCCCGCACCGAGTTTACACCGCCGGCGAAATAGTTTTCGTAAAACGGGATGTCGCTCTGATCACCATAACCGGTCCCGTACCCGATGTCGGCACGAATCGCCAGACTCACCGGGTCGTAGATTGGCCAGTAGGAGAGGTGCTTGGCATCCACTTTGGCATACTGCCAGTCGCTGCCGGGCAGTGCGCCGTCCAGGCCGATCCGGTTCAACATCCCCCGGTCGGTAAAGAAAGCGCGATTGCGGGTGTCGTGACTCCAGCTCACGTAAGCCGCCAGATTGTTGAAAGTATCGGTACCCTGCTCGGCCAGGATCTCGCGTATGGTCAGACCGGCCCCGATTGCCGGCTTCACTACGGTGCGTTCCGGTCCCAGACCAAAGCGCAGTGTGTTGAACTCGGTCAGCGGCATCCCGAAATCAAGCGTCAGCAAGGCGCGGTCCAGGGTGTAATTGGACAGATTGGCCTCAGAGGCATCGGTCTCCCGGTAGAGGGCGCTCGCGCCCAGACTCATTCCGTCGATGGTCCAGTAGGGATCGACATAGGACAGCGAGTACGTGCGGTTGACGCGGCTGTTGTTGAAATTGAAGCCCACCCGTTTGCCGGTGCCCAGGAAGTTCTCCTGGGCGATTCCGGCATTGAACACGACTCCCGAACCCTGCGAAAAACCCAGCCCGAAGTTGAGATTTCCGGATGCCCGTTCGGTAACCGCGAGATCGACGTCCACCTGGTCCGGCGAACCGGGTACCGCAGGCGTTTCCAGACTGACAGTGTCGAAATACCCCAACCGTTCCAACCTCGAGCGGGAACGGTCGATACGGCTGCTGGAATACTGGGCGCCCTCCATCTGACGCATCTCCCGGCGCATGACCTCGTCGTAGGTGCGGGTGTTGCCGCTGTAGTTGATGCGGCGCACGAACACCCGGCGGCCGGGATCGACAAAGAAGGTGACCACCACCTCACGGTTGTCGGGATCGATATCCGGTATGGTGTTGATATTGGCGAATGCGTAGCCGTTGTCACCGAGCCTGTCGGTCATCCGCTGCGTGCTTTCCGCCGATGCCGCGCGCGAGAATATGTCTCCGCTATTGACGGCCACCAAGGCCCGCAATTCTTCCTCCGGTATCGGCATTTGCCCGGCCAGCCGCACCTCGGACACTGTATACTGCTCGCCTTCGCTGATGTTGACATCGATGTAGATGTCCTTGCGGTCCGCCGTGATCGAGACCTGGGTGGATTCCACCGTGAAATCGACATAACCACGATCCAGATAGTAGGAGCGCAGCGTTTCCAGGTCCGAGGTAAGCTGCGGCTTCGAATAGCGGTCCTTTTTGTTGATCCAGGTCAACCAGTTGGGAGTGGTAAGGGTAAATTGGTCAACCAGTTCGGCTTCGTCGAAGGCACGGTTGCCTATTACCCGGATCTGCTTGATACGGGCAACTTCGCCTTCCGAGATGATCAGCTTCACCGTTACTGTATTGCGTGGGCCGTCAATCACCTCCGAATCGATCTTGACGGCGTACTTGCCCTGCGCGAAATACTGCTCCCGGAGTTCGATCTGGGTGCGTTCCAGCACGGACCGGTCGAACACCCGACTGGGGGAGAGACCGACCTGTTCCAAAGCGCCGAGGAGGTCTTCGGTCTTGATGTCCACATTGCCCTCGATCTCCACGTCGGCGATCGAGGGTCGTTCCTTGACCTTGATGACCAGCACGCCGCCGTCCAGCTCCAGACGGACATCAGTGAAAAAGCCCGTCTTGAAAAGCTCCCTGATGATGGACCCATACTGATCGCGGCTCAGCGTGTCCCCGACCTCGACCGGCAGGTAGTTGAACACGGTACCGGCGGAGATCCGCTGCAGCCCCTCTACGCGGATGTCCTGTACCAGTTGCGCGGCCACCTGCGCTGACCACAACGCGCATAGCAGCGCCAGGAAAGCACCCAGTTGCTTCACGATATTCTCTTTATTGTCATGAAGTTGGCACGGTCAACCGACGACCAATCGGGAAATATCGTTGAAGAAAGCCAGCCCCATGAGCAACAACAGCAGCGTCAGCCCCACCCGTTGTGCCATGCCCTGCGCATTTTCGGACAGCGGGCCGCCTTTGATGGCCTCGATCAGATAGAACAACAGATGACCACCATCAAGCACCGGAACCGGTAACAGGTTGAGCACACCCAGGCTGACACTGATCAGAGCCAGGAACGACAGGAAGGCGGTCAGCCCCATGCTGGCGGTCTGCCCCGCATATTGCGCGATGCTGATCGGGCCACTCAAATTATCCAGAGAGGCCTTCCCCAGCACCATGCGCCAAAGCATACGCAAGGTAAAGAACGACATCTCCGCGGTGCGCTTGCCGCCCTCCCAGAGCGCCGCCAACGGACCGTACCGCAGCTCCACCGTAACGCTGCTCTGCAGCCCCTCGGGCACCCGCGCATAAGCACCGATGCGACCCACCGTACCGTCCGCCGTGGTGACCGTATCGGGGACCACGGCAATGGTCATCGATCGCCCGTCGCGGAGTATCCCCACCGCAGTCGGCAACCCTGGACGGTCGCGTACCTGCTGTGCCCATTGTTGCCAGCTGGATACCGGCAGGCCCTGCACGGATCGAATCTGGTCACCCGCGATCAGGCCATCCCGCTGTCCGGCGCCACCTTCCTGCAGACGGTCGATAACAGCAGGCAAAGGCGGGCTCCATGGTTGTAGCCCCAGCGTGGTCATCAGATCTCTCTGGCCACCGCTGCCGCTCACGGCACCCAGTTCCAATGACCGCTGTCGAACCGCCCCGTCCCGATCGCGCACCGTGATGAGGGCCTGCTCCCCTTCCATGCTGCTTTCCAGCAGGGCTATTGTTGCATCGCCCCAGGTACGCACCGACCGGTCATCTATCGCGGTGATCAGATCCTCGGCAACAAAACCGGCCTGATATGCCGGTGTAGCCACGGGGGGTGCGGCCACCAACGGTTTCAGGCTAGTGACACCTAACATGAATACAATTGTATAAGCGGCGATAGCAAAAATGAAATTCGCCATCGGCCCGGCGATCACGACTGCGATTCTCGACAGCACGGGTTGGCGATTGAAGGCGCGATGGCGTTCGCTCTCAGGCACCTCACCCTCGCGCTCGTCCAGCATCCGGACATAGCCGCCCAGTGGCAACACCGCAATCACGAACTCGGTATCATCGACCTTGCCGCGCCGGCGCCACAATGGCTTGCCAAACCCAATGGAAAACCGCAGTACCTTGATTCCCAGTTGGCGGGCAACCCAGAAATGGCCAAATTCGTGGACGGTGATCAACACCCCCAGCGTGACCACCAGACCGGCTACGGACATAACCGCCGAGTTCATACTGTCCCCTCGGCTGAAAGCCGCTGAAGATGCCCTTTGGCGCACCGGCGCGCCAGAAAATCGGTTTCCAGTACCTTGTCGAGATCATCGGCCGGCAACAACTCAGTCTGCTGCATGACCTCGCTGATCAGCTCGGGGATCGCGGTGAACGCCAGTTGCTCATCCAGAAATCCCTGCACCGCAACTTCGTTGGCAGCATTCAGAGCCGTCGCCGCCGTACCACCCTGTGCCAGAGCCTGCGCGGCCAGGTCGAGGCAGGGAAACCGGATCGGATCAGGTTTCCTGAATTCCAGTCGCCCGACTTCGACCAGATCCAGTGCCCGGACTCCGGAATCGATGCGCCGGGGCCAGGCCAGCGCGTGCGCGATCGGTATGCGCATGTCCGGGTTGCCAAGCTGTGCCAGCACCGAGCCATCGCAGTAGGAAACCATCGAGTGCACCACGCTTTGCGGATGCACCACGACTTCGACCTGCTCCGGTCGGGCATCGAACAGCCAGCAGGCCTCGATCATTTCCAAACCCTTGTTCATCATGGTTGCAGAGTCCACCGAAATCTTGCGCCCCATATCCCAATTCGGATGGCGACACGCCTGTGCTGGCGTGACCCCCGACAACCTATCCAGGGGCGTGTCGAGAAACGGGCCACCCGATGCGGTCAACAAAATCCGCTCGATACCGGCCTTGCCGAGCCCCCCGCGATAGCGGCTGGGCAGGCACTGAAATACTGCATTGTGCTCGCTGTCTATGGGCAGCAACTCGGCACCACTGCGGTCCACTTCGCGCATGAACAAAGGCCCCGACATCACCAACGCCTCTTTGTTCGCGAGCAACACCCGCTTACCGGACCGCGCCGCCGCCAGAGTGGGTAGCAAACCCGCGGCACCGACGATCGCCGCCATCACATACTGACTGCTGGCGGCCGCCGCTACCTGCTCCAGTGCCTCGGCACCCGCCAGCACCTCAACTCCGGAAAGCCCATCGACTACCAACTGACTGGCAAGCTGTTCCGCCGCATCCGGTTCGACCATGACCACGGCGCGTGGGTTCACCTGCCGACACAGATCGCGCATTCGCCCGACATTGCGGCGGGCGGTCAAGGCATCGACATGAAATGCGCCGCGATGACGCCGCAGCACATCCAGCGTGCTCAACCCGACCGACCCGGTGGCCCCCAGTATGGTGACCCCGATACTGCCCGCTGCTGTCACCGAATCAGCCAAGGAACCCCCAGAGCAAACAGCGGTGAGGCTGCGGTGATACTGTCGATACGATCGAGCACGCCGCCATGGCCAGGCAGCAAACGGCTGCTGTCCTTGATACCGCGTTGGCGTTTCAACATGCTCTCGAACAGATCACCGAGCACCGAAATCGCCGCGGTGAGAACACACAACAGCATGAACGGCAGGATCTGGCTCCCACCCAGGGGCAGCGTGGTCGCGGCCACCAGCGCCACCAGCGCTGCCGCGGCCAAGCCACCATAAAACCCTTCCCTGGTCTTGCCCGGACTGACCACCACCAGTAGTTTGCTGTGGCCCCAGCGGCGACCGGCAAAATAGGCCCCGGTATCGGCGGCCCACACCAACGCCAGCAGCAACATGACCAACCACGGGCCATCACCGGCCTGCCGATGCAGGACCACCAGACCCAGCCAGCAAGGCAGCAACGCCATCGCGCCACCCACCAGATCAATAGGATCTGCTGTGCCGGTCTTGCGGATACCACGGTAACGACACACCCGAAACAGTGCCGAGGCCCAGAACAGCAGCCCCAACCCCAGCACCAGCGACGCCGGTACAAACTGCCCCTCGAGCCACCAGAGCAGCCCGGCAACAGCCGCGACCATCAAACCGTAGAACCAGCCGGTGGCCGGGTCCGGTACGCCAGACAACCGCGACCATTCCCAGCCGGCGGGTACCAGCAACAGCGCCAGGAACAAGGCGAACCCAGCGTTGGTCAGCGTGAATACCGCCCAGATCGTGATCGCGGCACCTGCCAGCGCAGTGACAATCCGGGTCTTAAGCATGCAGAGCGCTGCCGGATTCGATCTGCTCCGCGGTACGCCCGAAACGGCGCTGCCGCTGTCCATAGTCATCGAAGGCGTTCTGTAGTTCGCTGGCATCGAAATCAGGCCACAGACAGTCGGTAAAATAGAGCTCGGTATAGGCAAGCTGCCAAAGCAGGAAGTTGCTGATTCGATACTCGCCCCCGGTGCGAATGAACAGATCAGGTTCCGGCAGATCGGCGCAACAGGTGCGCTGATGTACCGTGCTGGCATCGACCGCTTGCGGCTGCAGGGTACCCGCGGCCACCTCGCGGGCAATGGACCGGGCCGCCTCGACCATATCCCAACGGCCCCCGTAGTTGACCGCCATCACCAACTCCAGACCGGTACAGGCGGCGGTCGCCTGTTCAGAATCGGCGATCGATTTCTGCAATCTGGACGGGAACCCGCTGCGTTCACCGATAAAACGCAAACGTACGTTGTTCTCCCGCAAGCGCTTGACCTCGCTGCGCAGCGCGGTCAAAAACAGGTTCATCAGCAGATTCACCTCGCTGCGCGGACGCCGCCAATTCTCACTGCTAAATGCAAACAGAGTGAGAACTTCGACCCCGGCGCGGGCACAGGATTCTACTACCTGGCGAGCCACCTTGACCCCTTCCCGATGGCCGCCCGCACGCGGCAGACCACGCGCCGTCGCCCAGCGACCGTTGCCATCCATGATAATCGCGACATGACGGGGGATACTGTGATCGCCCGCACCTGTCGGCCCCGGTCGCTCGCTGGCAATCCCGGTCACCCGATCACTCCGATCGCCACCGCCTCGAACGACACTTGTCTGGTCCTGGTCACCGTCATTGCTGCTCACTGCCGATCAGATCGTCATCAATTCCTGTTCTTTTTCCGCCAATAGTTCACCCACTTCCGCGATGGCCTGGTCAGTCAGCTCCTGCATAGCCCCCTCCGCCTGTCGCTCCTCGTCCTCGGTAATCTCCTTTTCCTTGAGCAGCTCCTTGAAATCGGAGTTGGCATCGCGGCGTATGTTGCGGATCGCGACACGTGCATTCTCACCCTCGTGGCGCACCACCTTGACCAGTTCGCGGCGTCTTTCCTCGGTCAGCGGGGGTAACGGCAGACGGATGATGTCACCGGTAGTCACCGGATTAAGACCCAGATCCGATGACAGCAGGGCTTTCTCGATCACCGGGATCATCGCCTTTTCCCAGGGGTTGACAGTCAGTGTACGGGCATCGGCAGCATGAACACTCGCAGTCTGCCCGAGCGGCACCTCACTGCCATAGTATTCGACGTGAACATGATCCAGAAGGCTGGGATGCGCCCGCCCGGTACGCAACCTGGCAAGTTCGTGCTTGAGGTTTTCGACGCTCTTGTGCATGCGTTGCTTCGCGTCTTTCCTGATTTCCCCGATCATCGTCCGTTACCCTCCCCGTACCACCATAGTACCCACACGCTCACCGCAAATAACCCTGGCGATTTCGCCATTCCGGGTGACGTCGAAGACCTTGAGGGGCAAATTGTTGTCCCGACACATCACGATTGCAGTGGCATCCATGACCTCCAGCTTACCCATCAACACCTCGTCATAGGTCACCTGTTCATAGCGGGTGGCGTCCGGATATCGCTTGGGATCGGCGCTGTAGATGCCGTCTACTTTGGTAGCCTTGAGCATCACGTCGGCGCCCACCTCGATCGCCCGCAGACTGGCAGCCGAATCAGTAGTAAAAAACGGGTTGCCGGTGCCGGCGGCAAATATGACGACGCGACCCTTCTCCAAATGCCTGACGGCGCGTCTGCGGATGTAGTCTTCGCAAACCTCGTTGATGCGAATTGCCGACATCACCCTCGCATACACTCCGATACGCTCCAGCGCATCCTGCATAGCCAAGGAGTTCATGACCGTCGCCAGCATGCCCATATGGTCACCAGTGACCCGGTCGATTCCCGCCTCGGCCAGCCCCGCGCCGCGAAACAGATTGCCACCGCCGATGACCAGGCCGACCTGCACCCCCATCCGGTTGACGCCGCCAATCTCGGACGCCAGCCTTTCGATCGTGGCCGGGTCGATACCAAAGTCAGCCGGACCCATGAGCACTTCGCCGCTGAGTTTGAGCAGGATGCGCCGATAGGCGGGAGTGCATGTGTCCATTGAGATCGCCGTTCAGCGTTGGAGTCAGCGGCGCATTCTACAAGGCCGGCCGCCCCCCGTCAGCACGTTCCGCAATCCGGCGCTGCGAATCGAACCGTGCGGGCACCGCAGCGACAGCCCGTTGCGGTGCCCCCTAGGAGGCTGTCCGAGAACAGACTGATCTACTGCGGACAATCCTGATTGGCC
>CBDVAK010000006.1:0-28120 GCA_965371945.1 uncultured Candidatus Competibacteraceae bacterium
ATGGCCAATCAGGCTTGTCCGCAGTAGATCAGTCTGTTCTCGGACAGCCTCCTAGCGAAACTGATCTTTGTTCTGCGCCTTGGAGCGCGCAGCCGCGGCCGTGACATGACCGCTCTGCACCAACTGCTGCAGATGCTGGTCAAGCGTCTGCATGCCATAACTGCCGCCGGTCTGTATCGAGGAATACATCTGCGCCACCTTGGCCTCGCGGATCAGGTTGCGAATCGCGGGTGTGCCGATCATGATTTCCCAAGCTGCGATGCGTCCGCCGCCCTGCTTCTTGAGCAGGGTCTGGGCAATCACCGCACGCAGTGATTCGGACAGCATGGAGCGCACCAACGGCTTTTCGCCGGCAGGGAAGACGTCGATGATACGGTCGATGGTCTTGGGTGCGGAGCTGGTATGCAGGGTCCCGAATACCAGATGCCCGGTTTCAGCCGCGGTCAGAGCGAGCCTGATCGTTTCCAGGTCACGCATTTCACCGACCAGGATAGTGTCCGGATCCTCGCGCAATGCCGAACGTAGGGCGTTGTTGAAACTCTTGGTATCCCGATGTACTTCACGCTGGTTGATCAAACACTTCTTGCTCTCATGTACAAACTCGATCGGATCCTCGATGGTCAGAATGTGGCCTTGCTCGTTTTCGTTCTTGTGATCGACCATGGCTGCCAGAGTGGTCGACTTCCCCGAGCCGGTGGGGCCGGTCACCAGGATCAAGCCGCGCGGCACGTCGATCATGTCACGGAAGACTTGCGGACAGCCCAGCTGGTCGAGAGACAGAATCTCGGTTGGAATGGTACGAAACACACCGCCAGCACCACGATTCTGCACAAAGGCGTTGACGCGGAAACGAGCCAGTTCGGGGATCTCGAAAGAGAAATCGACTTCCAGATTCTCTTCGTAATTCTTACGCTGACTGTCGTTCATGATGTCGTAGATCAGGCCATGGATCTGTTTGTGGTCCATGGACGGAAGATTGATACGCCTGACCTCCCCGTCTACGCGTATCATGGGGGGAAGCCCGGCTGACAGATGCAAGTCGGAGGCGCCGTGCTTGACTCCGAAGGCAAGCAGATCATCAATGTTCATGTAACTAAGTCCTGTGTAGTCTGCGAGACGGCAGCCAGCGGGGCGATGTTGGATAGCTACCCGCGTGAAGACCGATCCTACGATGCAAAACACACACCACCGTCCCGGGTTTGCACCATGACCACGCTCGAAAGCAGACTGAACCGGGTCAGGGCCCGTATCCTCGCAGCGGAGCGCGATTTTCAGCGCCCACCAGGCTCGGTGAAACTGCTGGCGGTCAGCAAGACCCGCCCGGCCACAGACATCCGCCAGTGCATGGCATTGGGGCAAAGCTGTTTCGGGGAAAATCGCCTGCAGGAAGCGCTCGACAAGATCAGGCTGCTGGAATCCGACCCACCCCAGTGGCATTTCATCGGCGCGATTCAAAGCAACAAGACCGCACAGATCGCCGCTCACTTCGACTGGGTCCACAGTGTGGACCGCCTCAAGATAGCCCGTCGCCTGGCCGAACAGCGCCCACGAGATCACCCACCCCTGAATGTCTGCCTGCAAGTCAACATCAGCGCGGAACAGAGCAAGTCCGGGGTCGCACCCGAGGCCCTTTCGGAACTGGCCACAGCGATTGTCGATCTGCAGGGAATCCGCCTGCGGGGACTGATGGCGGTTCCCGCACCCTGCGACGATCAGCAACGTCAGCGGCGCCCTTTCGCGCGCTTGCGCGAGCTTTGGCAGCAACTGAACGACAGCGGTCTGTCGCTGGATACGCTGTCTATGGGCATGACCGCCGACCTGGAAGCGGCGATCGCGGAAGGCGCCACCATGGTGCGTATCGGCACTGCCATATTTGGCCCTCGCCCGCTGCCCTGACCGATGACGATACAGACCGCCGCCCGGGCGGTTGCGGTGGTATACCCACGGCATGCCGCGGGTACAATGACCGTGACGTTTGCACGATCCTTGCACGAGCCAGCCAGCAAACGACCGGCGAAGCCCAGGACCTGCCGGAGTATTAATGTATCGGACTGTATCGACAGGATAGTAGCGGATATGCGCAACAACACCCACGCGGCCGACCAACTGCTCACGCGGCGGTGGGTACCGATCGCAACCCTGGTCCTGCTGTCGGTTTGCGGTAGCGCCATGGCTAACCCGGACTATCTCCAACAACCTCAGTCCGGGCAACAACCCCAACACGGGACCGTTGACGCCGCAACATCTGAACCGGCAACTACGGCATCCAGCGGCACCTCACCGGACCTGGTAACCACGGCCGTCGCATCGGAAACTGCGAAACCCAGGCTCAGGGAGCGCTTCAGCCAGTTCAGTTACAACGACAATTTGCCACCCGGGCTGCGGTTTGCCCAGTTTGAGGATGTGCTCGAAACACAATTCTACGGCACCTGGGTCTTCTACACCCGGCTGAATGCGGACAAGCGCAAGAGAGTGTACGAGGGCTATCGCGACGAGCAACATATCACCAGCATTCGCACTACCACGCTGGACCTGCTTCGCTAGCGAGCCAGTCAACCTCAGTGGATCAGGTCGGCATACAGGTGTAACAGGTTCCCGGTGTGAGTGTTGAGATACCCGAATGCGGGCTAACCTCAGGCGCCAGCGGATATCACCAACCCCCCCCCTGCTCAGACTCATTCCGTATTGGACAAGACTATTGGTTGATACTCTGGCATCCGGGAGTTATTTTTAGGGTCCGAACAGTCACCTCGAGTCCTCACCCGATGCAAGACGAAACCATTGCCTTTGTTGGCGGCGGCAACATGGCTAGCAGCCTGATCGGCGGCCTGCTGGCCGACGGTTGCCCATCCGCTCAGATTCGGGTGTCCGATCGCAGCGACACCACGCTCAAAGCACTTGAACAGCGATACTCGGTGGCTACCAGTCATGACAACCGACAGACCGTGGCCGCAGCGGACCTCATCGTTATCGCGGTGAAACCACAAGCTGTGCATAGCGTCACTACCGAAATCGCTGACCTGGTCCGCCGCGATCGACCGCTGGTGTTGTCGATCGCCGCCGGTGTCCGTGAGCAGGATATGAACCGCTGGCTGGGTGGCGACGCAGCTTTGGTACGTACCATGCCCAATACACCCGCGCTGGTGCAAAGCGGCGCAACCGCGCTGTTTGCCAACGACCGTGTCAGCGAACCTCAAAAAGAACTCGCCGAGACCGTGATGCGTGCTGTCGGGCTCACGGTGTGGCTGGACGATGAGCAACTCATGGATGCGGTGACCGCGCTATCAGGCGGCGGGCCCGCCTACCTGTTTCTGGTCATGGAAGCCATGCAATCCGCCGCCCGCAACCTTGGCCTGCCTGATACGATCGCCAGGCTGCTGACCCTGCAAACAACCCTGGGTGCTGCCCGACTGGCGCTGGAAAGCAGCGAGGATGTGGCAACGCTGCGCAAGCATGTGACCTCGCCAGGGGGTACCACGGAGAAGGCAATCGAAGTGTTGCAGGCTGGCGGCCTGGAGGCCTTGTTCGAACAAGCGGTCCAGGCAGCGCACCAGCGTGCCCGGGAACTGGCCGGGACACTGGGGGAAAAAGCATGAACGGTGGCTATATTGGGAACGCTGGGCTGTTTCTGGTGCAGACCGGATTTGGCCTCTACATCCTCGCGATCATGCTGCGTTTCCTGCTGCAGTGGGTACGTGCCGACTTCTACAACCAGATCGTCCAGATCCTGGTCAAGATCACCAATCCATTGCTGGTACCCCTGCGCAGACTGGTTCCCGGCCTGTACGGGATCGATCTGGCAGCCGTGGTGCTGATGCTGGCACTGCAGATGCTGGAACTGTTCCTGATGGCGTATCTGCTGGGTGGTTCGCTGCCACCGGCCACGCTGCTGCTCGGCACCATCGCCAAACTTCTTGGCCTGCTGGTCGGGGTTTACTTCTGGATGATTCTCATCCAGGTCATACTGAGCTGGGTCAATCCCCAGACCTATAACCCTGCCATCGGGCTTGTCCACAGCCTGACCGAGCCGGTGCTCAAACCCGTGCGTCGTCTGATGCCGGATCTGGGAGGACTGGATCTGTCCCCGCTGCTGGTGGTGGTCGGTCTGCAAATGCTGCGGCTGTTGGTGATCACACCGCTGCGCGATCTGGCCGGGCTGCCGCCGGGGTTCTGACCAGCCTGGACCGGCTGACATTGAGTGCGCGAAACGGGTGACAGCGGCGCCTCCGCGGGTATCCTCCCGCGAGGGTACGCCGCTGACTCAAATCGCTGCCAGCCCCGAAATGGGACCGGCAGTGCCGCCCGCCGAAAATCCCTACTTGCCGAGGCTGCTGTAATAGGCCGCCAGATTGTCCATGTCCTCATCGCTCAAAGGCTTGGCCATCGCACTCATGAGCGGATCGGTCCTGGTGCCGTCACGAAACATCTTCATCTGCTTGACCAGATACACGTCGTGCTGACCAGCCAGATTGGGCCACATCGGATTGGCGCTGATGCCCTCGGCACCATGACAACTGGCACACACTGCAGCTTTGGCTTTACCGGCAGCGGCATCACCCGCGGCATTTGCTGCTGTCGAAATTACCATCGCCAGTATAAGAACTGCTGTCATTTTCATAGTTGACCTCCCAGTGAACCTCATCGAAGTGGGCAAAACGTTACAATTCCGGGTGACCACCTGTCACCAGTGGCTGATCCCGGGGCGCTGATTGTTACAGACAGCCATGGCTATGTAAACGGCGCCCACGGCAAGGCAACCAGCAGACAGAGGGCCCACAACAGATAGCTGCTGACGGTCACGGTGGTCACCGGATCACCGTACCCGGATCAGGATGTCGCCTGACCGGCGCCCGACACGAAGCCAGCAAACTGCTCGGCCTCTTCCAGCACAAAAGCCCGAAATGCCTGTGCCACGGGTGACAAACGTTTCCCCTTCCTGTGTACCAGATACCAATGTCGCACGATCGGCATACCCAGCACATCGAGAATCGTCAATCGACCGGTCACCAGTTCCTGGCCGATGGTGTGCTCGGAAACGATAGCCAACCCCAGCCCGGCTGCGACGACCTGTTTGAGCGCCTCATTACCACCCAGCTCCAGACGGGCGTTGAGTGTAAGTTGCTGGGATTCAAAAAAACGCTCCATGGCATCGCGCGTACCAGAACCCTGCTCGCGCACCACGAACGGCTCCTGCTGCAGCAACGCCGGTTCGATATTCGATTGTCCGCTCAGGGGATGATCCGGGCTGGCAATGACGACCAGGGGATTGATCATGAACGCCTCGGCCACCACATCCAGCCCCCGGGGCGGTTGTCCCATGATCACCAGATCGCGCTCATTGCTTTCCAGGTGCCGGAGCAACTGTTGGCGGTTGGTCACATCCAGGCTGATCGCCACACCCTGCTGCCGTCTGCTGAATTCACCGATCATGCGGGCGCCGAATTCATTGGCAGTGGTCGCGACCGAGACCCGCAGGCGTCCCCGGGTGACTCCCTTGAACGCGTTCAGCACCTCCTGCAACTCGCTCAGCCGGCGGCTGATCCCGAGGCTATAGCGATACAATTCCGCCCCGGCTTCGGTCAGATAGATCTTACGGCCCAACTGCTCGAACAGGGGCAGCTCGAGATTGTTCTCCAGTTGGCGAATCTGCATTGATACCGCGGGTTGCGTCAGATGCAGGGACTCGGCCGCGCGAGTAAAACTGAGGTGCTCGGCAACCGCTTCAAAAATTGCCAGTTGCCGCAGGGTAAAATGCATTGATGCCACTGCATGGAGGTTTGGCTGCAGGATTATGATCACAGCTCGACTGCACTACTGCAAGTTGTTGCTTCCCGCAGCTGCGGCTACCCAGCCATGTTACAGCCGGAGAGGACTGCGCTAAACTCGCCGGCCAGGTAAACCCAGATAGCGGAGCGCCATGCTGTGAACACTGCCAACACGCTGTTCGAATCTGACATCAAGTCGCTGCCGCTGCTGCACAGAGGCAAGGTTCGCGATCTTTACGATGTCGACAAACAACACCTGCTGATCATCACCACGGACCGTCTTTCCGCCTTCGATGTGGTGCTGCCGGAACCCATCCCCGGAAAAGGTGAGGTGCTGACCCGAATGTCCGCCTTCTGGTTCCAGCAGACTGCGGACATCGTCGCCAATCATCTGCAGCGTAGCCAGCGCACATTGGAGGACGTGCTGCCGGACCCGCGGGAAAGGAACCCGGTCGCGACCCGCGCCATGGTGGTTCGAAAACTGAAAGCTCTGCCACTGGAAGCCATCGTACGAGGCTACATTATCGGCTCCGGCTGGAAGGATTATCAGCGCAGTGGCGCCATCTGTGGAATCGCGTTACCGACCGGGTTGAAGATAGCGGACGCCCTCGAACGCCCCATATACACACCTTCCAGCAAGGCGGAAGTCGGCGAACACGACCAGAACATCCGCTATCAGGACACCGTCGAACTGGTCGGTGAGAACATGGCGGCACAGGTCCGCGATACCGCCCTGGCACTCTACCAGCGCGCCCGGGAACACGCGCTGCAGCGTGGCATCATCATCGCCGACACCAAGTTCGAGTTCGGTGTCGACGACGACCACGGGCTGGTGTTGATCGATGAGGCGCTGACGCCGGACTCTTCGCGGTTCTGGCCGGCAGACCAGTGGCGACCCGGTCGCAACCCACCCAGTTTCGACAAGCAGTTCGTGCGTGACTATCTCGAGACCCTGGACTGGGACAAGAGTCCGCCCGCCCCGCAACTGCCACCCGACATACTGCGGCAGACAGCTCAAAAGTACCGCGAGGCGCTACAGCGCCTCACCTCGGATTAAAGCCAGCGACACCTTTTCGTATACCGAACTACACTGCACTATGTAGCCACCCCAAGGCGTGGACCGAACGCAATCGGAGGAACCGATGTCAGTAGCGCAGCATGACAGGAAGAAGGACGAGATCGTCGATACGGTAGCAGCGATGCTGGCCGAACGGCTCGCCGCATCCCAGGCCCAGGCCGCCGTGTCATTCGCGCGCAGCTACTATGCCGGGGTGGGTCCCGAGGATCTGCTGCAAACACCCGTCGAGGATCTCTACGGCGCCGTCCTCAGTCACTGGAATCTGGCTCGCCAGCGCAAGCTGGGTGAACCGAATATCCGTGTCTACAACCCCGGTTACGAAGAGCACGGCTGGCAGTCCACCCACACGGTCGTCGAGGTTGTCACCGATGACATGCCGTTTCTGGTGGACTCGATCAGCATGGAGATGACCCGACACGGGTTGACCGTCCACCTCATCATCCATCCGGTCGTGAAAGTCAGACGAAATCGCAAGGGTACCCTGACTAAAGTAGTACCGGCAGACGTGGAGGGTGCCGATCTGGTGCGCGAGGCGGTCATGCGCTTCGAGGTCGATCGTCAGAACGAGGCGGACGACCTGCACATACTGCGCAGCGATGTCGAACGTGTGATGGAAGATGTTCGTGCCACGGTCGATGACTGGCAACCCATGCGTCAGCGCATGCAGGAAGTCATCGCCACGATCGAGTCCGCACCACCGCCGGTTCCCGAAGACGACCTTGGTGAGGCACTCGATTTTCTGCGCTGGGCCGTGGACGGCCATTTCACCTACATAGGCTGCCGCACCTATGATCTGCTCGAGATTGATGGCGAAGACATACTACGGTTGGTGCCTGACTCCGGTCTGGGTGTGCTGCGGGAGAGCGCGCGCGAGCACGTATCGGAAAGTTTTTCCCATGTGGCACCACACCTGCGGGCCCTGGCACGCTCCAAGACCCTGCTGATCATCACCAAATCGACCGCGCGTTCCACCGTCCACCGTCCCGCGCATCTCGACTACATTGGTGTCAAACGCTTCGACGAAACGGGCGAGGTCATCGGTGAATGGCGTTTCCTGGGGCTCTATTCATCGCTGGCCTACAGCACCCGCCCCGCCGAAATCCCGCTGCTGAGACGCAAGGTTTCGCAGGTGATCGAAGGCAGTGGCTACAGCGCGGACAGCCACGCCGGCAAGGCCATGCAGAATATCCTCGATCACTTCCCACGCGATGAGATGTTCCAGGCCAGCGTCGAGGAGCTGCAACGCATCACCATCGGCATCCTCCAGGTGCAGGAACGCCACCGGCTGCGCCTGTTTACTCGCCGGGATATCTACGGCCGGTTCGTGACCGCACTGGTCTATGTGCCCAGAGACCGCTACAACACGCAACTGCGGGTACGTTTGCAAAAGATCCTGATCAAGGCCATGGATGCACAATCGTCAGAATTCAACGTGCAGTTTTCAGAATCGGTCCTGGCCCGCGTTCAGTTCATCATCCGCACCAACCCGGACCAACAGCTGGATTACGACGAAACCGACCTTGAAGCGCGTATGGCGGAAGCCATGTTGTCATGGGAGGACCGCCTGAGCACGGCCCTCCGGGACCGGCTTGGCGAGGCGGATGGCAACCGTCTGGGTAGTCACTACGTATCAGCTTTCCCGGTCGCCTACCAGCACGACTTCCCGTCACGCACCGCGGCCATGGATATAATACGTCTGCAGCAGATCAAGCCGGAACAACCACTGGCTACACATCTGTATCGTCCCCTGGAGGGCCCGGAGGACCTGCTACGGTTCAAGGTTTACGGCCGCCGCAAACACATGGCGCTATCAGATGTCCTGCCAATGCTGGAACGCATGGGTCTGCGGGTGCTGGAAGCACGACCCTATGCGGTCAAACCCGCCAACGAGACCGAATGCTGGATACTCGATTTCGATATGTGCCCGGCCCAGCCCGGCGATGTCGACGTGCTCGAGGTCAAGGATATCTTCCAGGAGGCATTCGTCCGTGTCTGTGCCGGAGACGTGGACAACGACGGCTTCAACCGCCTGGTGCTGGGAGCACAGCTGGGATGGCGGGACGTGGTGGTATTGCGCGCCGTTTGCAAATACCTGCTACAAACCGGGATCACCTTCAGCCAGGCCTATATGGAACAGAGCCTGGCCGGAAATCCACATATCAGCACACTGCTGGTCGAGCTGTTCCACGCGCGTTTCGACCCGCAGCGCAGAGGCACATCCGAACAGGCCGTAGAACAGATCCGCGAGCGGATTCTGCAAGCGCTGGACACGGTCGCCAATCTCGATGAGGACCGCATCCTGCGGCGGTTCCTGGCGACCATCATGGCGATACTGCGTACCAACTATTATCAGTTGGGCCCCGACCGCAACCATCACGACTACCTGTCGTTCAAGCTCGACCCGCACAAGGTGCCCGAACTCCCCGAACCCAAGCCTATGTTCGAAGTCTTTGTCTACAGCCCACGGATCGAGGGAGTTCACCTGCGTGGCGGCATGGTGGCGCGGGGCGGACTGCGCTGGTCGGACCGCATGGAGGACTATCGCACCGAAATTCTCGGCCTGATGAAAGCACAAACCGTCAAGAACGCGGTGATCGTGCCGGTAGGCGCAAAGGGCGGGTTCGTGACCAAACGCCTGCCCGCCGGCGATGATCGCGACGCCATACAAAAAGAGGTGATCGCCTGTTACCGGATCTTTATCCGCGGCCTGCTCGATCTGACCGACAACCTGTCTGCCGGCAGGGTAAAACCACCGCAACGGGTGGTTCGTTACGATACTGACGACCCCTACCTGGTGGTTGCCGCTGACAAGGGTACCGCGACCTTTTCCGACATCGCCAACGGCCTGTCCCAGGAATATGGATTCTGGCTGGGAGACGCCTTCGCCTCGGGAGGATCCGCGGGCTACGACCACAAACAGATGGGGATCACCGCGCGGGGCGCCTGGGCGTCGGTGATGCGACATTTCAGGGAACTCGGCGTGGATACCCAGGCCACCCCGTTCACAGTGGCGGCGATCGGCGACATGAGCGGGGATGTATTCGGCAACGGCATGCTGCTGTCCGAGCACATACGCCTGCAGGCAGCGTTCAACCACCAGCACATCTTTATCGACCCCGATCCGGATCCGGCGACCAGCTTCCAGGAACGAAAACGGTTGTTCGAATTACCCAGATCAAGCTGGAAAGACTACGACCGCAAACTGATTTCACGCGGTGGCAGCATCTATCCACGCAGTGCGAAGTCGATCAAATTGAGCCAGGAGGCGCGTCGTACACTGGGTATCGAGGCCGAGCATCTGACACCCACCGAGGTGGTTCAGGCCATCCTGTGTGCTCCCGTCGACCTGCTCTGGAATGGTGGCATCGGGACTTATGTCAAAGCCACCAGCGAACACAACCGGGATGCCGGCGATCGCACCAACGATGCCCTGCGGGTCAATGGTAGCGACCTTCGTTGCCGAGTGGTCGGCGAGGGCGGCAACCTGGGGTTCACCCAACTGGGGCGGGTCGAGTTCGCGCGCGCCGGGGGCCGCATCAATACCGACGCCATCGACAATTCTGCCGGCGTCGACTGCTCCGATCACGAAGTCAACATCAAGATTCTGCTCGATACGGTGGTCCGCAACGGCGACATGACCGGCAAGCAGCGCAACAAGCTGCTTGCAGACATGACCGACGAAGTCGCAGGCCTGGTGCTGCGCCACAACTATCTACAAACCCAGGCGCTCAGCATTGCCGGCCACCAGAACGCCGCTTTGCTCGGCGACCAGGTCCGGCTGATTCGGGAACTGGAGCGTGAGGGCCGTCTCAACCGTGCTCTTGAATTCCTCCCGGATGACAACGCGCTGGAGGAGCTGGAATCTGGCGGCAACGGCCTGACGCCACCGGAAAACTCGGTGCTGCTGGCCTATGCCAAGATCCGGCTGTTCGACCAGCTCATGGATTCCGACATTGCCAAAGACCCCTATCTGACCCGGGAGCTCCAGGACTACTTTCCGGTACCGCTGCGCGAGCGCTTTGCGCAATTGATGGAGCAGCACCCGTTGCGTGGCGAAATTGTGGTCACCCACATCACCGACAACATCGTCAACCGGATGGGCAGTACGTTTTGCCAGCGGCTGCAGGAATCTACCGGTGCCTCACCGGCCGACGTCGCCCGCGCATACACCGCAGCCCGCGAGGTATTCCGTATCGGTATACTGTGGCGGGACATCGAGGCCCTGGACAACAAGGTTGCCGCCGAAGTCCAGCTTGACATGCTCGCCGATACCATACGCCTCGCCGACCGCGCCACAGTCTGGCTGCTCCGAAACCGACGTGCGCCACTGTCTGTATCGGAGGCAGTGGAACAACTCGCCCCCGGTGTGGCCGTGCTCAGCGAGCGCATGCCAAAGCTGCTGATCGACGCGGCTCGAGAGTTGTTGCAACAGCGCACCCAGGCGCTCCGGGAATCAGGCGTTCCGGCGAAGCTCGCCAGTCAGGTCGCCGCGGTTGACCCACTCTATTCCGCGCTCGATATCGCCGAAGTCGCCAGTGGTACCGACCTGGAGATTCTGCAGATCGCGGAAGCGTACTTTGATCTTGCCATTCGTCTGGAATTGCCATGGCTGCTCGGCCGCATCAGGGAACTACCGCGTACCACGCACTGGCAGCAGAAAGCCCGCACGGTATTGCGGGACGAGCTGTTCGCGGAACAGCGCCGCCTGACTGCCGGGCTGTTCGCAGGCAGCCAGAAAGCCGGTGGCAGCAAGCAACGTGTCAGCCAATGGCTGGCCACCAACGACGGGGCCGTCTCTCACTACCGGAGGATGCTGTCCGATCTGCAATCAGCCAGGAAGCACGATCTGGCCATGCTCTCGGTCGCCGTCCGGGAGGTCCACAACCTCGCCGACGACCACTGAGGCGATTGGTGGAAACAAAGTCACCAGATTGCGTAGGATTTACGTTCGTATTCAAGGCGCGGCAGCAAGAGCATAGCAGGGCTATGTGACTGCTGTCGCAACGCCGAAGACGGGCGAAAAGACAAGCACGCTGGTAACTTTGTTGAGTGAAATCGCCTGAGGCGATTTCTGTCCATAAAGCTACCTGCCGACTGTGGGGAGGGCCAATCGGCCCTCCCCACCCCATTGGCGTAACATTTGCTTCCAGTCCTTTTCGCTAGACTTCCCCCGGGGCCTGCACCATCCACCCGTTTCGCTGTCAGGTTTGGGAAATGGCCCCCGGGAACAATCGCAGATCCGCACTCCGGATATCGGAGAATTCTGATGATGTCACCGAATGCCGGTGCCAGTATGCAGTAGCGGTATCTCGCCGGTCTTGCAATCGTCACGGCAGACGAAAACTCGCACCGGATGAGACGGCATGGACATCAATCGCACCTGGTAACCGCCAGGTCGACGAACAGAGGAACTGGTGAATGGCCATCACGAACGCACTGGTCGTGGACGACTCCCGTCTGGCTCGATTGACACTGACCCGACTGCTTGAGAAACGCAGCATCGAGGTCAACAAGGTATCGTCGGCGCAAGAGGCATTCGAAGCCCTCAAGAGCCGGCGGCCCGACCTGATCCTGATGGATGTCACCATGCCCGACATCGACGGGCTCGAAGCGACCAGGATGATCACCAACAATCCTGACACAGCAGCGATACCGGTGGTCATGTGTACTGCCGAAGACAGCGACGAGGCGCGCGAAAAGGCACAGGCCTGTGGCGCCACGGCGTTCCTCACCAAGCCGGCAGGAGACGACAATCTCGACCGGGTACTGGAGGAGATCGCCCGACAGATCGAGCAGGATGAGCCCACACCGGCTACGGCAGTACCTGAACAAGCCCCGGACGCTCCCGTAGCGACGCCACAGGTCGATCTGGAACTCATCGTCGACCAGGCACGCGTGGCCGCTCGCGAGGAGGCGCGCCAGGTACTCGAGGCCTCGGAACCACGGTCACCGGCCGGCGACAATGTGGATATGGCGTCGCTACTCGACAACGCCCGCCAGGCAGCACGCGAGGAATTTCAGCGGGTGGCCAACTCAGGCCTGAAGGAAATGGTGGAATCCGCAACCCGCTCGGCATCGGATGCGCTACGCACGGAGCTGGAAGCCAGTCTCCAACAGGGCAACCAGGAGCTTGACGAAAACCGGTTTGCGGAAGCGGCCAGGGCCGAGGCTATGAAAGCCATCCGGGAATCCGCCTCCACCGTGGTACAGGAAGCAGCCGGCGACGCCGTGGCTGCAGCGGTCACGGGGCAGATGATGACCGAACTGGAGAAGGCCACGCGGGAATTGGAAAACACCATCCGCGACAGTCTGGGCAGCCAGCTCAATACCCTGCTCAACAGCGAGGGTCTGCGCAACCGGCTACAGAACGCGGGGACCCAGCAAGCCGGCAATGAAGCACGCAAGGTCGCGGAAGAACTCTCCCGCCAGGTGGCAAGAGAAACGGCACGGGAAAGTGCAAGCGAAGTGGCACGCACCGAGGTCCGCCTGGCGCTGGAGGCGCTGGAGCGCGAGCAGGTGCGACCAGCACCGCACAACGACACCGCATCGAAACGAGCGCTGGTGGTCGCCCGTTTGGCACTGGCCGCTTCGGGACTGGCGCTGACGGTTACACTGGCGCTGGGCTGGTTTCTGTACTAGTACCTCAGCAGTGACGGAGCAGGGCTGTCACTGCTGAGGCAACGTGGAGAACCGACCAAAGCACAAGAAGCGGGTAGGTTCAGACAGAAATCACCTAAGAAAACACCAGCCTGGCCCGTGTACCCACGCCGACCTCGCTGTCGAGATACAAATGCCACCCGAACCGTTCGCAAAGCCGACGCACGATGTCCAGTCCCAGACCATGGCCGGAACTATCAGCACCGCGGACGTGCGGTTCCATGACATGGGACAGTTGGTCACGCGAAATACCGGGGCCCTGATCCTGCACCACAACCTGGTGCTCCTCGACGACAATCCGCACCTGTCCCTCGCGGGTATGTTGCAGGGCGTTGCGAACCAGGTTTCCGACCGCGATCGAGAATGCTTGTGAAGGAGCCTGCACGCTTGGATCGGCAGCCAGGTGGAGATCGATTTCCACCGGCTTCGAGACAGCCAGGTAGGCGTGTTGCTGGATGGCATGCTCGACCACCGGCACCACGCGTGTACGCTGCGTGTCGCTGCGGCCATCGTGCTCCCGGCCCAGCCACAGAAAAGTCTCGATGTTGTTTTCCATATCCGCCACCGCCCTCGATATACGCTGCAACGGCCGGATAGCAGCCTCTTCACGGCTACAGGGCACCCGCTCCAGTAGTTCCAGAGCACCCTTGACCACGGTGACCGGTGTACGGAGTTCATGGCTGACGTCGCGGGTGAAGCGTCTTTCACGTTCCACAAAGCCTCGCAGACGGGCCAAAGTCCGGTCCAAAACCCCGGCGAGCTGTCCCACCTCGTCGGGGAAGAATCGGCTGGAGAACCCGGGTTCGGGACCCTGGTCGCCTGATTCGCTCACCAAGCCTGCAAGCTGAACCACCGGCGCAATGACGGTGCGGGAGGTGACCCACCCCAGCCAGGCAGCCACGGCGATGACCAGTACAGCGCCGACCAATACCGCGATACCGACCGCATCCTCGCGTCGCCGCAGAGGTTCCAACGATTCGACATCCAGGACGATAAACAGGCGCAGCGCTCGACCCGGCAGGGTATGGATCAAGACATGCACACCGTAATCACCACTCACCTTCCGATAGCCGTCAGCAGCATCTTGCAGCTCCACGCCCAGCGGTGCAGGCAAGGTCTTGGAGCCCAGATAGGAAGTTGTATACGGCGAAGCGGACCCAGGCAACGGCGCATCCTGATCACGCTGGTATGCCGCCAGGTAGCCGTCCAGCTCCTCCTCCAGCAGTTCCTGGAACATGCGGTCGTCAGCATTGCCGAGAATTTTCACCACGGTGACGCCATACAGAAGCGCCAGTACCGCTCCGAACAGGCAGAAGGTGACGATGAGCCGAAAACGGAGGCTATGACGCAGCTTCATCCGGATCCATCAGGCGGTAACCGATACCATGGAGGGTCTGCAGCAGCGGGGTAGCGAAGGGACGGTCGATAGCGCGGCGCAATGCGTACATATGCGACCTCAAAGCATCGCTGTCCGGTGGCGAATCGGACCACAACAACTGCTCGAGCTCGGCTCGCTTGACGACGTTGGGGGATACTTCCATCAAACGCGTGAGTATCTTCAGACCTGCGGGGTTGAGGACAATCTTCTGACCGTCACGCGTCACATCGAGGGTTCTGCAATCGAGGTGCAGGTTCGCCACTTTCAGCTTGTGCGGCGCAGCCTGCTGGCGCCGCTTCGCCAGCGCCCGGACCCGGGCTGCCAGTTCCTGCAGCGCAAACGGTTTGATCAGATAGTCATCGGCCCCAGCCTCGAACCCGGCCAGCTTGTCAGGCAGCGTATCGCGTGCGGTCAACATCAACACCGGTGTGTCACTGGCCGCCTCCTCGCGAAGCTTGGTACAGAATTCGAGCCCCCCCATACCCGGCAACATGACATCCAGGACAATCACGTCGAACTCGCGGGTCAGCGCCAGATGCATGCCACTGATCCCATCCATGGCAAAATCCACGCTGTCACCATGATCTTCGAAATAGTCCCCGATATTCGCCGCAATGTCTCTGTTGTCCTCGACTATCAGAATTCGCATACCGGGTGCCCCTGAGACCGCTGCATCTATCATAACCCGATGCGTACCCGAGACCACGGTGGCATACGCCTTGACGCCGGTGCGGTCAGCGCGGTCCGATTTCCGGGACCTGCTCGGAACAATCCCCGGCCGACACCGTATCAGTACCTTGACAGTACCCGGGCGATGGATATAATCGCGAACGCGAACGATTCTTATTAACCTTATTGCTTTGGCCGGAGCCCGATATGTTGCCCAGAGTTTTCACTATCAGCGTGCTGATGACACTCCTCACCCTGGCGCTGCCCACGGCGGCCATGGAGGAGGTCAATGTCTACTCCTATCGACAACCCTTTCTGATCACGCCCATGTTCGACGCTTTCACCCGGGATACCGGAATCCAGGTCAATGTCGTGTTCGCCAAGAAGGGCCTGCTCGAGCGGTTGCGGCGTGAAGGCAGAAACAGCCCCGCCGACCTGATTTTCACAGTCGATATCGGTCGTCTCAACGATCTGGTCGACGCTGACCTGGTGCAATCAATCAACACCGGGAAGCTCGAGACCAACATCCCCGCGGTTTATCGTCACCCCGACGGATTGTGGTACGGGCTTACCACCCGGGCGCGGGTCATCGTCACCGCCAAAGAGCGCGTCGTCGATGGCGAGATCAGCCGTTACGAGGATTTGACGGACCCGAAATGGAAGGGTCGTATCTGTTCGCGCAGTGGCAAGCATGTCTACAACATTGCACTGATCGCCTCGATGATCGCCCACCACGGCCATGATTCGGCGAAAGAATGGTTGCAGGGAGTACACCGGAACCTGGCCCGCAAACCACAGGGCAATGATCGCGGTCAGGTCAAGGCGATCAAGGAAGGTGTCTGCGACATCGCCGTCATCAACAGCTACTACATGGGCAATATGCTGGCCGACGAGGAACAGTCGCAATGGGCGCGAGCGGTCAACCTGGTGTTTCCCAACCAGCAGGATCGGGGCACTCACGTCAACATCAGCGGCATGGCTATGACCCGCAGTGCGCCCAACCGGGACAACGCGGTGCGGTTGATGGAATTCCTTTCCGAGGATCTGGCGCAACAAATGTACGCTGAGCAGAACTACGAATACCCGGTCAAACCCGAAGTACCCTGGCCCGGACTGCTGCAGTCCTGGGGTACATTCAAGGTGGATCCGCTGCCACTGGCAGAGCTCGCCGATCTGCGTGGCGAAGCCATCAGGATGGTCGACGAGGTGGGCTACGACGACTGAGCGGGCACACAAGGATACCGCTGAGGCTGGACAGGACCCACGCTAAACTGTAAACCCTGACGACACGGACCGTCGTCTGTCCTGTTTGAGCTATGCAACGGAACCGCCAGATCGCCTTGAGCAGAACAGCCACCTTCAAGCAGCCTCCGTCCGCCTCTGCCACGGGGCACCGTGCCCACAGGATAAACCCGGACCCCTGGACGCTGGGAGCATTGATCATGGCGGCCCTGGTGGGGCTGCCGGTGGCATCCGTCATCATGTTGTCGTTGTTTCCGGAGGAGAACGTCTGGGGGCATCTTGCCAGTACCGTGCTGCCCGGTTACATCTGGCGCACACTGGCATTGATGGCAGGCGTCAACATCGGCACTCTGTTGCTCGGAGTGTCCGGCGCCTGGCTGGTCACCATGTGCCGGTTTCCGGGTCGCAGGTTGTTCGAGTGGGCGCTATTACTGCCATTTGCGGTACCCGCCTACGTCATCGCCTACGTCTACACCGATCTGCTCGAATACGCCGGTCCGGTGCAGATCCTGCTGCGGGATTGGTTTGGATTTCAAAGCGCGGCAGATTACTGGTTTCCAGAGATTCGCAGCCTGGGTGGCGCCATCACCATGATGTCGCTGGTCATGTATCCCTACGTCTATCTGCTCGCACGGGCGGCGTTTCTGGAGCAGTCGGTGGGCATGCTCGACGCCAGCCGGATTCTCGGGTGCGGCCCGTGGCGCAGTTTCCTGCACGTTTCCATGCCCATGGCCAGACCCTCGATCGCAGTTGGAAGCGCGCTTGTTTTGATGGAAACATTGAACGATTTCGGCACCGTGGATTATTTCGCCGTCCGCACTCTGACCGCGGGCATCTATGATGTCTGGCTGGGGATGGGCAATCTGGGCGGCGCCGCGCAGATCGCCAGCGTCATGCTCATTTTCGTCGTGGTGCTGGTGACACTCGAACGTCTCGGTCGCTTGCGCCAGCATCATTTTCAGGGCGCACGTCGATTCCAGGAACTGCCGGGATACCTGCTGCGGGGCTGGCGCGCATGGGCGGCTTCGATCGTCTGTGGCATACCGGTGGTGGCCGGTTTCGTGATCCCTGTGGCAGTTCTGGCGGTCTATGCTTGGCAACGTTTTGATGAATCCTGGACCGCACAGTTTCGCGACTACGCGCTGAACAGCGTGCTGTTGTCGGGAACAGCCGCACTGAGCGCGGTGGCGATCGCGGTATTTCTGGCCTACTCGCGACGCATGCGCGGTGGCCGCCTGCTGTCAGCGGCAGTGCGCTTTGCGAGCTTTGGCTATGCGACGCCCGGTGCGGTACTGGCCATTGGCGTGATCGTGCCGTTCGCCGCAGCGGATAATGCAGTCGACAGCTTTATGCGCGACCATTTCGGTTTTTCGTCCGGTTTGATCCTGAGCGGGACCATCGCCGCCATCGTGTTCGCCTATATCGTACGCTTTATGGCGGTCGCGCTCGGTAGCGTAGAGGCCAGCCTGGCCAAGATCACACCCAGCATGGACATGGCGGCCCGAAACCTCGGGCACGGCCCGGCGGCCACTCTGGCGAGAGTCCATCTGCCGTTGATTCGCGGTGCCATGCTGACTGCCGCACTGGTGGTATTCGTAGACTCAATGAAAGAGTTGCCCGCCACCCTGATACTGAGACCATTCAACTTTGAAACACTGGCAACCTACGTGTATCAGTTCGCTTCCGATGAGCTTCTGGAACAATGCGCCCTCGGCGCCCTGTTGATCGTAGTGGCCGGTCTTGTTCCCGTGATACTGCTGAGCCACGGTATTTCCCGATCAAGGCAATTGGGCACTACACCATGAACCATCGTTATCGCCATTTGCTGGCGCCGCTCGATCTGGGCTTCACAACCCTACCCAACCGCGTGTTGATGGGCTCCATGCACACCGGGCTCGAAGACCACCGGCGCGACTATCAGAAGCTGGCGGCCTACTTCGCAGAGCGCGCTGCCGGTGGTGTCGGATTGATGGTCACGGGCGGCATAGCACCCAATATCGTCGGCCGCGCGGCACCCTTTGCCGGCAAGCTCAGTATGCCCTGGGAAGTCGGACGACATCGGCTGGTGACCAATGCGGTACACGGTGAAGGGGGCAGGATCTGTATGCAGATACTGCATGCGGGCCGCTATGCCTACCAACCACTGGCAGTGGCGCCGTCGGCGATTCGTTCACCGATATCACCATTCCGGCCACGTGCCCTCAGCACTCGCGGCGTACAACGTCAGATCAAGGCCTTCGCCCACTGTGCCCGCCTGTCACGGCAAGCAGGCTATGACGGCGTCGAGATCATGGGATCCGAGGGCTATCTCATCAACCAGTTTCTGGCGCGGCGCACCAATCACAGACAAGACCGCTGGGGGGGCGAGTTCGAGGGTCGGGCGCGGTTCGCAAACGAAGTGGTGCGTGAGGTCCGTGATGCAACGGGCCCCGATTTCATCATCATCTACCGGCTTTCGATGCTGGATCTGGTTCCAGAAGGCAGCGACTGGCACGAAGTGGAGGCCCTCGCACGCTCGGTGGTATCAGCCGGCGCCACCATGATCAACACTGGAATCGGCTGGCACGAGGCCCGGGTACCTACGATCGCCAGCATGGTTCCCCGCGGTGCCTTCAGCTGGGTCACCCGCCGGCTGATGGGTAAGGTGTCGGTGCCCTTGATCGCCACCAACCGCATCAACGATCCCGCGGTGGCGGAACAGATACTGGCGGACGGTGATGCCGACATGGTATCCATGGCCCGGCCGCTATTGGCAGACCCGCAACTGGTGGCCAAGACCGAACAGGGCCGCGAACGAGAGATTAACACCTGCATCGCCTGCAACCAGGCTTGTCTGGATTTCATTTTCCAGCGTCGCCATGCTACCTGCATGGTCAACCCCAGGGCCGCCCGAGAAACCGAGCTCAACTACCTGCCGACACCGAATGGCAGGGAGATCGCCGTGGTCGGTGCCGGCCCGGCGGGTCTTGCCTGTGCCTCCGTCCTCGCCGACCGCGGCCACAAGGTCACCTTGTTCGAAGCGAGCACCGAGATCGGTGGTCAGTTCAACATGGCCAGACGCATCCCCGGCAAGGAAGATTATGCCGAAACCGTGCGCTACTTCAGGGAACGGCTGCATACCACAGGTGCACGGTTGATCAGCGGCACGGAGGTGGATGCCCAACGGTTGCTGGCGGAGGGATTCCGCGAGGTGGTGCTGGCGACCGGCGCGCGGCCCAGAAAGGCCGGCATCGACGGTGAGGATCACCGCAAAGTGATTTCCTATCAGGATCTTCTGCGCGATGGTGCCGCAGTCGGCCGCACCGTGGCCGTGGTCGGTGCCGGGGGCATCGGTTTCGATGTTGCCGAGTACCTGACCAGCACCGGTCACGAATCCGATACCGGTGCGTTCCTGGCTGAGTGGGGCGTGGACACGACCATCGCCCACGGTGGTGGCTTGAATGCCGCTGGCCCCGGGAACATTGTACCTGCCCGCAAAGTCTATCTGTTACAACGCAAGACGGAACGTCCAGGCCGGCGTCTTGGGAAAACGACTGGCTGGATCCATCGCGCCTCGTTGAAGCACAGGCAGGTTGAGATGCTATCCGGCGTACGCTATCACGTTATCGACGACCAGGGTCTGCACATCGAAGTCGATGGCGCGATGCGGCTGCTTGCGGTCGACCATGTGGTGGTGTGCGCGGGCCAGGAACCGCGCCGTGACCTGCTCACGGCGCTCAGCGAAGCCGGCGTCACCGTGCACCTGATCGGCGGTGCCGATGTCGCCACCGAATTGGACGCCCGTCGCGCCATCGACCAAGCCTGGCGCCTGGCCGCCACATTGTGAGCGGCATGGCCATCACCATTCGCGGATGGCTGCCGGCCTACCGCAGGAATATCGGCAGGGCTCTGCTGACAACACTGGTTGCAGCGGTGATCCCGGCTTGCGGCAGCAACCCGGTAACCGGCAAATCCGAGCTTCAACTGGTGTCACAAGCGCAAGAGATCCAGATAGGCGAGCAAAACTACGGGCCCTATCAGCAAACCCAGGGCGGTGACTACCAGGCCTATCCGGAGGTACAGCGCTATGTCAGCGACGTCGGGCGAAAGCTGGCTGCGGTCAGTGACCGCAAACTCCCGTATCAATTCGTCGTTATCAATGATTCGACACCCAACGCATGGGCGCTCCCCGGTGGCAAGATCGCCGTCAACCGTGGCCTGCTGGTGCAACTGGACGACGAGGCGGAGTTAGCTGCCGTACTCGGTCACGAGATCGTTCATGCGGCCGCCCGACATGGCGCCAAAGGTATCGAACGCGGCATCTTCATACAAAGCGCGGTGATCGCCGCGGGTGTTGCCGCCGGCAACAGCGGCTACGGGGACCTGGTCAACTCCGGAGCACAACTGGCCGGCGGCCTGGTCAACCAGAAGTATGGCCGCGATGCTGAGTTGGAGAGCGACTACTACGGCATGACCTATATGTCGCGCGCCGGTTACGACCCCAGAGCGGCGATCAGCCTTCAGCAAAAATTTGTCAAACTGGCCGAAAATCAGTCCCAGGACTGGATGAGCGGGCTGTTCGCCAGCCATCCACCCTCCCGCGAGCGGGTCGATGCAAACCGTGCCACCGCCTCGCAGTTGCCTTCCGGGGGTGAGTTGGGTGCAGCCCGCTATCAGCTGGCCATCCTGCCGTTGACCCGCAGCCGTGACGCCTACGAAGCCTACGATGAAGGCCGCGCAGCCCTGCGCAAGGGTGACAGCAAGACCGCGCTGGCCAAAGCCGCATTGGCAATCAGTATCGAACCGCGTGAGGCACTGTTCTATACACTGGAGGGCGACGCGGAAAATGCCGGTGGCCGGCATCGTGCAGCCATCAGCAGCTATGGCCAGGCCTTGCAGCGGAACCGGGACTATTTCAAACCCTATCTGCAACGTGGTCTGGTCTACCGGCGCCTCGGCAACGACAACCGTGCACGCCGGGATCTTGAAGCCAGCGCGAAGCTGTTGCCGACCGCGGCCGCCATGTCCAGCCTGGGCCAGCTTGCGCTGCAACGCGGTGACCTCGGCAACGCTCGAAAGTATCTGGCGGCTGCGGCTTCCAGCGATTCCGCCGACGGGCGCAGCGCGGCGGAAACCCTCGCCAGGATGGACCTGGCCAACTACCCGGAGCGATTTCTGGCGCTCCGGTTGGGGCTCGACCGATCGGGCAGATTGCTGGTACAGGTCCGCAACACCAGCCCCATCGCAGTCGGCAACATCCGCGTGAGAATTGGTTACCCGCAGGGGGCCCGGGAGATCGAACTGGGGGTCCCGCAAACGCTGCAACCGGGACAGGCGACGACCCTGACCACCGCGATCGGGCCATTGTCGCAGGCGGCACTATCCCAGGTCAGGGTCGGCGTCAGCACAGCGCGACCGGCACGATGACTAGCCGGCTGCCTCGCACATGGCTGCTCGTGGTAGCGGCTTTCATGATTCCGTCACTGCTGTCGGTAGCGGCAAGACTGGCAATGAGCCCGGCTTCGGCAACGGCCTGGTGGCAAGCAGACAACAGTAGCGCAAACCTGTCCCCCGATCCTGTAACCCATCCACAAGCAGTCGTACAGGTCATGGCGGCAAGGGTATTCGGTTGGCGAGGTGCACTGGGTGTGCACACATGGATTGCCGTCAAGGCGCGCCAAGCAAACCGCTACACCCGACTGGAAGTGATCGGCTGGGGCGTCAGACACGGTGCATCAGCGGTGCGGATACACCCGGGTACACCGGATGGGCGTTGGTACGGGCAAACTCCACAGGTGCTGGTCGACATACGCGGTGCCCGGGCCGACACCCTCATCGCTGCGATTCTGGAGGCCGCTCCCAGCTATCCGTATACAGACCGTTACCGCCTCTGGCCAGGCCCCAACAGCAACACCTTCACCGCCTGGATGGGCCGCCAGGTTCCCGGACTGATGCTGGTGTTGCCGCCCACCGCCATAGGCAAGGACTATCTGGGCACAGACAAGCTGGTCGCAAGCGCTCCCAGCGGCAGTGGCTACCAGTTTTCGATTCTGGGCCTGCTGGGTTTTACGGTCGCCCTGGAGGAAGGCATCGAGCTCAATCTGCTGGGACTCACATTTGGTATCGATCTGGGCAGACCCGCCATCAAGGTTCCCGGCCTGGGACGCATCGGCCTGACTCGGGAGCCCTCTCGCGGCAGCTGGAATTCCACCGACCCGCAGCTGGGATAATTCTTACTTGTCTACAAGTCGTGCGCCACTGGCCACCGCAACAACCAATGGCCAACATGGAAACCGGATTGGCAGCAAATCTCTCTGGAGGCTGTCCGAGAATAGCGATCGTAGCGAGGGCGAGCCTGATTGAGTCAGATTTTCCGATCATTTGAGGCGAATAGTTGTGCTATTTAACGAACAGGATCGGGAAATATGGCCAATCAGGATTGTCCGCAGTAGATCAGTCTGTTCTCGGACAGTCTCCTAGTGGAGCGGCCCCGGCGGGCCCTCGGGGAGCAAAGCATGAATGTAGCGGGCTCACAAGTAGTCGAACAACGAAGCGTCAAACGCTGGCACCTGTTGTTGTACCTCAGGGTCTTCGACTCCGACGACAGACTGGTCGGTCATCTGGTAGACATCTCCACCGCCGGCATGATGCTGATCAGCGAGCATCCGGTTGCAGTCGGCGAGGACTTTGATCTGTGGCTGGAACTCCCCAAGGACGGCGAACAACGAGAGCGCCTGGAAATTCGCGCAAGAAGCATCCGCTGCGACCCCGACGTCAATCCCTGCTTCCACGATACCGGTTTTAGTTTCCTGGGCGAGTCACGCTACACTGTGGAGCGTGTTTCCCAGTTGATCCAGGATCTTCGGATCGGCGAGTGACCGGGACCAAGGCGATTTCTGTCAACAAAGCTACCAGCGTGCTTGTCTTTTCGCCCGTCTTCAGCGTTGCGACAGCCCTCACATAGCCCTGCTATGCTGTTGCTGCCGCGCCTTGAATACGAACGAACACCCTACGCACTCTGGCCTACGCAATCTGGTAACTTTGTTTCCGCCAATCGTCTAAGTCGACAGCAACACCAGCTCATAGCCGACCAGAATCAGGTACATGAACGGCAATGCGTAGACAAGATGCTCCACCCGAACCAGGCCCAGCAACCTGAAATTGGCATGGGCAATCAGGAACACCAGACCCGCGCCACATAGCCCCATCTTCACCCAGGCGAACAGCCGAATGTCGTGCTCGATCAGCACCGCCATGAACCAATTGAGTTCGCTACCTCCCAACGCAAGGATATTGAGCGTCAGGACCGCATCGGTGAACGACAACAGCATGGTGGCCAGTGCCGCATACAGGAGCCACGACGGATACCAGCCCAGGTAGTGTCCCTCGGCATCCGTGGCTCTTCTTCCGAACGGACGTGCGGCACTCACACCGCCATAGAAAATGGTCCAGGCACGAGCCTGGCGACGATCGATCGATGGCCAGCAGGGGCTGGCCGCGACGCCGGCTTGACAGTCAGAAACGTGCATCTCGAGTATCCTTCTCGCTTGCTGGGTTATATTGGTCGGCGGCAGGGTCGGGCGCTTCCCGAACCGCTATAGCCCCATGTCCCTACGGTCTGTACCATGTCTGAGCGACACCGAAAAGTCAATGTGGCGGCTTCCCTGCCGCAAGCATGGTGGCTTCGTTGCCGCGCCCTGCCATGAAACTGGCAGGCTGTGCACCACGTCCCCGACAACTCACAGCAACGGGTATATAGCTACGGCACCTGCAACCGATCGCAAATTCGGATGAATCAGTCCAGCACGCAACAACACGACCCCAAAGCAGCCGAATCGCTGATAGACACGCGCAGAACGATTCACAGCTTCCTGCCAGACTTGCCGCCACAGGAGCTTGTCGACAGGGCACTGGCACTGGCCTGCCAAGCGCCCAACCACCATCTGTCAGAGCCCTGGCGCTTCTACATGTTGGGTCCGGAAACGCGGGAAGCGATCGCACAGCTCAATGCCGGGATTGTCGAGCGCTCACGTGGCAGCGCCGCCGCTCGGCAGAAGCTCGCTCGCTGGCGGGCCGTTCCCGGCTGGATGATGGTCACCTGCAAACGATCCGATGACGAGCAGCGACAGCGCGAGGACTATGCGGCCTGCTGTTGCGCCATCCAGAACTTCTCGCTGTATTTGTGGAGCGCAGGGATTGGCGTTAAATGGACCACCGGAGATGTCATCCGAGACCCGGAATTCTTTGACCTGGTGTGGCTGGACCCGCAGGCGGAGTCGGTGGTGGGCCTGGTCTGGTACGGCTACCCGGCGGAGATCCCGGTAACCTCGCGCAAGCCGCTGACACAGGTACGAGTGCAACTGCCGTAGAGCATGCCTGAGTCGATCAGGCGTTGAGATCCGGAATCTGCTCACTCTCGATGCGAACGATGATGTCCCTCAGCATCAACTTGCGTTTCTTGAGACGGCGGATACGAAGCTGATCGAGATACACCTCGGCAGTCAATTGCTCGATCTCCTGGTCCAGCCTGCGGTGCTCAACCCGCAGATCCTTTAACCTGCCATGATTCTCAAACTGCCGGTCTTCGATGTCGGCCATAGAGCTGCCTCGAGTCGTACCCTGTCAACCCGCCCACCGGCTACTCCGGGTCGGAACGGCGCTTCTGGGAAAACCTGGAATTCCGGACCATAATAGACCATCCACCGCCATCGGTTCGATGGATGAACACAGAAACACCCACGGCACACCCGTTTTCGGCCTGCATCGCGATGCATTCAATTATTCGTGAGCCAATGCACTAGTACCTCGTTCCACCTAATATCGCCTGCTCAGAGCCCCGCAAACGCGCCAAGGCAAGGCACGGCCCTTGGCAATATGACTCTATTGCCAAGGGCTGTAACGCCGCATTGGCGTGTTTGCGAGGCTCCCTTCGGGCGAGGCGAGAGGCGCTCATCTGCGTTGTTGCGCAAGCTCGAAATAGGGCCGCTGTTCCTTCACTCGCGCGCCTAGCATCTGAGCGCTTTTCGCCTCGCTGACAATGCAATATTAGGTGGAACGAGGTACTAGAGTGCATATACTAGTATTCGATGCGATGCTGCATTCTTAACTTGTTGGGCCTGACCAATGCCGGGCACCAGCCGGCGTCAACCCGTCACAGACTGGAGTCTTGGATATGGCAAAGAAACTCAAGAGATCACTGAGCGAGAAACAGATGGCGGAAAAGATCGGCGAATCCGCCAACCAGATCTGGCTGGCGGGGCTGGCGGCCTTCGAAAAAGCCCAGAAGGAAGGAGGCAAGATCTTCGACAAGCTGGTCAGGGAAGGCGAACAGGTCGAATCACGGACCCGGAAATTTGCCGGAGAATCGCTTGAAGAGGTGAAGAGCAAGGCAACCGGGACCTGGGACAAGCTGGAGCAGGTCTTTGAGGAAAGAGTGGAACGCGCACTGCAGGCATTGGGCGTTCCGACCAACCACGATGTCGCCGGGCTGTCCAAGCAGGTTGACGCGTTGAGCGCCGCGGTGTCCCGCCTTACCGAGGGACGAAAGTCCGCTGCCGGGACAACGAGCCCGAAACCAAAAAGTGCAGCCGCCACCACGCGCAAGGCAAAACCTGCCAAGTCGGCGACAAAGCCGTCCAGCAGGAAATCGGCGACGGCTGGGCCGGATGATCTCAAAGTCATCGCCGGAATCGGTCCGGCGCTGGAGCGTCAGCTCAACGAGTTCGGCGTCAGCAGCTATCAGCAGATGATCGACTTGAACGCTGACGACATCGCCAAGATCGAAGCCTCCAACCCTCGCCTGCTGGGCCGTGTCGCCGGCGAAAACTGGATAGCGCAGGCCAAGGTGGCTCTACAGGAAAAATACGGCAAGTAGCCCACACCGCTGGTAGAGCCCGGGTCGTGACTCGGGCTCTACCCCCGAAGCGCTACCCCCAAGCCCCACCTCGAAACCCTACCAATACCGCAAGGCGCCACGATACAGTTCGCGCAGCTGCGGGTGGTCGATCTCGCAGGGTGCATTTTGCAGCAACCGCTGTTGCAGAATGGCACCATCGGCCAAACGCTCCACGTCGGTTTCCCCGTACCCCACGCCCTCCAGCCCGTTGGGCATATTGGCGGCCTTCATCATCGCCAGCAGATGCGCGGCCAGAATCTCCCCGGAATCTTCCGGTAGCGCCCCTGCCGTGTTCGCGCCCAGCAGCTCGGCTCCGTACAGATGTCTTTGCGGGCAGGCCGCGGCCGTGTATTGGAACGCGGCAGGCGCATTGACGATCACCGAGATTCCGTGCGGCACCAGTGGCTGATGCCCGGGATAGCCCTCGGGGCGAAAGTCGCGAACCATCCCGGCAACCGGATACGACATTCCATGGGGGACATGGACCCCGGCGTTTCCAAATGCGATACCGGCCAAGGTAGCGGCATACATCATCTGTCCACGCGCCTCACCGTCGCAGGCATCGTCGATCGCCCGCTGCAGGTAGCGCCCGACCAACCGCAAGGCGTGCTCACAGCCGACGTCACTCCAAGGGTTCGCACCCTGGCTCATCGGACGAACACGGGCATCGGCAGCGGCCGGCCGACAGCTGTATGGCAGCGCGGTGTAAGATTCGAGGGCATGGCTGAGCACATCGAATCCGCTGGCCGCCACCACCGTGGCAGGCAGGGTCGATGTCACCGTCGGGTCGATCAACGCCACGTCGGGGCGCAGATACCGGGATGCGATTCCGGTCTTGGACTTCAGGGACAACAGGTCGAACACGGCAATCCCGGTGCACTCGCTACCGGTGCCACTGGTGGTGGGACAGGCGATGTGTGGAAGCAGCGGGCCGGGCACCGGTCGCCCCTCACCAATAGGTGCATTGACATAGGCGAGGAAGTCGGCCGGGTGCGCGACATAGAGATTGGCAGCCTTGCAGGTATCGATCACCGAACCGCCGCCCACGGAAACATAGCCATCGTAGCCCCCTTCGCTGGCAAAGCGGGAAGCTTCGATGAACGAAGCATCGGTGGGTTCTATGCTGACTTCATCAAAGATCTCGGAATCGATACCGCGTCTTTTCAGCGAGTCCCGCGCGCTCCCCAGATGCCCGGTTGCCACAATACCCGGATCTGTGAACAGCGCCACACGGGTCATGCCCTTTGCCAGGGCGTGGTCGCCCAGCTCGCCAAGCACCCCAGGGCCAAAGGTGATCGCCGAGCTGTCCACCGAGAAAGCCTGCTCGCAACCTTCAACCAATTTGTAATAGTGACAGCAACTCATCTGGCGTCTCTACTCCGAAATGTCTGGAAACAGCAGCATAGCAAAGCAACTTCTCCATGATTTGGGTAGTTTGGAAGCAGTTGCTCGATAGG
>CBDVAK010000007.1:0-27874 GCA_965371945.1 uncultured Candidatus Competibacteraceae bacterium
TGCCGTGGGTATATCAGCGAGGGTCAGCGGTTGACCTGCGCGGTAATCGCTGGCATCTATACGCGCCCATGAGTCAGTACTTTCAAATGCATCCCCAGAATCCACAGCCTCGTCTTGTACACCGCGCGGTGGAGATCGTCAGCAACGGTGGTTTGATCGCCTATCCGACGGACTCCTGTTACGCGTTGGGATGCCGGATCGGCGATAAGCAGGCGATGGAGCGAATTCGCCAAATCCGGCACACCGACAAGGACCACGTTTTCACCCTGGTGTGTCGGGATCTGTCTGAAATTGCGGTGTATGCCAAGGTTGACAATGCTTGCTATCGATTGCTGCGCAGCCTGACCCCCGGGCCCTACACATTCGTGTTGCGCGCGACGCATGAGGTCCCACGCCGGTTACAACACCCGAAGCGTCGAACCATCGGTATTCGCGTACCGGACAACCACATCGTTCGCTCATTGCTGGCCGAGCTGGGCGAACCCATCATGAGCACCACCCTGATCGTCGGCGCCGACAGGCAGCCGCTGGCAGATCCCGAGGAGATCAGGGAGCGCCTGGAGCACCAGGTCGACCTGGTGATCGACGGTGGATTTTGCAGCTCGGACCCCACCACGGTGCTGGATCTGCTCGGCGAAGTCCCACGATTGTTGCGCAGAGGCGCCGGTGATACCGGTTTCCTGGCCGACAGTGGCTGAATCCTGCCGGTGAGAACTCTGCGGGTGACGCGGCTGGGCGAGTCCGTATAATGCGCCGATGAATGAATTGTCGGTCCTCCAGCAACTGATCATATGGGTGCCACCAGTATTGCTCGCGGTCACCTTGCACGAAGTGGCGCACGGCTGGGTCGCGTTGCGTCTGGGCGATACCACCGCCAGGGATCAGGGGCGGTTGACACTCAATCCTTTGCGGCATATCGATCCGATCGGCACGGTGCTGGTGCCGGCGTTGTTGCTGATGGCGGGTGGGTTCGTGTTCGGCTGGGCCCGTCCGGTACCGGTGGACTTTCGACGTCTGCGCAACCCGCGCCGGGACATGGCGCTGGTCGCGGTCGCCGGTCCTTTGTCCAATCTGCTGATGGCGCTGGCCTGGACGCTGATCTTGAATGTGGTTTTGTTGGCCCAGGGGCTGGCCGTCGCCCGCTACCTGTTGCCGATCTATTACATGGGATTGGCGGGGATTACCATCAACATCCTGCTGGCAGTTCTCAACATGCTGCCGGTGCCGCCGCTCGACGGGGGCCGGGTGGCGGTGGGGTTGTTGCCCGCTGCCGCGGCACGGCTGCTGGCCAGGGTCGAGCCGTTTGGTTTGTTCGTGTTGATCGCGCTGTTGGCCAGTGGTTTGCTGGGCCGCCTGCTCGGGCCACCGGTCGATCTGCTCGAGCAGTTGTTTATGTCTCTGGTCATGGTGTGACATTCGCCACGATCCCTCTTGTCTGCTACTGCCACCGCGAGTCCAATGAGCAAAGAAGTCGTATTGACCGGGATCACCACCACCGGTACCCCGCACCTGGGCAACTATGTCGGGGCGATTGCGCCCGCCATCGAGAGCAGCCGCAGCGAAGACGTCGATTCCTATTTCTTCCTGGCCGACTATCACGCGCTGATCAAGTGTGGTGATCCTGACCGGGTCGAAGCCTCCAGTCTTGAGATCGCCGCCACCTGGCTGGCGCTGGGCCTGGATTCGGAACGCTGTACATTCTACCGTCAGTCGGATGTGCCCGAGATTCTCGAGTTGACCTGGATACTGACCTGCGTCACCGCCAAGGGCCTGATGAATCGCGCCCACGCCTACAAGGCCGCAGTGGCCACAAACGAGGCGGCGCAGTCAGCCGATCCCGATCGTGGTGTGACCATGGGGTTGTTCTGTTACCCGGTACTGATGGCTGCCGATATCCTGATGTTCAATGCTCATCGGGTGCCGGTGGGCAGAGATCAGATCCAGCATCTGGAGATGGCCAGGGACATTGCACAGCGTTTCAATCATCACTACGGCGAACACTTCGTGCTGCCGGAGGCCGTGGTAGACGATGATACCGCGGTGTTGTCCGGGCTTGATGGCCGCAAGATGAGCAAGAGCTACAACAACACCATTCCCTTGTTTGCCCCACCCAAGCAGTTCCGCAAGCACATCATGCGCGTCAAGACCAACTCGCTCGAACCGGGCCAGCCCAAGGATCCGCAGGGTTCGACCCTGTTCGAGATTTACCAGGCGTTCGCCAGCGCCGACGAGTGTGCTGATCTGCGCCGGCGTTTCATCGAGGGCATCGCCTGGGGAGTGGTCAAGCAGGAATTGTTCGAGTATCTGGAAGCCCGCCTGGCGCCGGCCCGGGAACGCTATGATGCCTTGCTGGCGGATCCCGGCCATGTTGAACAGATTTTGCGCAATGGCGCCGAGCGCGCGCGCCAGCATGCGGCCCCGTTTCTGGTTCGCTTGCGCCAGGCGGTGGGAATCAGGCCGTTGGCATCGTGACCGAGCCTGTCGTCATGGGCGAGCCGGTGGCGCTGGTACGTGGCGAACCGCTGCGGCAGCTACCGGAGGATCTGTATATCCCGCCAGATGCACTCGAGGTGTACCTGGAAACCTTCGAGGGTCCGCTGGACCTGCTGCTCTACCTCATTCGACGCCAGAACCTGGAAATACTCGACATCCCGGTGGCGCTGATTACCCGGCAATATATCGATTACATCGACATGATGAAGGATATGCGCTTCGAGTTGGCCGCCGAGTATCTGGTGATGGCGGCTATTCTGGCCGAGATCAAGTCACGAATGCTGTTGCCACGGCCTGTCGAGGAAGATGATGATGGGACCGATCCGCGCGCGGAACTGGTGCGCAGGCTGCAGGAGTATGAACGGTTTCGCAAGGCGGCCCTGGATCTGGACGCCTTGCCAAGAATGGAACGGGATCTGTTTCCCGTGCAGGTGTGCAGCGAACACCTGCAACACCCGCGGCCCTTGCCCGATGTGGCGTTGCGGGACATGCTGGTGGCGCTGGCGGATGTCATGGCGCGGGCAGGGCGCTACACGCACCACAAGATACAGCGTGAGCAGCTTTCAGTACGCGAGCGCATGTCCAGTGTGCTGGCCGCGGTGAACCGGCAGGGTTACACCGAGTTCACCCGGCTGTTCGAAGCGGGGGAGGGTCGTATGGGCGTGGTGGTGACCTTTCTGGCGATACTCGAACTGGTGCGGGAGAAGCTGGTCGAACTGACTCAGAACGAGCCCTTTGGCCCGATCTATCTGCGTGCCCCGGGATGATCGGTGGCGGGTTGAAGAACATCCTGGAAGCATTGCTGCTGGCGGCCGGGGAACCGCTGACCCTGCCGCGTCTGCAGCATATCCTTGATGCCGACGGCGCCCCGGATCAGGATACCCTGCGCAAGGTGCTGGCCGAACTGTCGGATGACTACCAGGGGCGCGGTGTGGAACTGGTGGAAGTCGCCGGTGGTTTCAGGTTGCAGGTGCGCGAGGACATGGCGCCGTGGGTCACCCGCCTGTGGGAGGAAAAACCGCCACGATACAGTCGTGCTCTGCTGGAAACGCTGGCTTTGATCGCCTATCGGCAACCGATCACGCGAGGTGAAATCGAGCACATACGCGGGGTCGCGGTCAGTACTGGAATTATCCGCACGCTGTTGGAAAGAAGCTGGGTAAGGGTGGTTGGTCACCGCGATGTACCCGGCAAACCCGCTCTGTATGCTACTGCGCCCGGATTCCTCGACTATTTCAACCTCAGCAATCTGGGTAATCTGCCCAGTCTTGCGGAAGTGCAGCAACTCGGTGCACTGGAAGCGGGCCCGGGGGCAGAGCAGATCCTTGATTCGAGCACAGCAGCAGATGCGGAACAAACCCGGCAAGCCTGATCAGCGGCTCCTGGAACCGCAGCGTCTGCAGAAGCTGCTGGCGGGTCGTGGCGTTGGCTCCAGGCGGCAGATCGAGGCCTGGATACAGGAGGGTCGGATCAAGGTCGACGGTGTTGCAGCGCATCTTGGCCAGAAAATCAGCGGCGCTGAGCGCATCGAGCTGGATGAGCGGCCTGTCGCTGTTGCCGACGGCCAGGGTCCGACCCGGGTGCTGGTCTACCACAAGCCACTCGGTCAGGTGACCAGCCGTCAGGATCCCCAGGGTCGCGAGACCGTATTCGCGGCACTGCCCCGGCTCGGGCGCTCGCGTTGGATTGCAGTGGGACGCCTGGATATCAATACCCAGGGGTTGCTGCTGTTTACCACCAACGGTGAGCTGGCGTATCGTTTGATGCATCCGGCGCGGGGGATCGAGCGCGAGTATGCGGTCAGGGTGTTGGGAACAGTGGCGGATTCGGTACTGGAGCGCTTGCGTGCGGGGGTTATGCTGGATGGCCGGAGGGCACGCTTCGATACGCTGGAAACTGCCGGGGGTGAAGGGGCCAACCACTGGTATCATGTCATCCTGCGCGAGGGCAGGCACCGTGAAGTGAGGCGTTTGTGGGAGTTTGCAGGAGTACGTGTAAGCCGCTTGATTCGGGTGCGCTATGGACCGGTCAAACTGGAGCGCGCGCTGCGCCCGGGGCGATTCCGGGAACTCGGGGCAAGCGAAATCACCGAGCTCTCGCTACAGGTGGATCTACAGGTTTCGCTGCCAGCGCCCGCTGTCAAACGGGGGCGCCGGGACCTGCGCGCACGGTCGCATCATGGTCGCCGCAAACGGTGACACGGTCGTCCTGAGCGACCTGCTGGAGCAATTGTGTCAATGCTATGGCCCCCAACACTGGTGGCCCGCAAGCACCCCGTTCGAGGTCATGCTGGGCGCGGTTCTGGTCCAGAACACCCGCTGGCGCAATGCGGACCGGGCGTTGAGTGCGCTCCGTCGGCGCGGCTGGTTGGCGCCTCTACGGCTTGATCGGGCAGGCCAAGCACAGTTGGCGCAGGTCATTCGTGCGGCCGGCTGCCACAACGTCAAGGCAAGGCGGGTGCGAGCCCTGCTTGACTGGTTTCTGGATTCCGGCGGGTACCATGTTCTGGTGACGATGGGCACCGGAGAGCTGCGCGCCAGTCTGCTGGCGGTCAACGGCATCGGCCCCGAGACCGCTGATGTCATCCTCTTGTACGCACTGATGAAACCGGAATTCGTGGTGGATGTCTACACGCGCCGCCTGTTGCAGCGGCTGGGTATGGCGGCTGCCGCCTGGCGCTACGAACCACTGAAATTACGATTGCAGTCCGATCTCGGCGGTCATTGCCATCGTTTCGGCGAATACCATGCGGTGATTGTCGAACACGGCAAACAGCGCTGTCTGCGCAGCAATCCACTGTGCCAGGGGTGCCCGCTGTTGCCCCACTGTTGTTATGGGCTTGCATCCACCACAGCGTCAGACCCGCTATAGTATAGGTGCCGGTACGCACTGCGATGGATCGGCAACGTCTTGCGCGACTGCGAGGTATCTGCGATGAGACGACTCCTGTCAGCCGCACTGCTATGGGCATTCAGTGCGGTGTCGTTTGCCCAGCAGCCCCCGCTGCTGACCGAGAGTCTGCCGTGGTTCAAGGACTCCTTCCTTGATATCCGAGAGGATGTTGCGGAAGCCGCGGAGGCGGGGCGCCACGTCATACTCTACTTTCACCAGAATGCCTGCCCCTATTGCGACAAGTTGCTGCGGGACAACTTCGGGCAGCGGGAGATTTCGCGTCGCACCCAGGCCGGGTTCGATGTCATCAGTATAGACCTGTGGGGGGATCGGGAAGTCATCGGATTCGATGGCGGCACAACCACCGAGAAGCGTTTCGCGGCAGCGCTGGAGGTAATGTATACACCCACGCTGCTATTGCTCGACCAACGAGGTAACGTGGCGCTGCGAATCAACGGCTATTATCCTCCCCATCGCTTCAACGCGGTTCTGCAGTACGTGTCCGATCAGGGATACCGGCAGCAAAGTTTTCGCGACTATCTTCAGCAGGTGAATCCGGCGCCGGCCAGCGGCAAGCTGCATGTCAGCGCCGATTATCCTGCGCCACCTTACCGACTGGATCGCCGCGGCGGATCCGACCGCCGGCCGCTGCTGGTTTTGTTCGAGCAACGCCAGTGCCTGGCCTGTGACGAAATGCACGATGACATCCTCCGACGGCCCGAGACCGGAGCACTACTCGACCAGCTTTCAGTCGCGGTGGTGGACATGTGGTCGAATGCGGTCGTGGAGACGCCGGACGGACGCACCACCACGGTGGCACAATGGGCCGCGGATCTCGATATCATGTACGCGCCCAGCATGGTGTTTTTTTCGGCGGATGGTGACGAGCTTTTTCGCAGCGAGGCCTATCTACGGGCATTCCATACCCAAAGCGTGCTCGACTACGTGGGTAGCGGCGCTTATCGCGAATATCCCGAGTTACAGCGCTACATCCAGGCACGTGCAGACAGCATGCGTGAACAGGGCATTGCGGTGGATCTGTGGAAGTGAGCCCTTAGCGCGTTGCTGGGGGCAACGGCTCGCCATAGCGGAGCAGCTCGCCGTTGACGCCGAGGCCATCGTCCCCCATCAGGAACAGGTAAGGGTCGACGACCTGTTCGGGTTCCGGCAGGCTGCTGCGATCTTCCCCCGGGTAGGCGCGTAGTCTCAGAGCAGTGGCTACCGGACCCGGATCGATGCAGTTGACCCGTACCCGGGTGTTGGTCTCGAGTTCCTGCGACAGAATGCCGGCCAGGGTTCTTAGCCCTCCCTTGGCGGCACCATAGGCGCCCCAGTAGGCCTTGCCGCGATCGGCAACCGAATCATGGGTAAAGATTACCGCCGCCGAAGGAGCCTCCTGCAGCAGTTCCAGGCAGACCTGACTGAGCAGGAACGGCGCGGTCAGATTGATGTGCAGGACCCGGGTCCAGGTCATCACGTCATAGTGCTGGATGGGGCGCAGTTCCCCCAGTTCCGCGGCATTGTGGAGCAACCCGTCCAGGTGACCGAATTCGTTGCGGATCACGGTGGCCAGGTCCTCGTAGTCCTTGGGAGAGGCGCCCTCGAGGTTCATCGGGTATATGGCGGGTTGCGGGCCGCCGTTGGATTCGATCTGGTCGTATACCTGCTCCAGTTTCTTGAGCGTACGCCCCAGCAGAACAACGGTGGCGCCATGTTTTGCGTAAGCCAGGGAAACCGCGCGGCCGATCCCGTCCCCGGCTCCGGTGACCAGGATGGTGCGATTGGAGAGCAGATCTGCACTCGGGCGGTATGGTTGCATCGAGACCTCGAAACCGGCGCGTCTTGAACCGTTGTGATTGTAGCCGAGCATAGCCACTGCGTCAGGCGGTTGGCGGAAAATAACAGGTCCGGGAAGGCAGGATTCAGCCCCGCTCGCCCTGTGGTTCCCCGGGTCTCCGATGCCCGGTCAACCAGTCCAGAATATCCGTGGGTTTCGCGACGCTGCCATGTGCACCCCAGTCGGCAGGGTCTTCGTGTTCCGGGATGTATCCGAAGGTGGCCGCGATGGTGGTCATGCCTGCCCTCAGGCCCGCCGTGATATCACGCTGGGCATCGCCGATATAGAGTGTGGATGCGGGTTCCGCACCGATCATCCGGCAGGCCAGCAGCAGGGGCCCCGGATCGGGCTTGCGCACGGCAATCGAGTCACCGCTGACCACTGCCGCGGCTCGTTCGGTCAGGTCGAGTTGCCGCAGCAGCGGCTCGGTAAGCCAGCCCGGCTTGTTGGTGACGATGCCCCAGGGTACCCGGTGGGATTCCACCATTGCCAGTACCGAATCCATGCCGTCGAACAATCGGGTGTGTCGGGCCAGACACTGTCGATACAACTCCAGGAAACGGAGCTTCAGCGGTTCGAACCCGGGTGCCTCGGTGCCGATTCCAAAACCCAGTTGTATCAACGCCGCAGATCCGTTTGATACCTGCGGGCGGACGCTCGCATAGTCGAGTGTCGTGTGGTCATGCTCGATCAGCAGTGCGTTGAGTGCCGCAGCCATGTCGCGACCGGTATCCAGCAGGGTGCCATCGAGATCGAACAACACGGCCTGGAAGCACAGCGCCATGATCTATACCTGCAGCATGCGGGTATTTTCAGGCATCCGGGGCCTGGCAGCGCAGCAGATAATTGACATCGGCGCCGGCTCCGAGTCGGAATTCCCGGGTCAACGGGTTGTAGTGCAGCCCGGTGATCTGTTGTGGCCGCAGTGCTGCCTGCCGGCACCAACGGGTCAACTCCGAAGGTTTGATCAAACGGTGATACTCATGCGTGCCTTTGGGCAACAACCGCAGCAGATACTCGGCGCCGACGATCGCCAGCAGCCAGGCTTTGGGATTGCGGTTGATGGTGGAAAGGAACACCTGTCCACCGGGTTTGACCAGCCGGGCACATGCCGCGACTACCGATGCCGGGTCGGGAACATGCTCCAGCATCTCCATACAGGTCACGACATCGTACGAGGCCGGATGCCGAGCGGCGAACTGTTCCGCGGTTGTGTGCAGATACTCGATTTTCAGCGTGCTCTCGAGCAGGTGCAGCCTGGCAACCTGCAGCGGCGCCTGACCCATATCGATGCCGGTGACGCGGGCGCCCCGGGACGCCATGCTTTCGCTCAGGATGCCGCCGCCGCAGCCGATGTCCAGCACGCGACTGCCCTGCAGCGGCGCATGCGAATCGATGTAGTCCAGCCGTAGCGGATTGATGGCATGCAGCGGTCGAAACTCGCCCTCGGGATCCCACCAGCGTGTTGCCAGCGCTTCGAATTTGGCGATCTCACCGGCATCCACATTGTGCTGATCATCCGCCCCTGGTTCAGAGTTTGGCAATATTCCGGCCCCAGTGCTGTGCCCGCTCCACGGTCTCGGCTAAATCGATAGTCTGTAACTGGCGTCCCGCCATTAGTCTGCGGCCGGCCACCCAGACATCGGTGACCTGATCCCTGCTACTGGCGTATACCAGTTGCGAAACCGGATTGTATACCGGAGATGTCTCCGCCCTGTCCAGGTCGACGGCGATGATGTCGGCCAGCTTGCCGGGCTCCAGCGAACCGATCTGCTGACCAAGCCCCAGTGCGTTGGCACCGCCGAGCGTCGCCATGCGCACGACCTGTTCGGCGGGCAGCGCCGAGGCGTCGCCGCTGCGCCCTTTGGCCAGCAGTGCCGCGGTACGCATTTCTCCGAGCATGTCGAGATCGTTGTTGCTGGCACAACCGTCCGTGCCCAGACAGCAGTCGACGCCGCCATCGAGCAGCTCGGACACCGGCGCGAATCCGCTGGCCAGCTTGAGATTGGATTCGGGGCAATGGACGACGTGCGAGCGGGCGCGGGCAAGCAGTTCGATTTCCGCATCTTCAAGCTGGGTCATGTGTACCGCGACCAGTCTGTCGTCCACCAGACCCAGTTGTTGCAGGCGTGCCAACGGGCGCTGGCCGTGGTCGCGTAGCGCCTGCTCCACCTCGTGTGCCGATTCATGGAGGTGTATGTGGACCGGACACCGGTATCGATCCGCCAGCCTCGCAATCCGCCGCAACGGTTCGTCGCTGACCGTGTAGGGTGCATGTGGTGCCCAGGCAAGGGAGACCAGCGCTTCGCCATCGAAGCGATCGCGCAGGGCGATTCCCTTGTCGATGTATTGGTCGGCATTGTCGGCCCAGACAGTAGGGAAATCGACCACGATCATGCCCACGCATGCGCGCAGACCGGCAGCGATACATACCTCGGCGGTGGTGTCGGGGAAGAAATACATATCGCTGAAACAGGTGGTGCCGCAACGGATCATCTCGGCCGCCGCCAGAGCGCTGCCGTCAGCGACGAACTGGGCGTTCACCCAGCGTTTTTCGGCTGGCCAGATATGCTCCTGAAGCCAGGTCATCAGCGGCAGATCATCCGCCAGCCCACGTAGCAGGCTCATGGCAGCATGAGTGTGGGCATTGACCAGTCCGGGCATCAACAGATGACCAGGTAGTTCGACGTGGTTACAAGCGGCCGTTATGGCATCCGGTTCCGGGGTCGGTATGATGGCTTCGATACGTTGGCCGGCAACCAACAGGCTGTGGTTTTCCAGCAACTGCCCGGCTGGCACCACCGGCAGAATCCAGCGCGGGCTGATGATGGTGGTGACGGTTCCGGTCATCGACGGTTCCCGGTGTGCCGCAGGTAGGCATGCCGCGGGATAGATAGCCCGGGCGAAAAAAAACCGCCCTGTCAGCTGACAGGGCGGCTGGTGACCGAGGTCGGCAGCGTTTTACTGCTGCTTTTCTTCGATGGCTTCCACCTTGATCTCCACACGGCGATTCTCAGCACGTCCCTCGCGGGTGTCGTTGCTGGCAATCGGGCTCGACTCACCCATGCCGGAGGCAGTGATCAGGCCGGGATTGACACCCAGACCTTCCATCGCGGCCTTGACACTGGCGGCACGGCGCTCGGAAAGACCCTGGTTGTAGGCTTCCGCTCCGATGCTGTCGGTGTGGCCCGTCGCGGTGATGCCGATGATTTCAGCGGCGCCGGCCAGTTCCTTGACCAGTTCCTTGATCGCGACATCGGCTTCGGGCTTGATGTCGGACTTGTCAAAGTCAAACAGGGCGTCGGCCTCGATCGTGGTGTTGGCACGGACGATGGCAGGTTCGGGCGGAGGCGGCGGCGCGGGTACCGCGTCGCAAGGCTCCCTGGCCTCGTCTTCGTTCCAGCGCGGGGTCTTCAGGCAGCCGTCGGCAGTTTTGATGTAGCTGCCGTGAGCGTTTGCGTAGCCGGTGGCATCACCGAAATCCACCATCATGGATTCAGTACTTTCGCTCTGGGCATAGGCCACGCCGGCCACAGAGGCGGACATAATGGCACTCAGGCCGATAGCGGTTAGCTTGTTCATAAAATTCTCCCTGATTGGGCCATAGTAGACAGTCAATTCTGTGGATAGGTCAGGTTGTTGGCAACAGAGCACAGTGGGAGAGTAAATCTGTATTATCGAAAATGCAACAGATTTATCAAAATTATCCAAACAGCAACAGATCGGTTCGACCATGTCGCGCGAATTCGCCTCACCCCAGCCCCCTGCCGCTCGCAGTATAGTCTAATCCGTGGTCCCGAAACGAGAGTCCAGATTCGACCGCTACGGCTCGCTGGAGCGCGTCAGGCGCCTCAATTGAAACTACACGGTAAACGGGTGCCCGTGCTAGAATACGGGCCCAGAGAGGCTCTCAACCTCCCTCCCGCCCGATTCTGCTGGTTTCGAGGAAATTTTGACCATGGCTGAGTTTGCCAAGGAAGTGCTGCCCGTCAATCTCGAGGACGAGATGAAGCGTTCTTACCTGGATTACGCGATGAGCGTAATTATCGGGCGGGCGCTGCCGGATGCGCGCGACGGGCTCAAGCCGGTCCATCGCCGTGTGCTGTATGCCATGAGCGAGTTGGGCAACGAATGGAACAAGGCCTACAAGAAGTCGGCGCGGGTGGTAGGTGACGTGATCGGTAAGTATCACCCGCACGGCGATACGGCGGTCTACGACACCATCGTCAGGATGGCGCAGTCGTTTTCGATGCGCCAGTTGTTGGTGGATGGCCAGGGCAACTTCGGCTCTGTCGATGGTGATGCACCTGCTGCCATGCGATATACCGAGGTTCGCATGTCGCGGATCGCCCACGACCTGCTGGCGGACCTGGACAAGGAAACGGTCGATTTCGTCCCCAACTACGACGAGTCCGAGCATGAACCCACTGTGTTTCCGACCCGGGTGCCCAACCTGCTGGTCAATGGCTCGGAGGGAATCGCGGTGGGGATGGCCACCAAGATTCCACCGCACAATCTGGTACAGACGGTCGATGCCTGTCTGGCCATGGTCGCCGAACCAGACATCGCGCTGGAACAGCTGGTGGATATACTGGAAGGTCCGGATTTCCCCACCGGGGGCATCATCAATGGCGCCGATGGAATCCGTGAGGCATATCAGACCGGTCGGGGTCGGGTGCATGTACGCGCGCGCGCGCGCATCGAGACGAATTCTCAGACCAGCCGCCAGACTATCGTGGTCTACGAGCTTCCTTTTCAAGTCAACAAGGCCCGTTTGCTGGAAAAGATTGCGGAACTGGTCAAGGAAAAGCGACTTGAGGGGATCTCGGAGTTGCGCGACGAATCCGACAAGGACGGCATGCGCATGGTGATCGAGCTGCGTCGCGGCGAAGTCGCCGAGGTGGTACTCAACAATCTCTATAAGCACACCCAGATGCAGACGGTCTTCGGGATCAATATGGTGGCGTTGCTGGACGGGCGCCCCCAGCTACTCAACCTCAAGGATCTGTTGCAGGCTTTTCTGGTGCACCGCCGGGAGGTGGTGACACGCCGCACCATATTCGAACTGCGCAAGGCACGGGATCGGGCCCATACCCTGGAGGGGTTGGCCGTAGCCCTGGCCAATATCGACGAAATCATCGCCTTGATTCGCGCCTCCTCGGGACCGGCTGAGGCGCGTGTGGCCCTGATGGCAAGAGACTGGCCGCCTGGCGAGGGTGTCGAAGCCATGCTGGCCAGAACCGGCGCGCAGTCTTCCAGACCCGAGGATCTGGGTGCCGAGTACGGGGTTCGACCCGAGGGCTATCGGCTGTCCCTGGTCCAGGCGCAGGCGATTCTGGATCTGCGATTGCACCGCCTGACTGCACTGGAGCAGGGAAAAATCGTCGACGAATACCTTGAAGTGCTGGAACGCATCGAGGCACTGCTGAGGATTTTGACCGACCCCCAGCGGTTGCTGGAGGTGGTGCGCGATGAACTGGTGGAGATCAAGGAGCGCTATCCCGAGCCGCGGCGCACCGAGATCATGGCGGTGCACGAAGATCTGTCACTGGAGGATCTGATCACCCGCGAGGAAGTGGTGGTCACGCTTTCTCACGCCGGCTATGCCAAAGCACAACCGCTGAGCGAGTACCGTGCGCAGCGGCGTGGCGGCAAGGGGCGGTCGGCTGCATCCGTCAGGCAAGAGGATTTCATAGACCAGCTGTTTATCGCCAATACCCACGACACCATGCTGTGTTTCAGCAATCGCGGGCGTTTGTACTGGAAGAAAGTCTACGAGCTGCCACAGGCGGGCAGTGGCGCCCGTGGCAAACCCATCGTCAATCTATTGCCGCTGGAAAAGGACGAACGAATCAACGCCGTACTGCCGGTCAAGGAGTTCGACGACCAGCATTTCGTGTTGTTTGCCACCCGTGCCGGTACGGTCAAGAAGACGCCGTTGGCAGCCTATTCAAGACCCCGCAGCAACGGGATCATCGCCATCGATCTGCACCAAGGGGACGAACTGGTCAACGTCGCGCTGACCGATGGGCGTCGGCGTGTCATGTTGTTTAGCGATGCTGGCAAGGCGATGTGTTTCGAAGAATCCGGTGTCCGTCCGATGGGGCGTACCGCTGCCGGCGTGCGCGGCATCAAGCTGGCTGGCGGTGCCAGCGTCATCGCACTGGTGGTGGTGCGCGACGAGGGCCGTATCCTCACGGTTACCGAGCACGGCTATGGGAAACGTACCGATGTGGACGGCTATCCGGTCTACCGCCGTGGTGGGCAAGGCGTCATCTCGATCCGCTGCAGCGATCGCAACGGCGCGGTGGTGGGCGCGGTTCAGGTCGCGGATGACGATCAGATCATGCTGATCACGGATGGGGGGACATTGGTTCGCACGCGAGTGGATGAAGTGTCCATATTGAGCCGCAACACGCAGGGCGTCACGCTGATCAGCGTTGGCAAGGGTGAAAAGGTGATCGGGGTCGAGCGTATCGAGATTCTCGCCGAGGTTGTCGAGGATGATGATCACGAGCAGGATTTGGAGGACTGACCCCGGCTCATGAGCAGACCCTATAACTTCAGTGCTGGCCCGGCAGTGTTGCCGGAATCGGTGTTACGCCAGGCGCGGGAGGAAATGCTGGACTGGCACGGCAGCGGTATGAGCGTCATGGAGATGAGCCACCGCGGGCCACAGTTCACGGATATCGCGCAACGGGCCGAAGCGGCGCTGCGCTCCCTGATGGAGATACCGGACGACTATTTCGTGCTGTTCCTGCAGGGTGGGGCAAGCGGTCAGTTCTCCGCGGTGCCGCTCAATCTGCTCGGCGGGACCGGACAGGCGGACTATGTGCTCACCGGCGCCTGGTCGCGCAAGGCGGCACAGGAGGCCAGCAAGTATGGCGACATCAGTATTGCCGCCAGCAGTGAAGCAGACGGTTTCACCAGCGTCCCGGAAACCAGCCGGTGGCACGGCAACGAACACGCCGACTATCTGCACTACACACCCAACGAAACCATCGGTGGAGTCGAATTCGACCGCGTTCCGGATACCGGCGGTGTGCCTCTGATTGCCGATATGTCATCGTCCATACTGTCACAGCCGATCGATGTGACCCGCTTCGGGGTGATCTACGCGGGCGCGCAGAAAAACATCGGTCCGGCCGGGTTGACGGTGGTGATCGTCCGCCGCGAACTGACCGGTCGGGCGATGACCGCGACCCCTGCCGTGCTGGATTATGCCGCGCAAGGTGCTGCCGGTTCCATGGGCAACACACCGCCGGCTTATAGCTGGTATCTGGCCGGTCTGGTGTTCGATTGGCTGCACGATCAGGGTGGTCTGGGCGCCATAGCGGAAATCAACCTGCGCAAATCACAAAAGCTCTACGCAGCCATAGACAGCTCGGACTTTTACGCCAACCCGGTGAGCGGCAATAGTCGTTCACGCATGAACATACCGTTTACCCTGGCACGACCGGAACTCGACGATCTGTTTCTGCAACAGGCTGGCGAGTGCGGGCTGCTCAATCTCAAGGGTCATCGTTCAGTCGGTGGGATGCGCGCCAGCATATACAATGCAATGCCCGAAGCCGGCGTCGATGCATTGCTGGCATTCATGACGGAGTTCGGGCAACGTCACCGCTAGCGCGACGGGTATACAAGAGATGACCACCGAATCCGAACAGCAACAGCTCGCCGCGGTACGCGAACGCATCGACCAGATCGATCGGCAGATTCAAGCGCTGATTTCCGAGCGTGCCCGGTGTGCGCAGCGGGTTGCCGAAATCAAGCAGGGAAGCGCTGGCGGTCGGACCGAGTTCTATCGACCCGAACGCGAGGCGCGAGTGTTGCGCGAGGTCATGGCGCACAATCGCGGGCCGCTCAGCGATGAGGAGATGGCCAGGCTCTTTCGCGAGATCATGTCCGCCTGTCTGGCACTCGAGGAGCCACTGAAGGTCGGGTTTCTGGGCCCCGAGGGCACCTTTACCCAGGCGGCCGCCAGCAAGCACTTTGGCCGGTCGATACAAGCCGTGCCTTTGCATGCGATAGACGAAGTGTTTCGCGAGGTCGAATCGGGCAACGCGGACTACGGTGTGGTACCGGTCGAGAACTCCACCGAGGGGGTGGTCAACCACACGCTGGACATGTTCCTGGTGTCGCCGCTGCGAATCTGTGGCGAAGTGGCGATGCGTATTCACCATCACTTGATCAGCGCAGTGGAGGACCTGCAGGGCATCGACAGGGTCTATTCCCACCAGCAGTCTTTTGCTCAATGTCGCGAGTGGCTGGATCTGAAGCTGCCCGGCGCCGAACGGGTCGCAGTCAGCAGCAACGGTGAGGCCGCCGCACGGGTCGTTGGCCAGCCGCGGTGTGCGGCGATCGCGGGGGAATACGCCGCGGAACTGAACGAGCTCCCGATTCTGGCGCGCAACATCGAAGATGATCCCAACAACACCACACGATTTCTGGTGATCGGCAGCCAGTTCGTGCCGCCGTCAGGGGACGACAAGACCGCCTTGCTGGTGGCATCGCAGAATCGGGTAGGGTCGCTGCACGAACTGCTCGAACCGATCGCACGCAATGGTCTGACCATGACCAGAATCGAGTCACGGCCGTCCCGTCGCGACATGTGGGATTATGTGTTCTTTATCGACCTGCTGGGTCATGCTGACCAGCCACCTGTCGCCAAGGCGCTACAGGAATTGAAGAAGACAGCCACTCTTTTCAAAGTCTTAGGATCATTTCCTTGTGCAGTGCTGTAATGGCATTCATCTGTTCCCCGGACAGGTACCCACCGGGAGGTCCGATCCATGAACTTTGATCCCAGCGCTCTGGCGGTGCCCGGCGTACGCGGTCTGCGCCCTTATCAGCCGGGCAAACCGGAGAGTGAACTGCGCCGGGAGTACGGTTTGCAGCGTATCGTGAAGCTGGCGTCGAACGAGAACCCGCTGGGTCCTGGTAGTGCCGCCCGCGAGGCTGCCGCGGAGGCTCTGGTGGATTGCGGCCGCTATCCTGACGGCAACGGTTTCGATCTCAAGGCCGCGTTGGCGGCGCAGTTCAACCTGTCGGCGGAGTGCCTGACACTGGGCAATGGCTCCAACGACATACTGGAATTGCTGGCCCGGGCTTTCGTCACCGCGGCCGACGAAGTGATCTATGCCCGACACAGTTTTGCCATCTATGCGCTGGTGACCCGGGCCGTGGGGGCTAACGCACGGGTCGCGGAAGCCAACCCGGCGGAACACCGGCAGCCCTGCGGGCACGATCTGTCGGCAATGGGCGCGCTGCTGAGTGAACGCACACGCATGGTCTTTATCGCCAACCCCAACAACCCGACCGGAACCTGGCTGTTGGCAGCCGAGTTGCGCGACTTCCTGGCATCGATTCCACAGCACGTCATCGTGGTGGTGGACGAGGCCTATCACGAGTATGTCGATGAAGCGGACTACCGGAGCACGGTCGGCTGGCTGGCGCAGCATCCCAACCTGGTGGTGACACGCACTTTCTCGAAGGCCTACGGTCTGGCCGGGCTTCGAGTCGGCTACGCGCTCAGCAGTGCCGGGGTGGCGGATCTGCTCAATCGGGTACGCCAGCCTTTCAATGTCAATATGGCGGCACTGGCGGCGGCAACGGCTGCGTTGAACGATTACGATCACTTGCGCCACAGCATAGATCTCAATCGCGAACAACGTGAGCGATTGCGTCGGGACCTGAGTGGGCTCGGTCTGCCATCGTTGCCCTCCGCGGCGAATTTTCTGTGTGTACGCTTCGGCGAGTCAGCCGCAGCGGTATACCGGGGTCTGCTGCGCCAGGGCGTCATTGTGCGACCGATCGAGAACTACGGGCTGCCCGATCATCTGCGTATCACGGTTGGCACCAGACAGGAAAACGATCTTTTGCTGAAGGCCTTGTCGGTAGTGCTTGGGCGGTGAATTCCGGCATGCCCGAAACTGGAACGATTGGTCGTTTGTGCATCATCGGCGTGGGGTTGATCGGCGGCTCGCTGGCAAGGGCATTGATCGCCCGCGACGCGGTGGAGGAAGTGATTGGCTGCGGTCGCCAGGAGACCAACCTGGAGCTGGCTGTCAGGCTTGGCGTGATCCACCGCTATGAAACCGATCCGGCGCAGGCCGTTGCCGGGGCCGATGCGGTATTGCTGGCGGTACCCCTGGGGGCGATGCGCTCGGTGCTGGAACGGATTGCCCCGCGGCTGCCCGACCATGCGGTGGTGACCGACGCCGGCAGCGCCAAAGGCAGTGTGCTGGCCGATGTGCGCCGCGTGTTTGGCTGCACCCCACCGCGCTTCGTGCCAGGTCATCCGATTGCCGGCGCCGAGCGCAGCGGTGTCGAAGCCTCGCGTGAGGAGTTGTTCGATGGCCGCCGGGTGATACTCACGCCATTGGCGGAAACGGAAGCGGACGCGGTCGCCCTGGTCACGCGGATGTGGCAGGCGGCTGGCGCCGAGGTCGTGGAAATGGGTGTCAGACATCACGATCAGGTGTTGGCCGCCACCAGCCATCTGCCGCATCTGTTGGCCTACAATCTGGTGGATACGCTGGCCTCAATGGACGACCACACCGAGATTTTTCGTTACGCGGCCGGCGGCTTTCGGGACTTTACCCGCATCGCTTCCAGCGACCCGGTGATGTGGCGTGACATCTGTCTTGCCAATCGTGATGCGCTGCTTGAAAGTCTGCAAGCGTTCACTCTTGATTTGCGCCGTTTGGGCGATGCGGTGGAACGTGGCGATGGCGAGGCCCTGCTGTCAGTGTTTCGCCACGCCAAGGTTGCCCGAGACAATCTGTACCAGGACGGGGATTGAAGGGTTGGTGGTGAAGGAGCGACATCGCCCCGGCCCCGGGGAGCTGGATTTCTGCGTCGAGCCGGGCGGCAGTCTGCGTGGCAAGGTCAGGGTTCCGGGAGATAAGTCCATTTCACATCGGGCCATCATTCTGGGTGCGTTGGCCGATGGGCGCTCGACCGTGCGCGGCTTTCTGGAAGGTGACGACTGTCTGGCCACGATAGAGGCGTTTCGGGCCATGGGGGTTGGCATTCACGGCCCGCGGGATGGTGTGGTGGAGATCGATGGGGTTGGCATGGACGGCCTCAGAGAACCCGCTGCAGCGCTCGATCTCGGCAACTCCGGCACCTCCATGAGATTGTTGTGTGGTCTGCTGGCGGCGCAGGAATTTGACGTTGTGCTCAGCGGGGACAGCTCGCTACGTAGTCGCCCGATGGGGCGCGTGGTTGAACCCTTGACCCGCATGGGGGCAATCATCTCCAGCGGAGACTCAGGCACTGCACCGCTGCGGATACGGGGTGCCCGTCTGCAGGGGATACACTATCCGATGCCGATGGCCAGCGCCCAAGTCAAATCCTGCCTGCTTTTGGCCGGCCTCTATGCCCAGGGCATGACCTGTGTGCACGAACCGGCTCGCAGTCGTGATCACACCGAGCGCATGCTGGCCGCCGCCGGCTACCCTGTGCAGCATCGTGACCGGGAGATCTGCGTGCGGGGAGGCGGGCGTCTTCAAGCCATGACCATCGACGTCCCGGCGGATATTTCTTCCGCGGCTTTCTTTCTGGTCGGGGCCTGCATAGCGCCTGGTTCAGACCTGCTGCTGCAGCATGTCGGGGTCAATCCGACGCGTAGTGGTGTGATCTCCATACTGCAAGCCATGGGGGCGGATATCGAGATAAGGGGTCGGCGCACGGTTGGTGGTGAGGAAGTTGCCGATCTGCGCGTGCGTTCGGCATCGTTGCAGGGGATCGACATCGATCCCGCCCAGGTGCCGTTGGCGATCGATGAGTTTCCGGCCATATTCGTGGCCGCGGCGTGCGCCCGCGGCCGCACGCGGCTGCACGGTGCCAGTGAACTACGGGTCAAGGAGAGCGATCGCATCCAGGCGATGGCCGATGGCCTGTCAACGCTGGGTGTTGAGGCACAGCCGCTCGAAGACGGCATAGTGATCGAAGGGGGGCCCATACATGGCGGTGTGGTGGAGTCCCGGGGTGATCATCGAATCGCTATGGCACTGACTATGGCCGGGCTGAGATCCACTGCCGCTATCCGGGTTCGTGACTGTGCGGCGGTCGACACCTCTTTCCCGGGCTTCGCCGAGCTGGCGGCGGCAACCGGCTTGGCGCTCACCACCGAGTAGGTGTGAATGGTGCCGGCAACTCCACCTGTCATTACCATCGACGGCCCGAGCGGCACCGGCAAGGGTACGGTGGCGCGTTTGCTTGCCAGCGATCTGGGTTTCGAACTGCTGGACAGCGGTGTGCTGTACCGGCTCACGGCTTTGGCGGCGAGGCGGGCAGGGGTGAACCTGGTCGATAGCCGGGCGCTGGCCGCGGTGGCGCGGGATCTCGAGGTGCGATTCGAGACCGGGACGGATGTCGGAGAGCCGCTGATTCGGCTGCATGGCAAGGATGTCAGCGACCAGCTTCGCACTGAAGATACTGCCGCTGCGGCGTCACAGGTGGCAGCCATACCCGCCGTTCGCGGGGCTTTGCTGGAGCGGCAGCATTCGTTTCTGCAAGCGCCAGGGCTGGTCGCGGACGGGCGTGATATGGGGACGGTTGTGTTCCCGCATGCCGAGGTGAAGTTCTTCCTCACCGCGAGCGCCGAAGAGCGTGCGAAAAGACGGCATAAACAGTTGATTCGGAAAGGAACCAGTGTTAGCCTTCCGGCCCTCGTCAGGGACATAGCCGCGCGCGATCTACGTGACTCCACGCGCAGCGTCGCACCACTCAAGGCGGCGGCTGATGCTCACGTCATCGACACGACGAAATTGTCTGTGTTGGCGGTGCACCAGCAAGTGTTGCAGGTGGTTCGGCGCAGCTTGTTCGACGAGGGCTGACGCGAATGGGTGAGGGCAGCCTTGTGCTGTTCTTTTGTTTTCATTGATCATCAACATACTTGCGGCATCGTCTTGTGATGTCGGAGTAACTACAGGTTCAGATTGACTAATGTCTGAAAGTTTCGCAGAGCTGTTTGAGGAAAGCCTGGCCCGGACTGAAATGCGGCCCGGGACTATTATCACCGGAATCGTGGTCGAAGTGCGTCCGGATGCCGTGGTCGTCAATGCTGGTTTGAAGTCGGAAGGACTGATTCCAATCGAGCAATTCTATGACGAAAACGGGGTCGCAAGCGTGGTGGCCGGCGACGAGGTGGAAGTTGCGTTGGATGCGGTCGAGGATGGCTTTGGGGAAACCCGGCTTTCACGTGACAAAGCCAAGAGGCAACGGTCATGGACGGTGCTGGAGGCGGCCTTCGAGGGTGAAGAGGTCGTTCATGGCATCATCAGTGGCAAGGTCAAAGGCGGATTCACCGTGGATCTCGGTGAAATCCGGGCTTTTCTACCGGGTTCCCTGGTGGATGTCAGACCGGTTCGCGATGCCGCCTATCTGGAAGGCAAGCAGCTCGAGTTCAAGGTCATCAAGCTTGATCAGCGACGCAACAATGTCGTGGTGTCGCGTCGGGCGGTGGTTGAGGAGGAATACAGCGCAGAACGCGAAGCACTGCTCAACAGCCTCCAGGAAGGCCAGGTGGTGAAGGGAGTCGTCAAGAACCTGACCGACTATGGCGCCTTCCTCGATCTGGGCGGAATCGACGGCCTGCTGCATATCACCGACATGGCCTGGAAGCGTGTCAAGCACCCGTCGGAAGTTGTCACCGTTGGTGACGAGGTTGAAATCAAGGTCCTCAAGTTCGATCGTGAGCGTCAGCGCGTGTCTCTGGGCCTCAAGCAGCTCGGGGATGATCCCTGGGTGGCGATCGCGAGGCGATATCCGGTCCACACCCGCTTGTTCGGCAAGGTTACCAACATCACCGACTACGGTTGCTTCGTCGAAATCGAGGAAGGAGTCGAGGGGTTGGTCCATGTGTCCGAGATGGATTGGACCAACAAGAACGTCAACCCCCACAAGATGGTCAGCGTAGGGCTGGAAACCGAAGTCATGGTGCTGGATATCGACGAGGAAAGGCGCCGCATATCGCTGGGTATGAAGCAGTGCCAGGCCAACCCCTGGGATGATTTCGCGACCCGTTTCAACAAGGGGCAGCAAGTCTCGGGTCAGATCAAATCGATCACCGATTTCGGTATCTTTGTGGGACTTGATGGCGGCATAGACGGTCTGGTGCATTTGTCCGATATTTCCTGGGACGAGGCTGGCGAGGCGGCGATCCGGGAATTTCGCAAGGGCCAGGAGATCGAAGCCGTGGTGCTGGCCGTGGATCCGGAACGGGAGCGTATCTCTCTGGGCATCAAACAGTTGGAACAGGATCCTTTTTCCAGCTATGTGGCGATGAATCCCAAAGGCAGCATCGTGATCGGTGTGATCAAAGAGGTGGATGCCAAGGCTGCCATCGTGACCCTGGGTGAAAACGTTGAAGGCGTGATCAAGGCCTCCGATCTGTCCAGGGATCGAATAGAGGATGCCCGCAGCGTGCTGAAGCCGGGAGACAAGATCGAAGCGAAGTTCACTGGCGTGGATCGCAAGAACCGCTCGATCACGCTTTCTATCAAGGCCAAGGCTGTCGCGGAGGAAGCCGAGGCAATGCAGGAGTACAGCAGCAAGGGCGGTGCCAGTACCTCCCTGGGCGAGGCCCTGCGTGCCCAGATGGACGCTCACAAAGAAGATTGATCGCTGATCAGCCGCCGGTACGCTGTAGTGCTGCCGGCAGCTGAATACGTACCTTTCTTGTTCAGATAAGGCGATTGGCGAAAGGAACATACCGGATTGCGCAGGGGTTTGTTCGTGTTCAAGGCGTGCCAGCAGGCGCATAGCAAGGTTGCGTTACTGCTGGCACAACGTGGAAGACGGACGAAAGAACAGGCAAGCGGGAATGTTCAGACAGAAGTCGCCTGAGGATCTGTATGACCAAGTCCGAATTGATCGAAGCAATTGCGCACAAACAGGTGCATCTGGCCTACAAGGACGTAGAGCTGTCGGTTAAAGCCATGCTCGAACAGATGAGCCGCGCCCTGTCATCCGGAGAGCGCATTGAGATCCGTGGGTTCGGAAGTTTCTGTCTTCACTTCCGGCCGCCGCGTATCGGTAGAAATCCCAAGACCGGCGATGCGGTGGCCCTGGCCGGAAAATATGTGCCGCACTTCAAACCGGGCAAGGAGTTGCGCGAGCGCGTCAATCACGCGGCGCAGAAGTAATCACCTGTTCTGCGCGACCGGATAGGCTCGGCCAGACATGGTCGACCCGATTGGCGGTTGACCGTGGGACTTCGCTACCAGAAACGCCGCCCGTGCCTTCCGTCCCCCGGGAGTTCCCCCTTTTGAGTTCTTGTCTGGGCTGAGACAGCAGGGCGGGCGGGTCCGTGCGCAAGCATAGCGTGGCCATGAAGCGTCTGCCGTGCCTTGAATTCGGACTGGAACTCGGTGCAAGTTTCGAATGACTACTTACTTTTGTGGCTCTGGAGCGGGTGCGGCACGGGTTTGCGTGATATTTTTATGTGTATCATGATGCCACGGGATCGGGTCACGGTATCATGCATTTCCGATCGTACGGAGGTGCATACCCGCTGTGCCTTGCAGCGTATGGTACTCCTGGCGCTGCAACGGTTTATTGCTCACTGAGGAAGCACAATGTTGAGAATCATCGCGATCCTGTTGTTTATTTTGGTGCTTTTCGTCGGTGTCGGTTTTTCTTCTCTGAATTCTGATCCGGTCACAGTTCACTACTACATCGGCACCGCCGAGTTGCCGTTATCGGTGGTCGTGATCAGCGCCTTTGCGTTGGGCGTCCTGTGCGCGTTTCTGGTCAGCCTCAACGTCCATCTGGGATCTCGCTGGACTGCTTCCCGTTTGCGTCGGGATCTGCGCCTGCGGGAACGGGAAATTGGCCAGCTGAAGAATCCCAAGAGCTGAGTTGATGCAGGAATATCTGTGGTTGCTGTTGCCGGTCGCCGCAGCATCCGGCTGGTACGCTGCGCGTCGCTCGGCTGCGCGGCAGCCGCAAAAGAATTTCGCCGACGAGGAATATTTCAGGGGACTCAACTACCTGCTCGACAATCGCCCGGACAAGGCGATCGAGGTTTTCGTCCGCATGGTCGAGGTGGACCAGGATACGGTGGAAACACATCTGGCTCTGGGCAATCTGTTTCGCCGGCGTGGCGAAGTGGACCGGGCCATACAGATCCACCAGAATCTTATCGCTCGCTCGGGCCTCAATGTCGAACAGCGTGCGCGTGCATTGCTGGAACTCGGCGAAGACTATATGAAAGCGGGCGTCTACGACCGCGCGGAAGGGCTGTTCAAGGAATTGGTGGCCAACGATGCGTTCGTATCCCAGGCTTTGCAGCATTTGCTGACAATCTACCAGCAGGAACGCGATTGGCATGCTGCGATCGCCACCGGCAGGCGTCTGGAACAGATCTCGGAACAGCAGCACCATCACGAGACCGCACACTTTTACTGCGAACTGGCTTCCGAAGCCCGCCGTCAGGCCGACGAAGCCGGGGCGGAACGATTGGTCAGGCAGGCCCGCCGCGAAGACCCTGTGTGCGTACGGGCCAGTCTGCTGGCCGCCAGTTTGAAGATGGATCGGGGCCAGTATCGTGGTGCGATCCGCATGCTCAAGACCATTGCTGCGCAGGATCCCCGCTTCATTCCCGAAACTTTGGCACCGCTACAGCAATGCTACCGAGCCATGGATCGGGAAACCGACATCATCGAGTACCTGCGCGGATTGCTGGAGAGCCACCCGTCAGGGTATCTGACCGCAGCACTGGCAGATCTTCTGAATCGATTCCACGGTGTGGAAGCCGCGGAACAGTTTCTGGTGGAAGCCCTGCGACAGCATCCCTCGGTGCCCGGATTGCGGCGTTTGATTGAGCTCAAGCTCGACAGGAGTGGCCGTGAGGATTTGCGTCCTATTCTTGAGGCGGGGCGTGAGCTTCTTGATTCAAAACTTTGTTATCAATGTTCTCACTGCGGATTTGAGGGACGGTCGCTGCATTGGCGTTGTCCGGGTTGTCAAAGTTGGAATACGGTTCGCCCCAAGGACGTGTTCAAATCGCCGCAGGCAGATCGCGAGGAAGCTGCCAGCGGTGCGATATCGGGGAGATGATTCCCACCAACTCTGATCAGGGTGCGGCCACATCGGCGTGTGCACCGGTCATCATCGTGGCCCTCGACATGGCGGATCCCGTGCAGGCGCTGCAGCTCGTGGAATGCCTCGATCCACGCGTGTGCCGGGTCAAGGTCGGCAAACAGCTATTCGTCAGCGCGGGCCCTGCGATCGTCGAAAAGATGGTCGACCGGGGCTACTCGGTATTTCTAGATCTCAAGTTTCACGATATCCCCAACACGGTGGCGGGTGCATGTACCGCCGCGGCGCAACTGGGTGTTTGGATGATCAATGTACATGCCCTGGGAGGGGCGCGGATGCTGGGGGCGGCGCGCAACGCCCTGGACAAAATGGCATCACCGCCGCTCTTGATCGCGGTCACGCTGTTGACCAGCATGGATGGCCCGGATCTGCGGCAGCTTGGTATTTCGGAAGACCCTCGACAGTGCGTACTTCGCTGGGGGCGTCTCGCGATCGACAACGGTCTCGACGGCTTGGTCTGTTCCGCTCATGAGGCACCGATGTTGCGGCAGGAGTTGGGTTCGCGGCCCTGCCTGGTGACACCCGGAATCAGACCGGCAGGCTCGGCGAACGATGACCAGCGCCGGGTGGTGGCACCGCTGGAGGCAATCCGGCTGGGGGCCGACTACCTGGTTGTCGGCAGGCCAGTGACCAGTGCCGCTGATCCTCATGGTCAGATTCTTGCCCTGCAGTCAGAAATCTCCCATGGATTGCGCTGATTTCCACCTGCTAGGCTGAATCCGACGTTTCAGTACCGAGGCGTCTTTCCGACATGCAAAGGATTGCAAGGAGAGCACGATGAAAGGGAAGTTTGTCAGTCTGATTGCAGGTGCCTGCCTGCTGGGTCTTTCGATGGCGACACTCGCCGAACCGGTCGACATCAACAATGCCAACGCCCAGTCGCTGGCTGATGCCATCAATGGCGTCGGGTTGACCAAGGCAGAGGCCATCGTTCGCTATCGGGAAGCCAACGGCCCGTTTGCGAACGTCGATGACCTCGTCCGGGTCAGGGGTATCGGGCCGGGTACGGTGGAACGCAATCGCGACGACCTCAAGGTATCCAGGGCCGATTGAGGCCCGATAGCCGATTGGGAGATTTGGTCACCTTTGCGGTGGCCAAATCACTGAGGCGACTGGCGGGAAACAACGTGCCCGATTGCATCGGCGTTTCGTTCGAATTCAAGACGCGTCAGCAGGCGCATAACTGGGCGGATGTGGACCCGAGGTCTGGGTAGCACATGCTGGGGGTGTCGGCGGCAAGGATGCTGCCGTCAAGCCTACATGGACGTGTTCACGGCGTCCCCGGGCATGTGCTACCCAGACCGGACCGTGTAAACCGTGGGCGACGGGTTACACCCGCGCATATGGCTGTATCACTGCTGGCGCAATGCGGAAGACGGACGAAAGAACAGGCAAGTGGGTGTGTTCTTTGATGGAAATCGCTTTATAATCCCAGCGCCCTGGAACATCTCCAGGGCGTTTTGCATTTGAACCTGGGAATCCTTTCGGAAATGTTCCGACCTCTGGAAATCTTCATCGGCTTGCGTTACACGCGAGCTAAGCGGCACAACCACTTCATATCTTTCATTTCTTTTACCTCGATGATTGGAATTGCTCTGGGGATCACCGCCCTGGTCACCGTGCTGTCGGTGATGAACGGATTCCAGAAGGAGCTTCGTGACCGTATTTTGAGCATGACGTCTCATGCCTCGATCATCGGCTTTGGCGGTGAAATGTCGAACTGGGAGCGCGCCGCGCGTGTGGCGGGCGAGAATCCGGAGGTACTGGCCGCGGCCCCGTTCGTACGCGCCGAGGCGATGCTCACGCAGCGCGGTCAGGTGAGTGGCGCCATCCTGCGGGGCGTGCTGCCGGAGCGCGAATCGGCGGTTTCGGAAATCGCTGGAAACATGGTGCGGGGACAGCTCGGTGATCTCCGCCCCGGTGAGTTCGGGATCATTCTTGGTAGCGAACTGGCCAAGGCGCTGGCGGTAGACATGGGTGATCCGGTCACGGTTGTCACCCCGCAGGCGAACACCACGCCGGTCGGTGTGTTGCCCCGGCTCAAGCGCTTTCGCGTCGTGGGGCTGTTCGAGGCTGGTATGTACGAATATGACCGGACGCTCGCGCTGATCCATCTCGATGATGCCAGGCGGTTGTTTCGACTCGGCGACCAGGTCACCGGGGTTCGACTCAAACTGCGTGACCTGTTCGCGGCACCGCGCGTGTCCCGCCAGGTCGCCGCGATGCTGGGGGGGCCCTACCGGGTCCGCGACTGGACTCGTGAACACGCCAATTTTTTCCGCGCGGTACAGATCGAGAAGACCGCCATGTTCGTCATCTTGTTGCTGATCGTGGCGGTGGCCGCATTCAATATCGTCTCCGCTCTGGTCATGGTGGTAACCGACAAGCAGGCAGACATCGCCATATTGAGAACCCTGGGCTCGACCCCGGCCAGTATCATGGTGATATTCATGGTGCAGGGCGTGACGATCGGCCTGGTGGGCACGGCGCTGGGTGTGGCGGGTGGCGTTTTGCTGGCGCTCAACGTTGACACGGTGGTGGCATTGATCGAGCACCTGGCCGGGTTCAAGTTTCTGGCGCCCGACGTGTACTACATCAGCGATCTGCCATCCGAGTTGCACTGGCAGGATGTTGGCCTTGCCGCCATGGCGGCCTTCCTGTTGTCGGTGCTGGCGACCCTCTATCCGGCTTGGCGGGCGTCGCGGACGCGCCCCGCCGAAGCCCTGAGTTACGAATAGTGGTGGATCAGCAAACGCCGGTACTCAATTGTCAGCATCTTTGCCGCAGCTACCGGCAGGGCGATACGACGATTGATGTCATCAAGGATCTTGATTTTACGGTCCCGGCTGGCGCCCGCATCGCTGTGATGGGCACGTCAGGGTCCGGCAAGAGTACGCTGCTGCACCTGCTGGGTGGGTTGGACATGCCGGATGGCGGCACCGTCGAGGTGGGCGGCCAGGACATCACCGCGCTGGGCGACGCCGCACGCGGACGCCTGCGCAACCGGATGCTGGGATTCATCTATCAGTTTCATCATCTGTTGCCGGAATTCAATGCTCGCGAAAATGTCGCGATGCCCCTGCTGATTCGAGGTTTGACGCCACGCGAGGCTGGCGGCCAGGCGACTGATATGCTGGTGCGTGTGGGGCTTGGCGAGCGTCAGAGCCACCGGCCGGCGCAGCTGTCCGGGGGGGAACGCCAACGTGTCGCCGTAGCTCGCGCCCTGGTCACCCGGCCTGCCTGCGTGTTGGCCGATGAACCCACCGGCAATCTGGACCGGCACAGCGCCGCCCAGGTCATTGAGCTGATGCTGGAACTCAACCGCGAGACCGGTACCAGCCTGGTGGTGGTGACCCACGACCCTGAAATCGCGGATCTGCTCGACAGCCGGGTCATACTTCGCGACGGGCGTCTGGAGTCCTAGGAGGCTGTCCGAGAACAGACTGATCTACTGCGGACAATCCTGATTGGCCATATTTTCCGATCCTGTTTGTTAAATAGCGCAACTATTCGCCTCAAATGATCGAAAAATCTGACTCA
>CBDVAK010000008.1:0-27212 GCA_965371945.1 uncultured Candidatus Competibacteraceae bacterium
GCACCCGCATCACCCCGGCTGATTGAGCAACTACAAGACTGGCAGGTAACGAGATGATCAGTGTCCCCGGAGTTGGTTCAGGGTTGGATGTCGACGGCATCGTCTCGCAGCTGGTGGCAGTGGAAACCCGACCGGGAATCACCCGTCTTAACCGCCAGGAGGGCAAGCTGCAGACGCAGCTTTCCGCAATCGGGGCTCTCAAGGGTGCGCTGGGCGAGTTGCAGGCGTCGGTGGCTGCCGCAAGCGACAGCAAGGCGCTTCTTGCCAACACGGTTTCGGTGTCATCGGAGGAACTGCTCACCGCCACGCTTGAAGGTGACAGCCGACCCGCAAGCTACTCCATCGAAGTCCTGCAAAAGGCGATGGCTCAGAGTCTTGCTTCGGAGGCGTTCGCTGAGGTGACCGACGTAGTTGGGCTGGGCACCCTGACCATCGAGCGCGGCACGGTGGATCCGGGCAGCGGTGTATTCAGCGCGGACCCCTCACGGGCGTCCGTATCCATCACCCTCGATGCCAGCAACAATACTCTGGCGGGAGTCCGGGATGCGTTGAACGAGGCAGACATCGGCGTGAATGCGAACATCATCAATGATGGCAGCGGAAACCGCCTGGTATTGTCTTCGCAACTGTCCGGCACCGGCAACGTCATGCAGATCAGTGTTGCTGACGCCGATGGCAACGACACTGACAATGCCGGGCTTTCCATGCTGGCATTCGACCCGGCTGCGGTCAGCGGTTCCGGGCGCAACATGATCGAAACCCGAGCTGCCCAGGATGCAGTGCTGAGTGTGGATGGTTTGCAGATCACGCGCCCAGAGAACAGTGTCACCGATGTGCTCGAGGGTATCACTCTCGACCTGAAAAAAGCGGTGCTGGGTGAATCGGTGACCGTCACGGTAGCCCCCGACCTGGCACGCGCACACACAGTCATCAAGAATTATATCAGCAGTTACAACGATCTGCTGAGTCTGGTGAACGAGCTATCGTCGGTCAACCAGGAAACCGGCGCCAAGGGTCCCATGGTCGGCGATGCCACACTGCGCAGCTTGACCGGTCGATTGCGCGCAGCGATGAGCGCCCAACTCAACGGCGCAACGGTTGGCCAATCGCTCAGCCTGGCGGAACTTGGTATCAGCACCGAGCGCAACGGCACGCTCAAGCTCGACGGGGGTGCGCTGGATCAGGCACTGAGCGACGATCGCGCCGCTGTGGCGCGAGTCTTTGCGGACCTCAGTACGGCGACCGATTCACTGGTGGAGCTGGGGGACTTCCCTGCGGACGTGGCTGCCGGTGAGTATGCAATAGAAATCACCCAGATGCCGACAGCGGCAAGACTCACTGGTGGTTCTGCCAGCAGCTTTACGGTCGGCGCTGGCAACGATCAGTTGCAGCTGCGCATCGATGGTGTGTCCTCGGGTGATATCGTGCTGACGCAACAGTCCTACGTGGACGGCGCTGCGCTGGCGGCCGAGATGCAGATCCGCATCAACGACGACCTGGCATTGTCCCAGGCCGGTGCCGCCGTATCGGTCAGCTTTGATGCCGGGGCCGGTGGGTTTGTGATCGAGTCGAACCGCTTCGGGTCCGGATCCAGCGTTGAGATCGTCAGCGTGGACAGTACCAGTGCGGCAACAATCGGCCTGACGCCGGGCCAAGGCATCGCGGGCATTGATGTCGCCGGCTTTATCGGCGGCATCGCGGCCACAGGGACCGGACAGGAGTTGTCGGGTACTGGCAGGCTGGATGGGCTTGTGGTCAGCGTGCTGGGGGGTGGTCCGGGTGCACGCGGCAGCATTGCCGTGTCCCGCGGTATCGGGGCGGCTATCGATGGGATTATTGCTGCAATGCTTGATCGTGGCGGTGTACTGCAGATTCGAAGCGACGGTATCGATGATCGCCTTGACAGAATCAGCCAGGAGAGAGAACGCCTGGACGTCCGTGCACAGGGGCTGGAGAAGCGGCTGCTCGCCCAGTACACGGCGCTGGACATGCTGGTGAGTCAGATGTCGGCGACCAGCACATTCCTGAGCCAGCAATTGGCGGGGCTTTCCGCGGGTCGTGAGTAGTGAAACACTAAGCGCTTTTGCGTCAGATATCGAACAGAGGAGGCGGAAGACATGGTTTGCAGCAACGCATTGAGTCAATACCATAGCGTTAAATCCACCGCGGCGGCGCTGGGCGCCAGCCCACATCGTCTGGTACAGCTGTTGATGGAAGGCGCTGTTGACCGGATCAATCTGGCCAAAGGGCAGATGGCGCGCCGGGATGTCGCGGGCAAGGGGGAGAGCATCAGTGGCGCGATGCAGATCATTGGCCATCTGCGCGATACTCTGGATTTCGATCGCGGTGGGGATGTTGCACCGAATCTCTCCGATCTTTACCAACACATGGAACTGAGGCTGTTCGAAGCCAACAGGAACGATGATCCTGCCCCCCTGGACGAAGTCGTGGCCCTCATGAACGAGATCCGGACAGGTTGGGACGCCATCGCTGCACCGACATGATGAGTCATGCAAATGCGTCAGCGCCATCCTCCGCAGCAGGGCAGGGTTGGGAGACGTTTCATCGGGAGACCGCCACCATCAACCGGGCGGCACGCCAGGGTGACTGGAAACGCATGCATGAGCTGATGGCGGAGCGGAATCGACGATACTGCGAGCTTATGTCCGTGGCAGCAATCGCCGAGGACCTTGTCCAGCACCGGGAAATCCTTGCTCTGGAACGCGAGAGCATGGATCTGGTGACGGTTGCCCGCGACCGGGTCGCGCAGGATCTGTTTGAGCTTCGCAGCCGTCGCAATGCCGCTTCCGCCTACGGAAATCATAGCGGCCCATAGGCACATTTCTCAGCAGATGCCCGCACCCGCATTGCCCCGGCTTATTGAGCAACTACGTTTGTTGCCAATAGCGCTTTGAATCCGATCAACTTGCCTCATAATCTGCTTCGCTCGGGATAAACCACGTTTCCCGGGAGAGCCTCGCCGTATTTTGACTACCCGGATCAAGGCGCAGATCGTCGCCAACGGCCGGAACATTTGGTCGGTTTTGACCAGCACCTCGCTAGCCTGGATAGCGGTATTCCTGTGGTAGCATGTGCCGTCCCCGATCAGGCGTCGAACCCGGGTGTATCGCCAGCTGAGCGGTAGTGCTCCGGGATGTGCCTCAAGTGTTCCTGGAGTGTTTGATGCGACGCAGTAACATCCTCTTGGTCGATTCGAATGCCGCGCGCCTGGCTGCCCTGCGTGAGGGCCTCGATTTTCTCGAGGCCGGAGTTGTACATTCTGCAGGCATTGGTGACTGGCTGGACAAGTTGGCGCAAATTGATGCGCTCGACCTGTTGTTCGTCGGCTTCGATGATGGTTCGGAGCGAATCGCGAAAGCAGTCCGGCGGGTGCGGGACATCGATTCCCGCATTCCGGTGGTACTGCTGTGTTCAGCAGCGGATCAGACTCCCGCCGGTGAGCTTGCTGATGCGCTCGATTGCATGGTTCAGGTAGCGCCGGTACGCCACCGGGAGCTGCATACCTTGTTGGTCGAGGCCCGGGCCCGGCGTCTGGGGGGGGGCAAGCGTCCACCCCACCTGTTTCGCAGCATGGTAGGTGACAGTGAGGGAATTCGCCGCCTCAAGGCGCTGGCGGCCCGTGTCGCCCCCACCGATGCCCATGTGCTGGTGTTAGGGGAATCCGGTACCGGCAAGGAGGTTCTCGCCCGCAACATCCATTATGCGTCTTCTCGCAGAGCGGGTTCCTTCGTGCCGATCAATTGTGGTGCCATACCTGAGAGCTTGCTTGAGAGTGAGTTGTTCGGTCACGAGAAGGGCGCTTTCACCGGCGCGGTGACAGCGCGTCGTGGTCGTTTCGAGCTTGCTGCCGGCGGGACGATTTTCCTGGACGAAATTGGTGACATGCCTTTGCCGATGCAGGTGAAGCTGCTGCGTGTCCTGCAGGAAAAGGTGTTTGAGCGGGTCGGGTCCAGCAAATCCACCAATACCGATGCCAGAATCATAGCCGCCACCCATCGGGATCTGGAACGACTCATCGGCGAGGGACAGTTTCGTGAGGATTTGTACTATCGCCTGAACGTCTTCCCGATTGTGGTACCACCGTTGCGAGAGCGTGCTCAGGATATTCCGCTGCTGATAGATGAAATCATCGCGCGTACTTCCCACGAAGGTGGTGCCACCATCGAATTCAGTGAAGACGCGATCCACTGTCTGCAACACTATTCCTGGCCCGGAAACATCCGCGAGTTGGCGAACCTCATTCAGCGCCTCAGTATTCTGCACCCGCTGGAAGTCGTTGACGTGGAGCAGTTGCCGACCCGCGTGGGCGGCAGGGAGGATCTGAGTGGTCTGGACCTCCGCAATCCCAGTCCCAGACGGAAAGCCATCGAAAGCCCGCGGGAACCCACGGACACGCAATTGCCCAAGGAAGGGCTGGACCTCAAGGGGCACTTGGGGAATGTCGAGTTCACTCTCATCAAACAAGCGCTCGGTGAGTCGGACTATGTCGTTTCCAGGGCGGCTGAGTTGTTGAAGGTTCGCCGCACCACGCTGGTCGAGAAGATCCGAAAGTATGGAATCCATCGTTCCGAGGCTGACGCAGGCTAGTGCACGGGAAAATGTGGGTCCCGGGGGCGTCGAAAATCCGTTATGAAAGCCTCGCCGAGGCTGCCGGGAAATTGACATTCACATCGATAGGATTTGCACCTAGCTGATTTATAAAGAAAAACTAAAATGGCACTGTGTTTGCTATAGCTAAGCCGGGAAAGGTTCGGAATGGACCTCAAGGGCAACCGCACGGAGCAACCAAAGTGCACCAACAGGCATCATTGGTACTACCAGAGGCATTGGCTCGTGACCCGGGCGCTGAATGGCACGCTTTTGCCGACCCGGCTACGAGTGACGGAGACCTTCATCAAACCACCGCTTCCCGGCGGCAACAGTGGCTGCAAGGGGATTCGCACCAGGGGCAACAAGGACGACTCGATCTGGAGGAGGTGTTTCAGTGCCTGCCCAGCGGACTTGTATTGCTCGATTCCAAAGGCGTTATCCAGCGCTGTAATCTGGCAGCATTGCGTTTGCTGGGTACCCCATTAAAGGGAAAGCTGTGGCGTGAGGTGATCGCGAGTGTATTCAGGCCACGTCTGGATGACGGTCATGAGCTCTCGCTGCACAACGGCCGCAGGGTTCAGGTACTGACACACCCGTTGTTCAAGTCCCCCGGTCAATTGATTCTCATAAATGACGTCACCGAGACCCGGGAGCTGCAGCAGCGGGTCAGCCGTCAGCAGCGCCTTGCCACGCTGGGACAGATGATGGCGTCATTGGCGCATCAGGTGCGGACGCCGCTGTCTGCAGCCTTGCTGTATGCACGGCAACTGCAGGGGGCGGGTCTCAAGCAGGCCACGCGCGCAAGATTCTCGGCCAAGGTGGTGGCCCGCTTGCAGGATCTCGAGCGGCTGATTCTGGAACTGCTGGTGTTTGCACGCGGAGCCGAATTCGAGCGACAGCCGGTCGTGTTGACGGAACTGTTTGACGAGGTCGCAGATATCCTCGAGCCTCAGTTGAGCGAGGCCGGCGCCAGGCTTTCCGTGCAAATTTCCGATGATATTGTTCTAGATTGCAGCCGCCAGGGTTTGAAAACGGTACTCCAGAACCTGCTGGTGAACGCCATGCAAATGGTACCTGGTGATGTGACCGTTTCGTTGCGGGGCCGGCAGCTTGCCGATGGACGGGTGGAAATCAGTGTCATTGACGATGGTCCCGGCATCGCGGCGGAAGTGGAATCAAGATTGTTTGATCCCTTCGTCACTACCCGCTCGAACGGCACCGGGCTGGGTCTGGCGGTGGTGCGCACTATTGTGGAGGCTCACGGAGGCGAGGTCCGGGTCGGGCGGGCAGCAGGCGGTGGGGCAGAATTTCGCTTGCTTTTGCCCGCAACGATTGCAGACCGAAACTCGCGCCAGTCTGGTGTGCCGGCCCACCGCGGGGACGCGGGTAGTTGGGAGCATGGCCGGTGAGTGGCAACCCGGTACTGGTTGTCGAGGACGACCGCAATCTCCGCGAGGCGCTTGTCGACACACTGGAGTTGGCTGGTTTTCCGGTCATCGAAGCCGACAATGGGGAATCCGCGTTGGACTTGGTCCGTGACCAGGAGGTTGGCATGGTGCTGACCGACTACCAGCTCGGTGGCATGAGCGGACAGACACTGCTGGAGCGACTGCGCGAGTACTGTCCCCGCATTCCGGTGTTGATGATGACCGCGTTCGGGACGGTGGAAGGTGCGGTACGGGCCATGCGGGCCGGTGCTCAGGATTACCTTACCAAACCATTCGACCCCGACACACTGGTACAGCACGTGGGACGCCTGCTGGGCTTGCACCGGGACACGCTCGAGAATCTGGCGGAGGACAGTTTGATCGCCGAGGATCCGGTCAGTCGATCGCTACTGGAACTGGCGCGTCGCGTGGCTGAATCCGATGTGACCGTGATGCTCACCGGAGAAAGCGGAAGCGGGAAGGAGGTGTTCGCCCGCTATGTCCACCAGCGGTCTCGCCGACACGACGGCCCCTTTGTCGCCATCAATTGCGCCGCTATACCTGAACAGATGCTGGAAGCAACGCTGTTTGGCTACGAAAAAGGCGCATTCACTGGAGCCTGGCGATCCACACCGGGGAAACTCGAACAAGCAGGCGGTGGCACCCTGCTGCTGGATGAGATCAGTGAGATGCAGCTTGGCTTGCAGGCAAAACTGCTTCGGGTTCTGCAGGAACGGGAAGTGGAACGTCTGGGGGGGCAAAAAACCCTGAAGCTGGATTTGCGGGTGCTTGCCACTTCCAATCGGGATATGGGCAGAGAGGTCGCCGAAGGACGTTTTCGCGAAGACCTCTTTTACCGCCTCAATGTGTTCAATCTCAAACTGCCACCTTTACGTGAACGGCGAGGGGATATCCTGCCGTTGGCGCGGAGACTGATCCTTCGTGCCTGGAACGAATCCGGGCCGGGCGTTCCCGAGATGACACAGGCAACACAGCGGGCCCTGCTGGCCCATCATTGGTCGGGCAATGTTCGCGAGCTTGACAATACTGTTCAGCGTGCCCTGGTCTTGGCCGGAGGTGCGGATATCCGGCCCGAGCACTTGATGTTGGAACCGGCACCGGGTGGACTCGAGCCGGCGGAGGATCAATCTGAATCGAGCGGCCCGTCGGGCAGTGATCTTCGCTCGAGAGAACAGCAGGCCATTGTCGATGTGCTTGTTGCGGTGTGTGGCAATCGCAGCGAAGCAGCCCGCAGGCTCGATGTCAGTCCACGAACGTTGAGGTACAAGCTGGCGAGAATGCGGGCGGTTGGAATCGCCATCCCAGGCGACTCATGTACCCTGGAGAACCGTTCATGAATGCGGAACCCATCGGTTCGGTGCTGGCACAAATTCGACGTCTGGAGAGTGGTTTGGAACCGGTTTCCAGCATCGGTACGGAAAGCACCGGCAAGGCCAATTTCGGGGATCTTCTGGCTGAGGCGGCAGCGGCTGTCAATCAGACGCATCTCGATGCAGCACAGGCCAGAACTGCCTATACGCTGGGAGAGGATGGTTACACGCTGGCCGATGTCATGGTGGCCTCGCAGAAGTCGCGGGTTGCTTTCGAAGCGACCCTCCGGGTGCGCAATCAACTCGTATCCGCGTATCAGGAAATCATGAACATGCCCATATAGTCACCAGCGTAGCGGGCCTGTTTTGGTTTTGCGGCTGGAGCCGCGACCCTCATTCTTGATATCACGGATTGCAAATAGTGGCGGAGACGATCGAGAAGAACATAAACAAAGCATCCCCGGCTCCGGGGTTGCCGGTGTCCTCGCTCAAGCTCCCGACCATCTCTGGCCGGCAGTTCGGAGTGGTGGCTGCTGTGGTGCTGACCATCGCAATAGTCGTGACCGCGGCCCTGTGGTTCACGGCGGAACCCTATCGGGTGCTGCTCAACGGACAATCGGAGCGGTCGCTGGCGGAGGTTGTCGCCAGCCTCGACAAGCTTGCAGTCGACTACAGAATCGACGCAATGACAGGTGCTGTAAAGGTTCGCGGGGATCAGGTGCACCGGGTTCGCCTGCAGTTGGCCGCCGAGGGTTTGCCACGCAGTTCGACCGGTGGCTTCGAATTGCTCGATCAGGGTGAGTCATTCGGTACCAGCGAGTTTATGCAGCGAGCGCGCTACCAGCGTGCCCTGGAAGGAGAATTGGCGCGTTCCGTCATGACCATCGGCAGCGTGCGCCGTGCCCGGGTACACCTGGCCTTGAGCAAGCAAAGCCTGTTCGTGCGCGATCGCAAACCACAAAGCGCTTCGGTACTGGTGGAACTCTATCCCGGGCGCACCCTGGACCAGGCACAGGTGCAGGCTATCACCAATCTGATTTCCGCCAGTGTTCCGCAGCTTTCCGCCGAGCAGGTGACGGTGGTGGACCAATTGGGCAATCTGCACACTGATCGCACCTCCAGGTCGGGTCTTGGGGTCAGCAACGATCAATTTCAGTTCACGAGCAAACTGGAGGCGCGTTACGTCCGCCGCATCGAAGAGATTCTTACCCCCATCGTCGGCGTGGGAAATGTCCGTGCCCAGATTGCGGTGGATGTCGATTTTTCCACCACGGAAGAAACCCAGGAGATCTTCGATGATGTCAAGGCGCCGCGGGTTCGCAGCGAACAGGTGAACTCGGAACGTTCCAATCAAGGTCCGGCGGTAGGCATACCGGGGGCTCTTTCCAATCAGCCACCGGCACCGACCCAGCTCAACGATGTCAGTGTCGATGGTGCGCCAACTGCGCCGGATCAGTCGGCGCAAGCCGCCGGGGATCAGACCGCGGAACCGGCATTCGAGCGTTCGGAGACGGTACGCAACTACGAGTTCGACAAGCGGGTTCTGCATACGCGCCGTACACCGGGAACAATTCGTCGGGTGACCGCGGCGGTGGTGATTGCAGACCAGGTGACGATTGATTCCGGCGGCGAGTCCGTAACCGAGCCGCGTTCCGTTGAACAGATGGAGCATATCAACGCCTTGGTGCGCGAAGCCATCGGCTTCGATACGGAACGTGGTGACCGCGTCACCGTGGTCAGTTCTTCGTTCGCGGAATCACCCTTTTCGTCGCAGGATCTGCCGGAGGTCTGGTGGAAGGCGGGCTGGTTTTTAAGCCTCGTGCGGCTGGGGGTTGTGGCCATACTGGTAGTGCTGGTTGCCGGCATGGTAGTGCGACCAGCCATGAAAAGCCTGATTGTGCGCGGGCCATCGGTGTTGGAAGCGGCTGGTGCGCGCGCATCGCTGCCGAGTCCGAGGCCGGAGAACGAGGCCAGCGGCACGCACGCGCTGACTTCAGGCGAAGACGGCCTCGCGGATGATGTGGTCAAGCTTCGCAGTGTGGTGGCACCCAGCATAGACCCCCCTACCGACCTGAACGGCCGGGTCAAACTGGTCAAGGACCTGGTCTTCGACGACCCTCAACGAGCGGTCCAGGTAGTCAAGGAATGGGTTACCAACGATGCGTGAAGAGCAGCAGACAACCGTTGAGCTTGCCGGCGTCGATCGCGCGGCCATTCTCATGATGACCCTGGGCGAGCAACATGCGGCCGAACTTCTGCGTCACATGGAGCCGCGTGAAGTTCAGCGTATCGGTGCGGCGATGGCGAAGATCAGCAATGTCCGCCATGAGGAAGTCGAATCTGTGTTGTCGGAATTTTGTGAGTTGGCTCGCGACCAGACTTCGCTGGGCGCCGCGTCTCATGACTTTGTCAAAAACGTTTTGGTCAGAGCCCTGGGGCGCGAGAAGGCGGGTAGCCTCATGGATCGGATTCTCGACGGTGACAATGCCCAGGGTGTGGAAGCGCTGCGCTGGATGGACTCCAGAGCCATCGGCCACGCACTGCGCAAAGAGCACCCCCAGGTGATCGCCATCGTGATTTCTCACTTGGAAACGGAGCAGGCTGCGGAAGTGATTTCACTGCTTCCGGAGGAACTGCGTTACGACGTCATGCAGCGCGTGGCTACGCTCGATGACGTCCCTCAAAGTGCACTTGCGGAGCTCAATGATCTGATCGAGAAAGAGGTGGTCGGGCGCATCAATGCGGCGGCCGCATCCAGGATCGGTGGGACACGCAAGGCGGCTGAGATTCTCAATATGATTGATTCCGATATTGAACAATCGATCATCGAACAGTTGCGGAGCATGGATGAGGATCTGGTTGCGGAGATCGAGGATCAGATGATGGTATTTGAGAATCTGGTGGACGCCGATGACCGGGGTATGCAGACCCTGCTGCGCGAGATTCCCACCGAGCACTTGCTGTTGGCGCTGAAAGGGGCCGACGAGCAGGTCCGTAGCAAGGTGTTCAGGAACATGTCCTCCCGCGCCGCGCAGACCTTGCGTGACGATTTGGAGGTCATGCGACCGGTACGTCTCAGTGAAGTGGAGACAGCACAGAAGGATATTCTCGCAGTCGCCAAACGGTTGGCGGAAGCGGGAGATCTAATGCTGTCGAGCGGCGGCGCCGGTGACTACGTGTGAGGTCGTTCACTGCTGCTGGTAAAGATTCGCTGATCGTTGACAGTCATCGTGAATGGCCGGTCGGGAGTGGCTTGATGGCGGGTTTCGATCGCGCAGAGTCGAGTGATTTCTCGCGCTGGGAGTTGCCATCGATAGAACCGCCGGGAGAGCCCGGGCCGGAGCCTGCGGTGCCAGGCCCGTTGGCGGGAGAATCCGTGCCCGAGGTCCCTGGCGAGGACGACCCGGATTCGAGTTTCAGTCTTGAGGAAATCGAGGCGATGCGGGAGGTGGCCAATCGCGAAGGGTACCAGGCGGGCTATCGAGAAGGACAGGCACGCGCCGAATCCGATGTGGTAGAGCGCGTGACGAGTCTCAGCGCATTGATCTCTGCCCTCAGTTCACCTCTGGAGGCTCTGGACCACGAAGTCGAGAATGAACTGGTCCGGTTGGTCACCGACATTGCCAGGCAACTGATACGCAGAGAGTTGGCGGCGCAGCCGGACCAGATCGTTGCCGTGTTGAGAGAGGCGCTCTCGCTGTTGCCGATCAACCAGCGGCAAATTCGAGTATTTTTGCATCCGGATGATGCTCATCTGGTGGAAGAACTTCTGCATCTGGAGGAGCGTCCGTGGAGCATCGAGGAGGATCCGTTACTTAGCCGTGGTGGCTGTCGGGTGACGAGTGACACCTCGCAGATCGATGCCACCGTGGAGCATCGGGTGGGGGAAATCATTGCCCGGGTGCTGGGTGACCGGCGGCGCGAGGTGAACCGGGAGTGACTGTTACCATCGGTGCCCAGGTTCGGCTCGACGACTTGCGGCGGCAGCGATGGCGCGAAGCCCTGGCGTTACGGCGCACGGTGCTCGAAACGCCTCCGCGGCTGGTGGTCGAAGGTAAGCTGAGTCGCATGGTGGGTTTCACGCTCGAGGCGGTGGGCTGCCAGGCGCCTGTCGGCGCCATTTGCCGCGTGCTGAGTCCAGGCGGTATCGATGTTGAGGCGGAGGTGGTCGGCTTTGCGGGCGACAGGCTTTTCCTGATGCCTGTGGACGCGGTCGGCGGCCTGGTCCAGGGTGCTCGCGTTATCCCCACCGGCCGCGTCAGCGAGGCATTGGCCGGGGACGCCGTGCTGGGGCGGGTACTCGATGGCGCCGGACGTTGTCTCGACGGTGGCAGGCCTCTGACATCGGGGGTTCCCGTATCACTCACCGGGCGCGCCATGAATCCGCTTGCGCGTGAACCCATCCGTGAACCACTGGATGTCGGTATTCGTGCGATAAATGCCTTGCTGACGGTGGGGCGTGGCCAGCGGGTGGGCCTGTTCGCGGGCAGTGGCGTTGGTAAGAGCGTGCTGTTGGGCATGATGACGCGCTTCACCACCGCGGACGTCATAGTCGTCGGTTTGATCGGCGAGCGGGGACGCGAAGTCCAGGAGTTTATCGAGGACATACTCGGTGAAGAAGGGCGGGCCCGCAGTGTGGTGGTGGCGGCACCGGCAGACAGTCCTCCGCTGATGCGAATTCATGGCGCCATGCAAGCTACCAGCATTGCGGAATATTTTCGGGATCAAGGCAAGGATGTGCTGCTGTTGATGGACTCGTTGACCCGCTTCGCCCAGGCTCAGCGGGAAATTGCTCTTGCGATCGGCGAGCCACCGGCAACCAAAGGCTATACCCCCTCAGTATTTGCGAAGCTGCCGCAACTGGTGGAAAGAGCGGGCAACGATACCCGGGGTGGCGGGTCGATTACCGCTTTTTACACGGTTCTTACCGAAGGGGATGATCAACAGGATCCCATCGCCGATGCCGCGCGGGCTATTCTGGATGGTCACATCGTACTTTCCCGCAGGCTGGCGGAGAGTGGCCAGTTCCCTGCGATTGACCTGGAGGCGTCGGTGAGCCGCGTGATGTCAAGGGTTGTGGACAAGGAGCATATGGATCTGGCCCTCAAAGCCAAGCGAATCAACTCGACCTACGAGCAGCACCGTGACTTGTTGAGCGTGGGCGCGTATGCGAGTGGCAGTGATTCGGCGGTCGAAGAGGCGATACAACTGTTTCCCAGGCTCAAAGACTTTCTCGCCCAGGATATGACGGAATCGATATCCCTCGAAGACAGCATCGGTGCGCTACGGAAAATTGTGGGTGAGCCAATCAATACTGTTTTGACGGAGTAGTGGACGGAGTTCTGGATGAAGAGAGTCAAGCGCCTGGCACGCAGCCTGGAGGTGGCACGGGACCGGGAACTGCGAGGATTGCGTTCGGTGCAGTTGCTGCAGGAGGACATCGAGCGCCGCAAACAGAGCCTCGAACAATTGCAGCAGTATGGTGATGAGTATCGGTTGGTGCTCAGCTCCGGGGCAGGCAGCCGGATATCGTCCAGGAACCTGACCCAGACCGGTGCTTTTCTTGCCAACCTCGAAGCGGCGATCGAGCAGCAATCGGGGCAGATCGGAAAACTCAGAGAGGCCTATCAGCAGCACCAGCGCTATTGGGTTCAACAGAGGAGCAAGCGAGCGGCCCTCGACAAGTATGTGGGTCGCCTGCAGAAGGAAGTTGATCGGAGTCGGCAGCGCAGCGAGCAGCGCGCCATGGATGACTATCCCAGGCTGATCAAGGGCATCGATCGCGGCGACTGAGGCGCTGCGGTGCCGCTCTGGCCTGCCCTTTGCAGCACCGCGTTCAGTTTGATTGTCACCTTGGTGAAACCCGCTTGAATAATCCAGTCCCCCTGGCTTTCGTAGCACCGCCTCCCCCGGGTTTGCCCCGCACCTCCCCAGGCTCCGTGGATAGCGAGCCTGCAATACCTGAGAGTGGTTTTGAGAGGCTGTTGGCGGGTGCCGTCGGTTCGGGTTCAGCCAGCCCGGACTCCCCGGACGATCCCCAGTCTCCGGACCGCGAGCTGGCCGACGACGCAGCATTGCCAGCAGTCAGCGGCGGGGTACCACCGCCAGTGCTTGTCCCGGGCAGTGCGGCATCATTGCCGGATGGTGGCCAAGGGTTGCCGGTCTCGAGGCAGAATCTATCCGCTGCAAGCGGTCAACCGGTGTTGTCCTATGAGAAGGCTGGTGGCGTTGTGGTCGTCGGCGGAGCGCAAACAGCACACTCGCTGCACACTGCTGCTGCGGAAGTACCGGGCGAGGAGGTGCCGCAAACCCGGATTGCCGATATCCGTCCGACAGCGGGCGCCGGTGTCCAGCCATTGCAGCAGTCAATGGGTTCAGCGCCTGTCAATGCGCTGCCGCCCGCCACCGGCAAGGAGGCCCTGGCGAGCGAAATAGCGCCGCCTGTTGATCCGGACCTCCTGGTCGCTGCCGGGACGGAACCCTCAGCGCGGGCGGCTCAGCAGGCAGAACGGACAGCTCCCGTGTCCGCGAACCGGAAAGTTCCGGTGGTGGCGAGCACAGTGCCCAATGTCGCGATCGACCGGTCGGACGCTCCCGCATCGGGCCTGGAAGCAACAGCAGGCGAAAGTTCTGTCGCCGGGCCCGTCGAGCTGGAGGGCGGAGAAACTGCCACAGGGTATCTGTCCCGGGGGACGCCGGGTCCGGAGTTGACGGCGATTCCGGCTCCCGCTTCCGGCTCTTCGGGCAGTGTCGCGGGCAGCCTTCTTGCGGATGCAACATCAATCCTCTCTGCATCGGAGACTGGCGCGGCTGACTCAGTAGTGTCTGCGGATCGTTCCGGCCGGGAGCAATCGGCCTGGATGCAACAGGTGTTCGATCGAGTTGCGGCCATGGCAGCTGGTAGTGCACCCCGTGCCGATATGCGCCTGAGTCCCGAGCACTTGGGGGACCTGGAGATACAGGTGCGGGCTGGCGATGGCCATGCCCACATCACGTTCATTGCTTCCGAGCAAGCAGTCAAGGATGCACTGACGGGAAACCTGGACCGTTTGAGAACTCTGCTGCAGGAGAGCGGCTACCAGCGCGTTGATGTGCAGGTGGAGACTGGCTCGAGAGGTGGCAGCCCACAACAGCGGCAGGAGGGGCTGCCCAGGTATGAATCTGCACGGCATTCGGTCGACAACGACGTTTCCGTCAACGACAGCATGCCTGCCAACGGTTTCAGACCCGCTCCGGGCGGGCTGTTGAACCTGTACGCCTGAGCACAACCAAATCGCACCGCTGTGAGCAGGTGAGGCTGCTGTTGACCTGGAATGCTGCCTGGCTGTGGCCCCCCCTCCGACCGGGAAATCTACGCTTCGGTACCGTCAGTAACCCGTCATTGGGCCGGTGCGCTACCGCCAAAGAATCGTCACGGGATGGATATAGTGCTCGATGAGATCGTGTAACTCATGAAAAACTAACGTAAAAAAGTAATTCCGCCGGCATGGTATGCAAGTTGCTCTTCAGCTCCCACCAACTTCAAGGGCAGAGTGCAACATGGCAACGAACGATCCGGAATCACCTGAGAAGCGCGGCAAGAAAGGACTGCTATTGGCAATCTTTGCTGTGCTCATATCAACCGCCGTTGCAGTTGCGGGCACACTGTATATGGCAGGTCAGTTTGACCCCGCACCTGACGTCATCGCGAACCAGGCTGGAGACCAGCCTGCCAGCTCGCCCCGGTCTCCTGTCGTGGAAGAAGCCAGGTATGCCGATCTCAGCCCGGCGTTCGTCATCAACTACAACTATGAGGGAGAGCTGCGCTACGTGCAGCTTTCGGTGTCCGTTATGGCGCGCTCGGATGACACCCTGGAGGTGGTGGAAAATCACCTGCCGCGGATCAGGAACAGCCTCATCCTGCTGTTTAGCGATCAGGACTTCGAGACGCTCGGAACTCCTCAGGGCAAAGAGAGGCTGCAGCAGCTCGCGTTGGAGAGCATCCGCGAGACCGTTCGCGAAGAGGGTCGGGTACCGGATGTCGAGGCAGTCTATTTCACTAATTTCGTGATGCAGTAAGCGCATGAACTCCTCAGGACTACTCAGCGCCGAAGAGTTCAGAGCGCTCAGCGAATCAATCTCTCCACAAACCGCCTTTCACACTACCTCCCTGCTGCAACCGGAAGAGGCCGAACCGTACGATTTCGGCAGCCCCGAGATGGTAATCCGTAGCCTGTTACCCACTCTGATGAGTGTCATCGAGCGAGTGGTCGAAAGTCTGCGTTCTGATCTGCTGCGTAGTTTGCGTCGTGAGCTCGAGATCGTGCCCGGCGAACCCGAGATCCAGCCAATGCCACAATTCATGGCCACTCTTTCGGAGCCGTGCAGCGCCAGTCTGGTTCGTATCAGGGGGCTTTCGGGGACGGCCGTACTGACCATCGACCGCTCGCTGGTGTTCGCATTGGTAAACACTTTCTTCGGCGGTCGGAACATTGCCAGGTCGGCGCCCAGCACCAGGGACTTCACCGACACCGAGCGCCGCATGATCACCCGCCTTCGCGGACTCACCTTCGAGGCGCTCGAGGCGGGCTGGCGCGATATCGCTCCGGAAGCGGCTTGTGAGCTCGTTCGCGAAGAACACAATCCCCAGTTCCTGATTCAGCAAAATTCTGCAGAGGTTCTGGTCGTCTGTCCGCTCCACTTGAGCTATGACGAGCCCGCCGGCCTCATCAATCTCGCCTTTCCCTTTTCCATGCTGGAGCCTTTGCGCGATCAACTCCTGGCCCAGATCCAAAATCAGAGTACCGGTGGCGATGATCACCTGGCCCGACGCTGGGGGTCGGCGATGGCGGCGGCCAACGTGTACCTGCGCTGTCCTCTGGCAATGACTGAGCTACGCCTCGGCGACTTGCTGCGGCTCAAAGCTGGCGATGTTCTGCCGCTGGAGCTTCCCGACCGTGCCAGCTTGCAGGTCGAGGGGGTGGCATTGTTTGAAGGTTGTTACGGCGTGTGGAAAGGCAGCCGCGCGGTGAAGATCGACAGCACCGCGTCCGCTCATGGGAAGGGACTGCTTGACCGCGAAGACAAGGGGCCAAACTGCAATGACTGAGAATGCGAACAGACAGCCCGAACAGGCTTCCTTGGGTGAAGACATGGCGCGCGCTGCGGAGGCGGTGCTGGAGTCCCCGGTTGCGGGGGATCAGGATCCTACCGCCGCGACTTTGTCGGAACCTGCCGAGCCACGCGATGATTCGCAGGGCGGCAGTGACCTGGGGCCGACCGGCGCCAATCTCAATGTTGTGCTCGACGTACCGGTACAACTCTCTCTGGAACTCGGCCGCACCCGGATCTCGATCCGGGATTTGCTGCAGCTTGGCGAGGGTTCCGTGGTAAAGCTTAACCGCCCTCCGGGCGAGCCACTGGATGTTTTCGTCAACGATTGCCTGGTGGCTCGCGCAGAAGTGGTAGTGGTCAACGACCGCTTTGGCATGCGCATTACCGACGTCGTGAGTCCAGAGGAACGACTCAAGAGGTTGCGGTGAAGCGGTTGGTCACCAGCGCCCGGTCAGCGGCGCCCTGGGTATTTGCGTCCATGACCGCGCCTGCCCTGGGGGCGGAGTCACCAACAGGAATGGTGGGTGCCGCAGACGCGTTGCAAGTCATCGTAGGGCTGTTGCTGGTCCTGTTGTTCATCGCTGTTTTGGCCTGGATTTATCGTCGCTCTGGTGGCCTGCGTGCCGGTGGCAGCCCTTTGTTGCGGGTGATGGGTACCTTGCCATTGGGCACGCGCGAGCGCCTGGTGCTGGTAAGAGTGAACGGTGTGCGCTTGCTGCTGGGGGTGGCGCCGGGTCGGGTCTCCACGCTGTATGTGCTCGGGGAGTCGGAACAGGGAGACAGCTGCGCGGAAGATGACACCACGGTATCGGCAGGCTTCCGCCAACTGCTTGCCAGAGCGACCAACAGGGAGAAAGTTTGATGGCTGTACTGCATGGCGTCGTGCTCGTCATCGCCTTGTTGCTTCCGGGCACCGAACTCATGGCTCAACCGGTGATTCCGGTGGTGACGTTGGAACAGGGGCCGGAAGGACAAGAGACGTACGCGGTGAGCCTGCAAATCCTGGCGGCAATGACAGCGCTTATGGTGCTGCCGGCGGCGCTGCTGATGATGACATCGTTTACCCGGATTGTGATCGTACTCGCCATCCTGCGACAGGCGCTGGGAACGCAGCAGACGCCCGCCAACCCGATTTTGATCGGCCTGGCGTTGTTTCTTACCTTGTTCATCATGGGACCCGTCTTTGAGCAGGTCTACGACAATTCAGTGCAACCGTACCTGGAGGAAGAACTGAGCCTGGGCACGAGCCTGGAACGAGCTCAGGTTCCGCTGCGGAGCTTCATGATGGAGCAGACTCGTGAAGCTGACCTGGCGATGTTTGCGGACATTAGCGGCCAACCGGAGTTCCAGACCGCCGATGATGTTCCCTTCACGGTACTGGTCCCGGCGTTTGTGACCAGCGAGCTCAAGACAGCGTTTCAGTTCGGCTTTCTGCTGTTCATACCATTCCTGATTATCGATCTGGTGGTAGCGAGCGTGCTGATGGCCATGGGTATGGTGATGTTGTCACCAATGATCGTGTCCTTCCCTTTCAAGCTCATGCTGTTCGTGCTGGTGGATGGCTGGACGCTGGTCATTGGCAGCCTGGCCTCCAGCTACAACGTTTGATCAGGGAGTAACACGAGATGAGCCCGGATACGGTCATGACCATTGCCCGTGAGGCGATCACTACCACCGTGCTGCTCGCTGCACCGCTGTTGCTTTCCGCCCTGGCGGTCGGGCTGATCGTCGGCGTGTTTCAGGCAGCTACGCAGATCAACGAGCAAACCCTGAGTTTCGTCCCCAAGCTGTTGGTGCTGGCCATGGCCGTGGTGGTCGCGGGGCCGTGGTTGCTCAGCGTGCTGTTGAATTTTACACGGCAGCTGTTCTCGTCGATTCCAAGGCTGATTGGATGAGCCATGATTGTTGCGCTCGACACCCTGCCGGCCCAGGTGCTGGCATTTCTGTGGCCGATGTTGCGGGTCGCGGCGATGATGATGGTAGCGCCGGTGCTGGGGTCACGGGCGATACCGGCACGGGTCAAAGTGGGCGTGGCGGTGCTGGTGACGACGGTGCTCTATCCAACCCTGGCGGAGAACTTGCCGAATCAACCCACCGCGGCGCTCGGCTTTCTGATCACAGCGCAGGAGATCGTCCTCGGACTTGCCACAGGCTTCCTGGCACGTCTCGCGTTGGTCGCGTTCGAAGTGGCGGGCACCGTGATCGCCACGCAAATGGGTCTCGGTTTTGCGGCTTTGACTGATCCCCAGAACGGTGGCCAGATTCCGGTCCTGAGTCAGTATTTCGCGGTCATCGTTACCCTGCTTTTTCTGGCCCTGGACGGTCATCTGCAGCTCATCAGGGTTCTCGTAGTCAGTTTCCAGGTGGTACCCGTAGGTGAATTGCGTTTCAACGGGGATGGCATTTGGCAGCTTCTCGAGTGGGGGCGGCATATTTTCTCGGGCGCGGTGCTGGTGGCGTTGCCAGCTATCGCGTCACTGACCGTCGTAAACCTCGCGTTCGGGGTAATGACCCGGGTCGCTCCGCAGATGAATCTGTTTGCAGTGGGATTTCCCATTACGTTGCTGTTGGGGCTTGTGGTCGTGCTGTTCGGGCTGCCCAATCTGCTACCTCACCTCGAGAGCCTGCTCGCAAGTGCTCTTGAAGCGATGGGCTTGATGCTGACTGCCTGGGGGGGGTGATGTCCGAGAATTCGGGCCAGGAGCGGACGGAACAGGCGACTCCCAAGCGCCTGCAAAAGGCCCGTGAGGAGGGTCAGCTTCCTCGTTCCCGTGATCTCGCATCGGCGGCCGTGCTGCTCGGTGGTGCTGTTGCCTTGATGGTGTTGGCGCCCGCTTTGGTGGAGCACCTGGCGACACTGATGCGCACTTATCTGAGCGCTGGCAACATGCGCTCGCTGGACTCCATCGAGCTGCCGGCAATGTTGGTTGGATCCCTGGTATCGACACTCTGGCAACTGGCCCCGTTTCTGGGTGTCGCATTGCTATTGGGGGTGGTCGGACCGCTGATCACAGGTGGTTGGAATTTCGCGGTGAAGAGTATGGCGCCCAAGTGGGAGCGGCTGGACCCTATCAAGGGCTTCACCCGCATCCTCTCGGTCAATGCTTTCTTCGAGCTGTTGAAGACCCTGCTCAAGTTCTTCGTGGTTGGTGGAGTCGTGATGGGCATCCTGTGGAGTCAGGACGCCACCTTCATGATGCTTGGCCGCAACGGTGTGTCTCAAGGTTTGCATGATGCCGCAGACCTGGTGGGCCGGTTGCTGGTGACCGTGTGTTTGCCGTTGTTGCTGCTGGCAGCCGTGGATGTGCCATTACAGCTTTGGCAACACGCGCGCCGATTGCGCATGACGCGCCAAGAGACCAAGGATGAGCACAAGGAAACCGAAGGCCGCCCGGAAGTCAAGGCACGCGTACGCCAGATCCAGCAACAGATGGCTCAGCAGAGAATGATGCACAAAGTGCCGGCCGCCGACGTGGTGGTTACCAACCCGACGCACTTTGCGGTTGCCATGCGCTATGACCGCACTGGCACCGGCGCTCCGGTGGTGATTGCCAAGGGCGCCGATCTGGTCGCGTTGCGTATTCGTGCGCTGGCGATCCGAAACAGTGTCCCTGTGGTCGAGGCTCCGCCGCTGGCCCGTGCGCTCTATCACCGGGCGGCACTGGATCAAAGCATTCCACAGAGTCTGTATGTGATCGTCGCCCAGGTGTTGGCATTTGTCTATCAGCTGGATGAGGCCAGTCGCCGCAAGGCTGAACCATTCAGGCTCGATGACTTGCCTGATCCCGAGGAGCCCGAGGAATCTTGACCATGCGCTACGAGCGTCTTATGCAGACACTGCGCGAGATCCCCCTGAGTGGTCTTGGGGCGCCGATCGTCATGATGATCATCCTGTTGATGGTGGTCATCCCGTTGCCTGCATTTCTTCTGGATGTGTTCTTTACCTTCAACATCGCCTTATCCCTGGTGGTGTTGCTGGCCAGTGTGTATGTACGCAAACCACTGGATTTCGCAGTCTTTCCGACGGTTTTGCTGGTGACGACCCTGCTTCGACTGGCGCTAAACGTCGCTTCAACGCGGGTGGTACTGCTGGAGGGACACAATGGTGGCAGTGCCGCAGGGCAAGTGATCGAAGCTTTCGGCCAGTTTGTGGCTGGCGGTAACTTCGCGGTGGGTCTGGTGGTGTTCGCGATTCTCGTCATCATCAATTTCGTGGTGGTCACCAAGGGCGCGGGGCGAGTGTCGGAGGTCAGCGCCAGGTTCACACTGGACGCTTTGCCTGGCAAGCAGATGGCCATCGACGCGGACCTCAACGCGGGCGCTATCGGTCAGGATGAGGCCGGAGCACGACGGGCCGAAGTGTCGCAGGAGGCCGATTTTTACGGAGCCATGGATGGTGCCAGCAAGTTTGTACGCGGGGATGCGATCGCCGGCATCCTGATTCTGGTCATCAATATCATCGGCGGACTGGCCATTGGCATGATGCAACACGGGCTGCCGTTCAACCTGGCAATGGAAAATTATGCGCTGCTGACGATTGGAGACGGTCTGGTGGCGCAGATCCCGTCTTTGCTGCTGTCCACAGCCGCGGCCATGATCGTCACCCGGGCCTCGCGGTCGGTGGACTTTGGTGAACAGATAGTCGAGCAGCTGCTGGGAAGCAAACGTGCGCTCTGGGTGACTGCGGCAATTCTCGGAATCATGGGTCTGGTCCCAGGAATGCCCGGTGTCCCGTTCCTGACCCTGGCCGGCGTACTTGCTTTCGTCGCTTACCGAATGTTCAGGCACGACGCTGCGTCCATGGTAGCCGACGAGGCTCCGCAGGACGCATCCGAAACAGCGGATGATGACTCGTCCAGGGAGATCGATTGGACCGATGTGCCCGAGGTTGATCTGATTGGGCTCGAAGTAGGGTACCGGCTGGTCCCCCTTGTCGATTCCCGCCAGGACGGGCAGCTATTGGGACGTATCAAAGGTGTACGCAAGAAACTCTCTCGAGAACTCGGGTTCCTGATTCCGCCCATACATATATGCGACAACCTGGATCTGTCGCCGGCCAGCTATCGGATCAGTCTGCGAGGTGTCACCGTCGCCGAGGGCGAATTGCAACCCGGGCATGATCTCGCCATCAATCCTGGAAACGTCGAGGCCGAGTTGGAAGGGGTGCCGGGACGAGATCCTACCTTCGGCCTGGAGGCGGTGTGGATAGAGCCACAGAATCGGGAGCGCGCCCAGATGCTGGGATTCACAGTGGTGGACGGCGGCACCGTGATAGCCACCCATTTGAATCAGATACTCACCAGTCGCCCTCATGAGTTGCTGGAATACGATCAAGTCCAGACTTTGCTCGATCGGCTGGCCAGATTGTCACCCAAACTGGTTGAAGACCAGGTGCCAAAGGTGATCAGCCTGCGCCTGCTGCACAAGGTGCTCAAGAACCTGCTCAGGGAACATGTTCCGGTAACGGATATGCAGACGATCGTCGAAGCTTTGGCGGACCATGGAGCCGAGAGTCAAGATCCCGACACCCTGACAGCGGCGGTTCGAGTTGCGCTCAAGGGAATGATTGTAAATAAAATCAAAGGTATGGGATCTGACCTGGAAGTTTGTGTCTTGGATCCGTCGCTGGAACGCCTGTTGCATTCAGCGGTACAGGCGGCGGGAAACGGTGCCGCCCCAGTGGAGCCGAACCTTGCTGACAAACTTTACAGCAGTCTTGAAGAGATGACGAAACGCCAGGAAATCGCAGCCAAGCCTGCGGTGCTGCTGGTAGCCGACGCGGTGCGTCCGCTGCTGGCGAAGTTCACCCGAGGTGGCCTTGCCGGTCTGCACGTTCTGTCATTCGCCGAGATACCGGACGGACGGCAGGTCCGTGTAGTGGGCACGTTGGCACCGTGAGGAAGGCACCACAATACGAGCACGATCGGAGACAGTCGTGCCAGGGAAGAAGACAGTACAGGACGGATCAGACATGAAGATTAAGCGTATTTTTGCCGAAAACGCGCGACTTGCGACACGCGAACTCAAGAGAACGCTTGGACCGGACGCGGTCATCCTGTCGAACAAGTGCGTTGATGGCGGTGTCGAGCTGGTTGGTGCCGTGGACTATGACGAAGAAGAGTTTCGGGGGTTGGATCAGGAGGAGATCTCCCGGGTAGTCGCGAAGCCGGCATCAACCGTGGGGGAAGCAGCCGCACAGCAAGCGCCCCCAAGTAGCGTTCCCGAATATTCGCGGTCGACTACTTTGCAGTCGTCGCCGGAACCGGTAGTGCCGGAATCCAGGTCCTTGCTGAGCCAAGTACACGGTGAACTCAGGGAAATGCGTGAGCTGTTGGCGACAGGTGTTTCCGGATTGGCCTGGTCCAACTACCGGCGCACCACTCCTCAAAGTGCCACCTTGCTTGGCAAGCTGATGGACTTCGGGTTGCGTCCGGAACTCTGCAATCGCCTCTTGGATGAACTTGGGGGCCAGCGACTGGCGGGGATTTCCGAGCAGCAGGCAACCGCCTGGCTGAAGGGCAAATTGCAGCAGAGTTCCGACGATGTACTGAACGACGGTGGCGTGCTGGCCCTGGTCGGACCCACGGGTGTCGGCAAGACCACCACGGTAGCCAAGATCGCTGCTCGCTACACGCTGGTTCATGGTCCCCACAAAGTTGCACTCATTACTACTGACAGCTACCGAATCGGCGCCTTGGAGCAGCTGCGTACCTTTGGCCGGATTCTGGGGATGCCCGTGCGTGTAGCCCGGGATGAGAATGAAATGAAGGTGGCGCTGGATCAGTTCTCTGACCGCCGCCTGGTGCTGATAGACACCGCCGGGATGAGTCCCAGGGATCTCCACGTCGCCGAACAGATCGGCTTGTTGCGTTCTGCGAAGGCGCGTGTGCGGACTTATCTGGTGCTGGCGGCCAATGCCCAGTTCGCGGCTCTTGAGGAGACTGTAGCGGCCTTCGCGTCAGTGCGACCCAGTGCCTGCGTGATCACCAAGCTCGACGAGGCAAACAGGGTCGGGGGCGTGTTGTCCGCGGTGATCGATGCTGGTCTGGAGCTGGCATTCACCAGCGACGGGCAGCATGTCCCGCAAGATCTGCATCGAGCCGATCTGGAAAAACTGGTCACCGATGGGTGGCAGCAGGTTGCCCACGATTCCCCGGGAATCGATCAGGAAGTGCTGGCGCTGACCTTCGGCAACAAGGTGGTGCACGCGTATGCTTGATCAGCGTACAGGAGACCTGCGGCCGCAGCGGCGGGGGCGTGAACCGGGCCCGGTTCGTGTGGTCTGTGTGGTCAGCGGCAAAGGTGGTGTGGGTAAGACGAACTCTACCATCAACCTGTCCTTGTCTCTGGCCGGCATGGGTCTTCGGGTCATGATCCTGGATGCCGATATGGGTCTTGCCAACGTCGACCTGCTGCTGGGGCTCAATACTCACCGTAACGCGGTCGACGTTCTCGACGGCAAGTGCGAACTTGCCGATGTCATCGTCGAGGGCCCGATGGGCATCAAGGTGGTGCCTGCCAGTTCCGGGGTTGCACGCATGGGCGAAATCGATGCCCTTCGCCAGGCGGGGTTCATTTCCGCTTTCAGCAGTCTGGAATGCGAGCTCGATGTACTGCTTATTGACTCCGCGTCCGGGATATCTCCCAGCGTTTTGAATTTTGCAAGAGCCGCTCAGGAGATCCTGGTAGTCGTCTGTGACGAACCCGCGTCGCTGACGGACGCCTACGCGCTCGTCAAGGTGCTGAGTGTCGACTACGGGGTGAACCGTTTCCACGTCATCGCCAATCGCGTCGCCTCGGCCGCGCAGGGTCAATTGTTGTTCAGGAAGTTGCTGCGGGTATCGGAGCGTTTTCTCGACGTCGATCTCAGGTTGCTGGGCTACGTACCGGAGGATGAACTGCTACGTAAGGCGGTTGGCCGGCAACGCGCTGTGGTGCAGGCCTATCCGGGCAGCAAGTCATCAAAGGCCTATGGTCGCCTGGCGGCACGACTGGTGGAGCTGCCGTTTCCGGCAGGACCCAGCGGCCATATGCAGTTGTTTGTCGATCGTCTGGTGGGGTCCGCACCGCTTGCCGGGGTCGCGCCGTAATGACGGCGCTTGAAGCCTATCGGGCCGTCGCGGAGTGCGGCGATTCCCTGGTGCAGCGGCATGCACCAGCGGTCAACCGGATTGCCCACCATCTGGCCTCGCGCCTGCCGCCCAACGTACAGATCGATGACCTTATCCAGGCGGGCATGATCGGTTTGCTTGAAGCTTCGAGTCGCTTTGATCCTGACTGCGGGGCCAGATTCAGTACATTCGCCGAGCTGCGTATTCGTGGTGCCATGCTGGATGAACTGCGTCGTGGAGACTGGATACCTCGAAACGTTCACAGAAAAGCTCGGGAGGTCGCGAGCGCGATCGGAGCAGTCGAGCGTGTCAAGGGTGAAGCGGCCCTGGATCACGAGGTTGCCGATGAACTCGGCTTGTCGCTTGCGGAGTATCACCGGCTGCTGACCGATCTGTCGGGCCAGAAGTTGGTTTCCGTGGAAGAGCTTCAGGACGCAGGCGAAGCGCTACCGGACACGGTTGAGCGTGTGCCCGAGGTTCTGGTGGCAGAAGCGGAGTTCGTCGATCGTCTTGCGGATACGATCGACAGCCTGCCTGATCGTGAACAGCTGGTGCTGTCGCTCTATTACGATGAAGAATTGAACCTCCGGGAAATTGGCTCGGTCCTTGGGGTCAGCGAGTCCAGGGTTTGCCAGATTCGCAGCCAGGCGCTGCTGCGACTGCGTGCTGTGTTTGCTGACACCGAGTTGGAGTGACGTGAACAATATGGATGAATTCAGCGTAGGCGCCTTTGGCACCAGGAGCGGGCATGAAAATGCTACGGACAGCAAACTTGGGAGTGACCCGACAGTGAGCCGATACCAGAGCACGATAGATAGTGTGAGGCAGCTGGATCCCCTCAGTATGGGCGGCTTGCTGATTGCAGGAATAGCCGTGCTTGGGGGTCAGGTTCTCGAGGGCGGGAATCCGAATTCGCTCGCAAACCTGTCGGCGCTGGTGATCGTCCTGGGTGGTACTGTCGGGGCAACCATGTTGCAAGTTCCTCTTCAGGTCTTCAGACACGCCATGGGTCTCGGGTCCTGGGTATTCAAGCCTCCCGCCAGCGAGTACGACGCGCTCGTGGGTAAGATTGTTCGCTGGGGCGCGTTGGCGCGGCGCAAAGGTATGCTTAGCCTGGAGGATGAGCTGACCGGGGAGACCGACGAGTTGCTCCGCAAAGGGTTGCAGTTGCTGGTGGACGGACACGAGGCTCCGGCTATCAGGGAAGTGCTCGAGTGTGATCTCGAAAACAGGGAATCCTTTGAACTCCGCGCCGCGAAGGTCTATGAGAGCATGGGTGGCTATGCGCCGACGATTGGCATTCTCGGTGCGGTCATGGGACTGATCCAGGTGATGGAGAATCTCACCGAACCGGATCTGCTGGGTGCCGGTATCGCGTCCGCATTCGTTGCAACCATCTACGGGGTCGGTTTTTCCAACCTGGTATTTCTGCCTTTCGCCAACAAGCTCAAGGACATCATACGACGGCGTGCCCGGGACCAGGAAGTGATCATAGAGGGAGTCGTCGCGATCGCGCAGGGTAACGATCCGCGCACCATAATCGAAAGTCGCCTTGGCGGCGCATCATAAGGACCGATGCCGATGCCTCGCAGGCGCCCCGAGATCGAATCCGACGACCCCAATCGGTGGTTGGTCTCCTACGCTGATTTCATCACTCTGCTGTTCGGATTCTTCGTGGTGATGTACGCCGTCTCGTCAGTCAATGAAGGCAAGTACCGTGTAGTGTCCGAGTCGTTGGTGGCAGCCTTTCGCTCACCGCAAAAAAGCCTCGAGCCAATTCAGGTTGGTCGTCTTGCGCGGTCACCGTACCAGGAAGATGTCAGTATTCGCGAGATGCCGACAGCCGTGGTTCCGACCGGAATTCCGTTACTGGTGAAGCCGATCCGCATCGCTGGCGCTGAGATAGTACCCGGATTGGGCGCTAGAAAGGCCACTGAACCCGAGTCGGTGGCGCCGGATTCTGCAGGATCGTGCCCGGTGGTTGGTGTTGAGACTGCTGAGATCACCCCATTGGTCAGCGAGGAGGTCCGGCAGTTTCCGGTACAGCCCGAGGTGTTCCCGCCAGTGCCGGCCGGGGTTAGTGCCACGGAGGGGGAGCAGCAGACGGCTGCGGTCGAAGATTTCCCGCTCCTTGAAGACCAAGGTCGCCCTGCGGTAGTGGAAGCTTCGCGGCCACCGGTATCCGCGGAGGCGGCCAGAATTGCCGAAACGCTAAGCAACGCCATGCCGGGGCTTGTGGAAAAGGGCGATGTGTCAATTCGCTTCACCCCTGAGGCAGCTGAGATCGAGATTGCAAGTGGTCTGCTTTTCGATTCAGCCAGTGCCGGAATGGATACGGAAGCGTTGCCGATCCTCAGTCACGTCGCTCAAGCACTGCTCGCCCTCAACAACGATATTCGTGTGGAGGGGTTTACCGACAACCGACCCATCAGTACCGAGATTTATCCTTCCAATTGGGAGCTTTCAGCCGCACGGGCAGCCAGTGTCGTGCATCAATTCACCCGGCTGGGTATCGATCCGCAACGTATGGCCGCCACCGGATACGGTGAGCATCGTCCGGTAGCCCCCAATGACACACCGACTGGCCGCAAGCGCAATCGCAGAGTTCTCATCCTGGTTCTCGCCGGATCATCACGACC
>CBDVAK010000009.1:0-26398 GCA_965371945.1 uncultured Candidatus Competibacteraceae bacterium
ATGGCGATCTGGTGCGCCTGCTCGATATCGATGGCGTCGACTTGCAACCCTGTGGTGGAACTCATGTGGCGAGCTGCGCGGAGATCGGTCGAGTGCGGGTCAGCAAGATCGAAAAGAAAAGCCGCCACAACCGCAGAGTCACCATCGTTTTCGAGGACGAATGAGAGCACTATGGTCCCTAGTCCGCGGTGGCCGGCATGGAATCGGGTGATGTGCCGGACAAGGGCAGATCAACCCGAAACGTAGCCCCCTGACCGGGCACGCTGTGCACTTCGATACGCCCGCCATGGCGCGTTACGATACCCTGACTGATCGCCAACCCAAGACCGGTACCGGTCGGCTTGCCGGTACCGTGCTGATCTAACTGGCGAAATTTCTGAAATATGGGACCCTGCAGGTCCGCGGCAATACCAGCGCCGTTGTCGATCACCTCCAGACGGGCATAGCCACCGGTTTCATTGAGCCGCACCCGAACCAGGCCCCGCTCCGGATCACAGAACTTGACGGCGTTGGATAGCAGATTGACGACCACCTGCACCAGTCGATCGTGATCGCCAACCACGGTACCGGTGGGATCGAGCTCGCTGGACAGTTTCACCGAACGCTCCCTGAACAGCTGACTGGTTGAACGCAGACTGACTTCCACCAACTCACGCAGGTCCAGCGGTCGCATATCCCAGTCGACCCGACCCGACTCGATCCGCGCAAAATCGAGCACATCATTGATCAGCCGGGTCAGCCGCTCTGTCTCCTTGACCACGATGCCCAGAAACTCCTGGCGCTGGGCGCTGTCCATATCAGGCTCTGCGAGCAGGATCTCCGAAAAGGCCCGAATCGACGTCAGTGGCGTGCGCAGCTCGTGGGTGACCGTAGACACGAAATCGTCCTTGAGCCGATCCAGCTCCTGCAAACGCCGGTTGGCGGCACGCAGCTCGCTGCTGGCCTGCTCCAGTTGCCGGGACTTTTCCTCCAGCCGCTGGCTATAGCTGAGTATCTGCGAGGTTTCGTCAAGGATCTTCATGACCTCGTCGATCCCGAGCACCTCGCCCTTGACCACCGACGCGACCATGACCCGGGCCGAGGCCGAGCCGATCGCGCCTGCCAGCAATCGTTCCGCATGCTGTACCAGGCGCGCATCGGCACCGGGTCGACGGATGCTGCCACCGCCCTGGTACCGGGCCATGAACCGGTCAGCCTGCCGAGTGCCCAGGAACCGCGCCAGCAGCCCACGCAGCTCGGTGCTGCTGGCTGTGCCACGCCATACCATGGCCGGTGCCCCGGAACCGGAGTGTTTGAACACATCGACGAACAACTCGGCCTGCAGCCGCTCCAGCGCGCTGCGTTCCGAAAACAGAGACACCAGCACCAGCCCTCCGAGATTCGCCAGCATGCTCCAGAAAACAGCGTGTGCCAGCGGCTCGAGACCCTCGAGCCCGAACAACTGATAGGGCTTGAGCAGGGCCATACCAAAAGGCCCCTGTTCCACGAAGGAAACCGGCAACCATCCCGAGAGCGCGAAAGAAGGCAGCAACAAGGTGTAGAGCCACACTCCGAAACCGGCGCTCAGACCCACCACCGCGCCGGTGCGGGTGCCACCTTTCCAGTACATTCCAAGCAACACCGCCGGTGCAAATTGAGCGGCCGCGGCAAACGACACCAGACCGATACTGACCAGGGCATAGGATTCGCCGATCAGACTGAAATAGAGGTAGCCGAGCAAAACCACGGCGAGGATGGCGCCGCGGCGAATATAGATCAGAAGACGGCTGAGATCCGTGCGCGCGCGGAGTCCCAGTACCCGGATACGCAGCAATACCGGCATGACCAGATCGTTGCAGATCATGGTGGACAGGGTGATGCTGGCGACGATGACCATGCCGGTCGCGGCCGAAAGGCCACCGATAAAGGCGAACACCGCCAGACCGGCGGCTTGTCGCGACATGGGGAGCGACAGTACGAAAGTATCCGCCTCAATATCACCCTCGGGAAACTGCAGCAGCCCGGCAAGCGCAATGGGCAGCACAAACAGGTTAATGATCAGCAGGTAGAGAGGAAAAAGCCACGCCGCGGTGCGGATGTGGCGCTCGTTGACGTTCTCCACCACCAGCAACTGGAACTGTCGGGGCAGAAACAAGATCGCCATCATCGACAGGAACAGCACCGTCAGCCAGTGTGGATAGCCACCGGGCACGACCGCGAATCCACTCAGCTCCGCAAGACCCGCCTCGCCAGCACGGACAAACAGATCGCCAAAGCCGTCGAACAGGCCAAAGGTCACGAACACGCCGACGGCCAGAAATGCCAGCAATTTGGTGAGCGACTCGAAGGCCACTGCCAACACCATCCCCTCATGGCGCTCGGTGGCATCGATGTGGCGGGTACCATAGAGGATGGCGAACAGTGCCAGCAGCATCGCCACATAGAACGCGGTCTGACCGGACTCCGCGGGCGCCTGTGCTTGCAGGTGGTCGGTGCCGAGCACCTCGAAACTGACCGCAACCGCCTTTAGCTGCAGAGCGATGTAGGGCATGATCCCGACCACCGCTATGACGGTTGCCAGACCGGCCAAGAAACCGCTCTTGCCGTATCTCGATGCAATAAAGTCAGCGATCGAGGTGATGCGGTGGAGCTTGCTGATGCGCACCATCTTGCGCAACACCTGCCACCACAACACAGCCATCAGGGTCGGGCCCAGATATACGGTCAAAAATTCCAGCCCCGTTCCGGCGGCCCGGCCGACACTGCCGTAAAATGTCCAGGCTGTGCAGTACACTGCGATCGATAAGGTGTAGACCCAGGGGTTGGCAATCACCGAGCGACCCTGGTCGGCACGCCGGTCGCCATACCAGGCTATGGCAAACAACAGCAACGGATAGCCGATCGCAACCCCCAGCAACAGGCCCGCGGGGATCACCTCAGGGTTCCGTTGCGCCGCTTACGGCCACCAGCAGGATCAGCACCAGCCAAGCGACGAACAGGTATATGAAAAGCAGAGGGATACCATACCAACTGCTACCGTCGAACAACGACACCAGCGGGTAATTCAGCATCAGCAGGGCGGCCACGAACAACACCACGGAGCGTTGGCCGTAGCGACTGTCTTGATTCAATGTCCCGGCTCCCTGACGCCACCGGCCGCGCTGCAGCTCGGCGACTGAAACGCACAGCCGAGATCCCTGGCCACGGGCTCAGAATCTGGCCTGACGGCGTCTGATCTCGATGACACGATCGGAAGCCGCAATCGCCTGACTGAGTGTCTCGATACCTTCCGCCCGCAACAGGTCGAGCAACTTCACGAAAACTCTGGCGGTAACCAGCGCGTCTCCCAGGGCCGTGTGCCTGCCCGACACCTCGACGCCCAGCCGCACGCAGATATCATCCAGCGTGTGCTGTGGCAAATGGTCGTGCAACAGCACCGACAACAACAGAGTATCGAGCACCGGGTTGGGAAATGCGACCCTCGTCTGCTGCTCCTTGAGCTGCAGAAACTTCATGTCGAAGGCGGCATTGTGTGCGACCAGTACCACCTCGTCACCAGCAACGAAATCATGGAACCTGGGCAACACCTCCTCGATGCGCGGCTGACCGCTGACCTGCTCGTCGGTAATGCCATGAAAACGTGAAGAAACTGTGGGAATCGCCCGACCCGGATTGACAAGAGAATCGAAATGCTCACCGGAAAGCACCCGCCCGTTGACGATGCGAACACCACCGATCTGGATGATCTCGTCGCCCTGTGACGGGTTTAAACCCGTGGTTTCAGTATCGAACACGACATAGCGCAACCCGGACAACGGGCATTCGCCGAGGTTGCCGAGATCGGGTTGGTGAGTGATCCTGAAATCATAGAATTCAGGTCGCTCACCCGCTGCCGCGGGTTCAAGAGTACGCTCCTGGCGCTCGGCGAGCGGTAGCGGCAGCCTGAGCAAGGCACGGCCCCGACGCCGGTGCGGCTGGCTCCACAGATCAGAGCCGTGGCGTGCCAGGACCGCACGCACGGTGGGCGCACCAACCAAGTCGTTGATATGCTGCCCGGACCAGTCTTCGATCCGTAGTGCCGACACCGGCCGGCCGGACCAGACGATGTCGACATAGACGCGCCGGTCCCCCGGCACCACTTCGATCTCGAAAATACCCGGCTCGTCGAAATGCCGTTCGTCGGCACTGGTCGCGAGTTGCTGGACCAGGTGCTCGATCAACAGCATGATGGAATGGCCATCAACACGAATCCACACCGGTGTACCGCCGATCGTCACCTGCGGCCCATCCGAGGCCTGCAGCCGATGAATCGCGCTGCCGATCAGATCTTCGGTGTACACGTCTCTCATGGGCCATTGGGCAGCGTTGAGCCGTGCACAGTCCCGGGCCATCTCTTCGAGTGTATTGCTGAGACGGGTGCTTTCCTCGACGATAACCCGGCCAAATTCCTCGCGCCGTTCAGGTGGAGGCTGGTACGGCCCTACCAGGGTTTCAGCAGCAGCCCGCAGGCTGGCCATGGGACCACGCAGATCCTCGATGGTGGTTCCCAGCACCACGTTGCCGACGCCGCCATCGGTATCGGTGCCGATCTCACGGAAAGTGATCACGAATGCCGAACCCATACCGGCTGAAGCGGGAATCAGGCTCATTTTGCAATGCAACAGGTGGTCGTCCTCGACGCTGCCGCAAACGAACTCTGCATCACCGCTCGCATCCTCACCGGGCTCGCCCCTTTGTCCCCGCCGGCTTCGGTAGCGCAGCATCTGCAAGGTGCTTTCAACCGGAGCGCGAGCGCAAAGACCGTAGATCGAGCGCCCCAATCCGATCGCGTGAGGGTTGCTGAACAGCTTCAGTGTGGCGGGGTTGTAGAGCATGATGCGACCGTCCTGATCGCACACCAGTACACCTTCGCTCAGCTCACGCAACACCGTTTCGAGCTGCGTCTTCTTTTGGTCGGCATCCCGGCTGGCGCTGGTCATCGCCTCAGTCACCTCGCCGCGGGCCTGGTGCCAGGCCGTGGCAAGATCGTGGACACCGGCCGGCAGATCGCCGAGCAGATGTTGCTTCGGTATTTCCAGTTGGTGCGCGGGATTGCCGTGCAACATGATGCGCAGGCCGCGAGATACTGTTTGCATCGGCCTCAGACAGCGTACTTCGAGTACCACCCACACCACCGCGAGGCTGGCCAGGGCTACCAAGGCTGCCAAAGCGATCGCCGGCAGGACGAACGAATACTGGTCAGTACCGAGGTTACCGGCTGACCAGCTTGCGGCCAGCACAGCAATCCCGACCACCACCACGGCAGGCAATGTCAGCAGCAATCGTACGCTGCCGCGCACACCCACGCTAAGACGGTGCCTGGTCGGACAAAGCCCCGATCTGTAAGCGTCCGGAGCTCGCGCAATCATCACTTGCCAATTTGGAACATCGATCCATCCCGGCTGGCTGCGTTCCAATAGTTTGAAAGATACAGGAGATTCCTGTGTTTTCGTGCTTTTTCCGGACGGCCGCCTCGACGCTCCGGATCCCGGAGCCTGTTGCTGGGCGAGCTCTTACCTCGGCACATCGCTGAGCAAAGCACAAACCCTGTCAACCAGTTCCCTGGTAGCAAAAGGCTTGGTAACGTAGTCATCGGCACCCAGGGCCAACCCCTTTTCCCGCTCAACCTCGCGTCCTCTGGCGGTCAGCATGAGGATACGCAGGTGTTGCCATTCCGGATTGGCGCGCACCGCTTCGCAAACCTCGTAACCGTCCATGTGCGGCATCATTACATCGAGCAGCAGCAAATCTGGTGTCCGTTGTGCGATAGCCGCGAGCGCGGCCTGACCATCGCCCACCGAATCAACCTCGAATCCCGCCCGCTTCAACAGAAATTCCAGCGAGATCACGATATTCGGTTCATCATCGACGATCAGAATTCGCTGTGACACCGCAGCTTACCTCACTCCTGGTCGCCTTCCCGTGGTTCTCCAGACGCACCCTGTTGCATCGCGTCCCACAGATACTTCTGCCAAGACTCCAGCGACTGGATCTGCGCGGGCAAAAAGGGTTTCATCAAGGACTGGACGTCGAGCGCAGCAATACTGTCCATGATTCTGCTGCGCATCTGTTCAAGCATTTCTTGCTGAATCGGCGCCACGTCCGGCAGCCCCAGGAATTCCCTGAGTTCCTGCGGTGTCGCATCGATATCGAAGTGAATTTTCATACCGCTCCCCGATACGCCCAGCACAGCGACTGCGGGACCGTTCGCTGCGGCTGACCCTCAGACCGGGTCACCGCCATGTCGTCTCATCTTAGCAGGCTCGGCGGTACCCGCGTCAGTCCGGCTGGCGCCCCGGGCCTGCTTGAGGTAAACACGCAGCAAGGACACCGCCACCGGTGTGATCCCAGGAAGGCGCGACGCCTGGCCCAGCGTGCGCGGCTGTCGCCGGATGAGGATTTCCCTTGCTTCGTTGGACAACCCCGACATCCCCGCAAAATTGACATCAGCGGGCAGAAGCTGATTTTCCAGGTTTTGGATACGGGCGATTTCGGTCGCCTGACGGCTGATGTAGCCGGCATAACTGGCCTGAATCTCGATCTGCTCCGCAACCTGGGCATCATCGACGCCGGGGCCCACGCCGGGCAGGGACATCAAACCGCTATAGCTCACCGTGGGGCGCTTGAGCAGTTCCAGCGCACGTGACTCCTGTCCCAGGCCATCTGGAAACATTGCACGAAATTGCGCGCCGGCGACGTGCGCAGGTCGCACCAGCACATCACCCAAACGCTGCTGCTCGCGTTCGATGGCCTCTCGCTTGCGCTCGAAGCAGCTCCAGCGCCGGTCACTCACCAGCCCCATTTCCCGAGCCACCGGGGTCAGGCGCAGATCCGCATTGTCTTCACGCAAGGCCAGTCGGTGCTCAGCTCGGCTGGTGAACATTCTGTAGGGTTCGCTGGTACCGCGACTGATCAGGTCGTCGCAAAGCACGCCCAGGTAGGCCTGATCACGGCCTGGCCACCAGGGCTCGCAATTCTGTGCCTGGCGTGCGGCATTGAGGCCGGCCAGCAAGCCCTGCGCGGCTGCTTCCTCATAGCCGGTGGTACCGTTGATCTGACCAGCCAGAAAAAGCCCAGGCAGCAAACGGCTCTGCAGAGAATATTCGAGATCCCGCGGATCGAAATAATCGTACTCGATAGCATAGCCGGGGCGAGTGATATGAGCTTTTTCAAAGCCCCGTATCGAACGCACCATCTGCAATTGCAGGTCGAACGGCAGGCTGGTGGAGATACCGTTTGGATAGACTTCCTGAGTGTCCAGTCCTTCGGGTTCGACAAACAACTGGTGTGAATCACGCTCTGCGAATCTCACCACCTTGTCTTCCACCGATGGACAATAGCGCGGCCCGGCGGCATCGATCACACCCGTGTACATGGGCGAACGATCGAGACCCTGGCGGATGATGTCGTGGGTCTTGGCGTTGGTGTGAGTCACCCAGCAAGACACCTGCCGGGGATGCTGGCGGCGCTCGCCCAGAAACGAAAAGACCGGTACGGGTCGGTCGCCGGGCTGTTCGCTCAACAGGCTGTAGTCGATGCTGCGCCCATCGAGCCTCGGTGGCGTGCCGGTCTTCAGCCGCTGCACCCGAAAAGGCAACTCCCGCAGCCGTTGCGCCAATGCGTTGGATGCCGGCTCACCGGCTCGTCCACCCCGGTGGTTGCTGAGACCGACGTGAATGCGGCCGCCCAGAAATGTACCGGTGGTCAGTACCACCGCAGCGGCTTCAAAGCGCAGGCCTATGCGCGTCTCGACCCCGCGAACACGACCGCCACGTACCACCAGATCGCTGATCTCCTCCTGGAACAGCCACAGATTTGGCTGCTGTTCCACCCGATTGCGGACAGCAGCCTTGAACAGCACTCTGTCAGCCTGCGCACGGGTGGCGCGCACAGCCGCTCCCTTGCGCCGGTTGAGAATTCGAAACTGTATACCGCTTTGATCGGCAGCCCACGCCATGGCCCCACCCATGGCATCGATCTCGCGAACCAGATGACCCTTGCCGATGCCGCCGATGGCCGGGTTGCAGGACATCTGCCCGATGGTTTCGATGCTCTGGGTCACCAGTAGCGTGCGCGCGCCACTGCGGGCCGCCGCCAGCGCCGCTTCGGCACCGGCGTGGCCGCCGCCGATCACTACCACCTCAAATACGTCCGGATGATTCATTGCGGGGTCCGCAAGCAAAGGAAAACCGTGTATTTTATGCTTCAGAGCTGTTGCTGGCCAGTTGTACAATATACGCCATGTCTGTCGCCCACAGGTATTTCAGGAAAGGAGTGCACCCAATGCGGTCCGATACTGGTGCGCAGTACACCAAGCCCGGTCCAGGAGGCTGTCCGAGAGTAGCGATCGTAGCGAGGGCGAACCTGATTGAGTCAGATTTTTCGATCATTTGAGGCGAATAGTTGCGCTATTTAACGAAAATGATCGGGAAATATGGCCAATCAGGATTGTCCGCAGTAGATCAGTCTGTTCTCGGACAGCCTCCTAGTTGCGGCCCCGCGAACCGGATGCCCGTGACGGCATCCTGCGCCGCGGGTGTGGCGGCTGCCGGCTGCGAATCAACATGAGCACTCTATACAACAAGCACTTCAATCTGACACAAGCACCGTTCTCGATCACACCCGATCCACGCTTTCTGTACATGAGCCAACGCCATCAAGAGGCGCTGGCTCACCTGCTCTATGGCACCGGTGAAGACGGCGGCTTTGTACAACTGACCGGTGAAGTGGGGACCGGCAAAACCACCCTGGTGCGCGCCCTGCTGGAGTCACACCTGGAGCGGGTGGACGTTGCCCTGATCCTGAACCCGAGATTGACAGTGGAGGAGTTCGTCGCGTCGACCTGCGATGAACTCGGCGTCCACTACGGTAACGGCGTAAGCACCCTCAAGCCGATGATCGACGCACTCAACCAACATCTGCTGGCGACGCATGTCGCCGGGCGCCAGACCGTGCTGATCGTCGATGAGGCGCAGAACCTGACGGTGGAGGTGCTCGAACAAGTACGATTGCTCACCAATCTGGAGACCAGCCGGCACAAACTGCTGCGGATCATCCTGGTGGGACAACCGGAGCTGCAGCTTGCGCTGGAACGCCACGATCTGCGGCAGCTTGCCCAGCGCATTACCGCCCGCTATCACCTCACTCCACTGAGCCGTAGCGATGTGGGCGGTTACATCGCACATCGATTGCGGGTTGCCGGAGGGCGACCCGATCTGTTTACCGAGGCATCCGTGCGTGCGGTGCACAAACGCAGCGGCGGCGTGCCGCGACTGATCAACGTCATCTGCGATCGCGCCATGCTGGGTGCCTATGCCGAGGGAGCCAGCCATATCGACCGGCGCACGGTGGTACGCGCGAGCGCCGAGGTGGGCGGTCGATCAGCCGCCGCCCGAATCCCGGCCGGACTCAAGACCGCCGCAGCCGTGGCTGCTGTCGTCATACTGACTGCCGGCTTGGCCGCTATCTATCGTTGGTACGATCCGCAGCCTGCCGAGCTGCTCGCCGGACTGCGGGGCCGGTGGTTACCGGTGGATTCCAAAGCAGTGCCGACGGGTGTTCCCTCCGACCCCCGATACGTCGATGTCGAGTCGCAGTTTCCGACCGTCGCAGTGGACCTGAATCAGCCAGCGATAAGGATAGTGGGTAACCCGGAGCAAACCGTGATCCCGCCAGCCAGTAGCGAACTGGCGGCAATCCCGACTGTCGTCACGGATACCGGCGAGCGTAGCGTCGAGGCTCGATCTGAAGCAGGACAGCCACGCATTGGCGATTCTCTGCGTGGCATCCGGGTGGCTGGTGAAGTATTGCTGGGATCCGCCGGTCTGGATATGACCGCAGCGCAACCTATCCCGGTGATCGCCGATCTGCCGGTCGAGCTATTGCTCGATTTGGCCTTGACCAAGGTGCCGCGCGAGTTGCTTCATAGGGTGTGGGGGGCGCCTGCCAACGCCGCTCCCTGCCAGCAGGGAGCGGTCGGTTCCCTGCACTGTTTTCAGGGTTGGACGGACTGGGACGAACTGCTCGACTGGAACCGCCCGGCACTGGTGACGCTGCAGGCGACCGACAACCTGGCGCGGGATGTGCTGCTGCTGGGAGTCGAAGGCGACCAAGCGCTGGTCGATCTAGGAACCGGCCGCCACACAGTGGCGGTCGCACAGTTGCGTGCCTTGTGGAATGGTCAGGTCACCGTGTTGTGGCGCTCTCCGGTCGACACTGCGTTGATACTGCAGGGTGGTCGCGGCGACCCGGTACGCTGGCTCAGGCAGCAGCTTGATCTTGCCGAAGGGATCAGCATCGACGCAAACACCGCATCCGATCGCTTCGATGCAGAGCTGGGGGTACGGGTGCGACGCTTTCAGGCCCACCATGGCCTGGTCGCCGATGGTGTCGTCGGCCCGCGCACCATGCTCTATCTCGACCAACCGCCCTCCACCCCCAACAGCCCCACGCTGTCGAGCAATGATGCGGTGACCGGCTGATATGTCCTACATACTCGACGCGCTGCGCAAGGCCGAGCGTGAGCGCCGCCTGGGCACGATTCCGGGGCTCGAACACGCGCCGGGAACCGCAACTCTGCGCAGGAGCAGCAATCGCTGGCCGTTGCTGGTGGCTGCCGGGCTGTTAATCAACGCGCTGTTGCTCGGTGGCCTCTATGTCGCGTGGCGCAATGGTGACGGGCCGCCAGCGGCGGCCCCTGTGGACGGCGGGGACAAGCGCGCCTCGGCGCCCGTACCAATGGCCACCGCCGTGCCAGCAGAGAGCCGCACCGACACCAGCCCGCCACCGGTCGAAACAGCTGCCATCGCCGCGGTGGCACCACCGCCACCAAAGCCGCTGGCAATCCACCAGCCACCACCACCACTCCTCCCGCCCACCAGCCCGCCCGGAGATCAGGCTACGCTGGTACAGCCCAGTGCAGTAATGCCCGACACCGTTTCCCGACGGACAGGATCCGGCGACCGGGTGGCGGAGGACGCAGGTTTCTCGCTGACCCCGGGCCAACCTTTGCCACCCTTGTTTGACAACCTGCCGGCCAGCTTTCGTCGTAGCGTGAGGCCAATGACGCTCAGCGTTCACGTCTACAGCGACCAACCTTCAGGGCGTTTCGTGTTTATCAATGATCAACGCTATACCGAGGGCCAGCAACTCAGCGAGGGGCCGGTAGTCAAAAGTATCGAGCCCGGTGGCGTGGTACTGGCGTACCAGGGCCGACGTTTCATGCTGACCGGAAAATAGGTGGCTTCAACCGGCTGGCTCTTCGCCATGAATCACCCTACTTGCCGATACAGAACGAGGAGAATATCCGCCCCAGCAGGTCCTCGTTGCTGAATTCTCCGGTGATTCCAGCCAGTGCCTGCTGGGCCGCACGCAGTTCTTCCGCCAACAACTCACCGGCTCGGGCGACCCGCAATTGCCGGTCGCCACGGCGCAGGCTCTCGGCCGCTACGGCCAAGGCTTCAAGGTGACGCCTGCGGGCCATGAAGGCCCCCTCAGCGGTGGCCTCGAAGCCCATCGCGGCCTTGAGTCGCTCCCTCAACTCCCCGATTCCCTCGCCGGTGAGGGCGGAAATCCTGAGTCCACCGTATGCTGCGGGCGCATCGCCAGCCGCGACCGTGAGATCCGTCTTGTTTCTGACCAGCAGGCTGCGCGTACCCGCGATCGGATCGTCCAGCAATGCCCGCTCCCGGGAATCTGGCCCGTCACGATCGTCAACCACCATCAACACCAGATCAGCGTTGTCGATCGCCTTCCGGGCCCTGCGTATCCCTTCCATTTCCACTGGATCCGTGCTGTCTCTCAAACCAGCCGTATCGATCATGTTGACTGGCATGCCGTCGATATCGATTTGCGCGCGCACCAGATCCCGGGTGGTCCCCGGTATGTCGGTGACAATTGCCGAATCACACCCCGAAAGTGCGTTCATGAGGCTGGATTTGCCAACGTTGGGTCGGCCCGCGATGACGATGACGGCGCCGTCACGAAGCAGCTGCCCCTGGCGGGCTCCTGCCATCACCTCGTCCAGCACACCACGCAGGTTTGCGAGCTCGGCGACGATACCGCCATCTTCAAGAAAATCGATCTCCTCTTCCGGGAAGTCGATCGCCGCCTCGACATGGGTGCGCAAACCGATCAGGCCCTCCACCAGAGCATCGATCCGTGCCGAGAACTCACCCTGCAGGGAATGAACAGCGGCCCGCGCCGCCTGCTCGGTGGCGCTGTCGATCAGATCCGCCACCGCTTCGGCCTGGGCCAGGTCCATACGCCCGTTCAGATAGGCCCGCTGCGTAAATTCACCTGGTCGCGCAGCACGAGCGCCCAGTCCCAGCAAGCGCTCCACCAGCAGATCCATAACCACCGGCCCACCATGCCCCTGCAGTTCGAGCACGTCTTCACCGGTATAGGAACCGGGAGCGGGAAAATACAGCGCCAGACCCTGGTCCAGGGTTTCGCCGTCGCTGGCCAGAAATCGTGTATAGCGGGCCCGCCTGGGTTCCGGTAGTGCACCGAGCACCGCGGTGGCGAGATCGGTGACGATAGCGCCGGAGACACGCACGATACCGACGCCGCCGCGTCCGCGCGGCGTGGCCACCGCAACGATGGTATCCAAGTCAGACACCAGCCCGGACATCCCTGTCCGGGCGTTCGCAGCAATGCTGCTCACCCCTGCGGATCCTCACGCATATTGATGAGAAATGGGGTCTAGTCCTCTCCTGCCTCCACCCGTTTGGTGATCACCCATTGCTGGGCGATGGAGAGGATATTGTTGGTAAGCCAGTAGAGCACCAGCCCGGACGGAAACCATAAAAAGAACACGGTGAAGACCAGTGGCAGCGCCATCATCACCTTGGCCTGAATGGGGTCCGGTGGCGCCGGGTTGAGACGCTGTTGTATGAACATGCTGATCCCCATCAGGACTGGCAACACATAGTAGGGATCCTGGGCCGAGAGATCATGTATCCACAGCATGAACGGTGCCTGCCGGAGTTGTACGCTCTCGAGCAGCATCCAGTACAGGGCGATAAAAACAGGAATCTGCACCACGATCGGCAGACAGCCACCCATGGGATTGATCTTCTCTTTCTTGTAGAGATCCATCATCGCCTGGTTGACTTTCTGCTTGTCGCCGGCATAGCGCTCGCGAATCGTCTTCATCCGCGGCTGCAGCTTGCGCATATTGGCCATGGACCGGTAGCTGGTCTCGGAGAGCTTGAAGAACACCCCCTTGATCAGCATGGTCAGGATGATGATTGACCAACCCCAGTTGCCAACCAGCCCGTGGATCTTGTCGAGCAACCAGAACAATGGTTGGGCAATCACCGTCAACCAGCCGTAGTCAACCGTCAATTCCAGACCCGGGGCCAGTGCCTCGAGGCGATCCGGAATCTTGGGTCCTACGTACAACCGGCTGCCGTATTCGGTGCTGCCGCCCGCCGACACGGTTGCCAACGGCCCGGTCATGCCGATTACATAGCGATCGCTTGCGCCCACCTGGCGCGCGAAATAGCGATCGACCTGGCCCTGGGGCGGTACCCAGGCAGCGACGAAATAGTGCTGGATCATCGCCACCCAGCCATCCTGGATGTCGCGCTGCAAAGGCTCCTCAACCATGTCGTCGAAAGAGACTTTCTCATAGCGCTTCTCAGGACTGGAGATCACCCCGCCGGTATAGGTGCGCGCAAATTGCTCATTGCCACTCTTCTCCGGCGGCAGTACCCGCTGCAACTGCTGATACTGGCTGCCTGACCAGTCGTTGTCGGTGCCATTGTCCACGCGATGTTTGAGGTCGACGACAAAACTGTCGCGGTAAAAAGTGTAGGTCTTGGCAACCTTGACTCCGTCCTGTTGCCAGCTCAGGGGTACCTCCAGGCTATCCTGACCCTCGACCAGACGATATTCGGTCTTGGGGGTTTGAAACTCAGCATAGTGATCCGGCAGTGTCACATCGACGTCGGCGCTGACCAGACCCGATTGGGCCACGAAGTACTTATCCGGGCTGTCGTCCAGCAGGGTGAAAGCCACCTCCGGTTGGTCGATGGACACTGGATACTGGCGCAACCTCACGACGCTGAGGTCACCGCCCACCGTGCTGACCACCGCTTCGAACTGGTCAGTCACGACGGTGATTCGGGTACCGGCAGCCGCGGGCGGCGCCTCTTGCGTTTGCGCAGGCGCTGACGGTACCGGTACGTCCGCCGCCGGTGCAAAAGCAGGTGCGGCGGGTACCGCGCCCTGTCGATCATCAGTGAGGGACTGCGCTGTCGGGGCTGTCAGCGCTGCGTTCTGTTCCTCGATCCAGGCTTGCCAGATCAGGAACAACACGAACAACAGGGCGATGCCCAGAAACATTCTCTGGTTGTCCATCAGGATGCCAAATTCCGAGTGGTTGGGACGATCATGGCTGGTACGTTGGTGGTCAGCGCGCCAGGTCCTGGGGAGCGATATTTTGCCAGTGACGCGCCAGTACGCGGGTCAGTTCGACGTTGCCGCAACGGCCACTACCGGGTTTTGCAATCACTACCGCATCTATCCCTGCAAGCTGCGCCTGGTGTATTCGGAAACTCTCGCGTACCAATCGTTTGATCCGGTTTCTGACTACCGCTCGGCGATCGACCTTACGCGACACTGCCAGCCCGAGACGGGCACGTTCGCGAGTCGGGCGTCGCCGGTACAACACCGTGAAACAGCGATCCCGGAGCCTTTTCGGAGCAGCAAAGACCCGATCGTAGTCACGGCCACCGAGCAACCTGGCGCTACGCGGAAAATCGCGTGGCAACAAAACCGATCAGGCGCTTAAACGCGCGCGCCCCTTGCGTCGCCGGCAGGCCAAAACCGCGCGGCCGCCCCGGGTGGCCATACGGGCACGAAAACCGTGGGTACGCTTGCGACGAATATTGCTGGGTTGAAATGTGCGCTTCATAACCGCTTCCTGATGACACCGGGGCCAGTCTGCGGCCCTTGAGAAACGGCGAAATGTACTGACCGGACCCTGTCCGTGTCAAGGACTGGAGATAATACTGAATCTGTGGCTAAGCGGGTGCAGCTCAGGATAGACTCTATAATAGCTGACTACCCGAAGATTGAGATCCGAGGTGCCCTGCGTGCGAGACACGGTGTGGAAATCCTGCATGGGGCGTCTCGAGCACGAGTTATCGGAACAGCAACTCAGTACCTGGATAAGGCCCCTGCAAGCAATGCAGGAGGATGGCAGGGTTCGCCTATTGGCGCCCAATCGATTCGTTCTTGACCAGGTTCGCGATCAACATCTAGATAGAATCCGTAAAATTATTAGGCAGTTGCCTGGTCTCGATCAATTCGATGTCGTTCTTGAGATCGGTGGAGGCCTCGGCTCGATGAATACACCGGGACCCGGCGAAGTTGCCAACCGGGCCCCTGGAAACGGCAATTCCGGCGACCGGGGCAATCTGCGCGCCGAGTATACCTTCGAGGCCTTCGTAGAGGGAAAATCCAACCAGTTGGCTTCGGCGGCAGCCAAACAGGTGGCGCAAAATCCTGGCAAGACCTACAACCCTCTGTTCATTTATGGTGACACCGGGCTCGGTAAAACGCACCTGATGCACGCACTCGGGAATCTGCTTCTCGATTACCATCCCAACAGCCGGGTCGTCTACCTGCATTCCGAACGATTCATCGGGGACATGGTTCGTGCGCTCCAACACGGCGCCATCAACGAGTTCAAGCGCCACTACCGGTCACTGGATGCCCTGCTGATCGATGACATCCAGTTCTTCGCCGGCAAGGAGCACTCCCAGGAAGAGTTCTTCCATACCTTCAATGCATTGCTCGAGGGTGGCCAGCAGATTATCCTCAGTTGTGACCGCTATCCCAGGGAGGTGGATGGTTTGGAGGACCGCCTCAAATCTCGATTCGGCTGGGGCCTGACTGTCGCCGTCGACCCTCCTGAGTTGGAAACCCGAGTAGCGATTCTGATGAGCAAGGCCCAGTACCTGTTTCAGACCACCATTCCTGACGAAGTGGCGTTCTTCATCGCCCGCGGTATTCGTTCCAACGTGCGGGAACTGGAGGGCGCCTTGCGCCGGGTCATGGCGAGTGTCCAGCTCACCGGACGCCCGCTGACCGTGGATTTCGTACACGAAGCCCTGCATGATCTGCTCGCTGTCCAGGACAAGCTGGTCACCATCGAGAACATTCAGAAAACGGTGGCGGACTTCTACAATTTGCGCGTCAAGGATCTTCACTCAGAAAAACGCAATCGCTCGATCACCCGGCCCCGACAGATCGCCATGGCGCTTACCAAGGAACTGACCACGCATTCGCTACCTGAAATCGGCAAGGCATTCGGAGGACGAGATCACACCACCGTCATCCACGCGGTACGAAGAGTCGGGCAGCTACGCGCGGATGATGCGAGGCTGAAGGATGACTATGTCCAGTTGCTGCGGATCCTGTGCAACTGATGTGGATAACATGAGGACAGTTTGGAGCCTGTGGATAACCCCCTCATCTGTCCACAGGCTGCCAACAGGCAGGAACAAGCTTGCCAACAGTTGTTCCAGTCTGTGCCTCAGCTCTTATATTTTTGATTAGAAAAAGAAAAAAGAACTCCTGATCGTCTTGTCCACAGCCTTGGCGGGTACTAATAATAATAACGAATTATATTTCGTAGAAATATCAATTGAAGAGGACGGAGGACAAACATGCGATTGCAGGTTCCCAGAGAGCAACTGCTGATACCTCTGCAGTTGGTGATCGGAGTGGTGGAGCGCCGACAAACGCTGGTGATACTGGGGCACTTGTTGCTGGAAGCGGAGCAGGATTCCCTGACCATCAGCGCTACCGACATGGAAGTGGAACTGGTGGCCAGACAATCGCTCACCGTGCAACAGCCGGGTCGGGTGACGTTGCCAGCCCGGAAGCTGCTGGACATCGTGCGCAGCCTGCCGGAAGGGGCGGTGGTCGATCTTGCGGTGGATGGTGAACGTGCCGTGATACGCTGTGGGCGGGGACGATTTACTTTGGCAACATTGCCCGCTGAGGAGTTTCCGCAACTTGAGGAGATCGACTTCGACAGCGAATTTGAAATGGGCCAGGGTCAGTTGCGCGCGCTGCTCGAGGGAACCCATTTCGCAATGGCTCAACAGGACGTGCGTTACTATCTCAACGGACTGTTTCTGGAGACCGACGGCAGCCGCATCACCACGGTAGCCACCGACGGTCATCGTCTGGCTCTGTGTGAAGCCTCGGTGCTTCCTGAGGATACCGGGGCTGGCAAGGCGATCATTCCACGCAAGGGGGTACAGGAACTGTTGCGTCTGCTCGGCAACGACGATCAACTGTTGCGGGTTCAGGTAGGCAGCAATCATCTAAGGGTCGCGAATCCCAATATTCGCTTGACGACGAGACTCATCGATGGCCGCTTTCCGGACTACCATCGGGTGATTCCCACCGAAGCCAGTGACCCGCTGATCGTTGATCGGCAGTTGCTTCGCCAGGCACTGACCCGGACCGCGATCCTGTCCAACGAAAAATACCGGGGGGTAAGGTTGCGCACCGGCGTTGGCAGTCTGGAGTTGCTGACCCACAACCCCGAGAATGAGGAGGCCGAAGAGCAGCTGGAGGTTGACTATCAGGGCAGCGAACTGGAGGTGGGATTCAATGTCAACTACCTGCTGGACGCGTTGGCAGCCATACCTGGAGAACAGGTGAGGATGTTCCTGTTCGATGCCAACAGCAGTTGTTTGCTGAGAGCCGTGGACAGTGACCACTGTCGCTACGTCGTTATGCCGATGCGCCTGTGAGGGTTGCCGGGGTCTGGTGGCCTTGAGTGGGGATGACGGCGGGCTGAGCGCTGTGGAGATCAGCAATTTCAGGAACCTTGAACACTTGGTGGTAGCGCCGGGTTCGCACCTGAACCTGGTTATGGGCGCCAATGGCTCCGGCAAGACAAGCGTACTGGAAGCCATCTATTTTCTGTCACGCGGGCGCTCGTTTCGGGCAGCCAATTCGCGCACTCTGATCCGCAGGGGGTGCGCCGCGTTTCGGGTGGTGGCGAGGCTGTCCGGTGGTGGCGGCCATGCGCCGGTGGTGGGCGTCGAGCGCGGTCAGCGGCAGTTCAGAGCCCGTATCGGTGGACGCCCGGCCCGCAGCCTGGCTGAACTGGCAGAGCTGTTGCCGTTGCTACTGTTGACCCCGGACAGTCATCGTCTGCTGGACGCGGGGCCACGGCACAGGCGGCGTTTTCTCGACTGGGGTGTGTTTCATCATAGCGAAAGCTTTCTGCCGCACTGGAAGCGCTACCGCCGAGCGTTGCGGCATCGCAACGCCGGGTTGCGACAGCGTGCGTCCAGCGCCGAGGTGGTGGCATGGGATGCCGAGCTGGTAGCTGGTGCCGAAGGGATCGATCGGGCTCGTGCCGCCTACCTCGGGATGCTCGAAGCAACACTTGCGCCGGTCACGGAGAGGCTGATTGGTCGTTCGTTGCTGGGCTTGGATTACCGGCGAGGATGGGCCAGGGGGCAGCAGTTTGCTGGCGTATTGAACCGTGAGCTGGATGGCGACCGGCGCCTGGGCTTTACCCGCCAGGGTCCACATCGGGCGGATTTCGTGGTGCAGTTCGAAAAAGGCAGCGAGAGTGTCGCTCAGCTGTCCAGAGGACAGCACAAACTCCTGGTGGCTGCGTTGATGATGGCGCAAGCACGGTGTTTTCAGGATCGCAAGGGCCGCCGTTGCCTTTTGCTCATGGACGATTTGCCGGCCGAACTGGACACCGCCAATCGTCAAGCGCTGCTGGGCGAACTGGCCAGCGTGCCTGCCCAGTTGTTTGTGACTGCCATCGAATCACGGACGATTCTGGCGGCCGGGGCCTGGTCCGATGCGGTGGTGCTCGACCTGGATCGGTATTCGTAGCACGGCGTTGGCGGGTGCTATACTGGTCTGTCTTCTTGCCTGCGCGGAACCACTGTATGTCGCAACAGTCTGCTTATGAATCCTCCGATATCAAGGTCCTGCGCGGTCTTGACGCGGTACGCAAGCGTCCGGGGATGTATATTGGGGATACCGATGATGGCAGTGGCTTGCATCACCTGGTGTTTGAAGTGGTCGACAACTCCATCGATGAGGCGTTAGCGGGATACTGCACCGAGGTTCAGGTGATGCTGCATGGAGACGGCAGCATATCGGTCAGCGACAACGGACGCGGAATACCGGTCGACGAACACCTCGAGGAGGGACGCTCGGCAGCCGAAGTGATCATGACGGTGTTGCACGCGGGCGGAAAGTTTAATCAGAACGCGTATAAGGTGTCTGGCGGGTTGCACGGCGTTGGAGTGTCTGTTGTCAATGCTCTGTCTGAGTCGCTGCGGCTGACTGTTTATCGTCAGGGGCAGGTGTTCCGGCAAGACTATATCGACGGTGAGCCGGTAGCCGACATGGCGGCAATCGGGCCTAGCGGGCGCACCGGGACTGAAATCCGGTTTATGCCCAGCAAGAAGGTCTTCAGCGATGTCTCGTTTCACTACGATGTGTTGTCCGCGCGCTTGCGCGAACTGTCGTTTCTGAACTCCGGTGTGCGTATTGCGCTCAGCGAAGAGAGCAGCGAGCGCGGCGACGTGTTCGAATACAAGGGTGGCATCAGCGCCTTTGTCAGTCATCTCAACCGCAACAAGACCCCGCTTCATGACAGTGTCGTTTACTTCATAGCCGAGCGTGGCGAGGTGGAAGTCGAAGTTGCGATGCAGTGGAACGATTCCTACCAGGAAAATATCTTCTGTTTTACCAACAATATACCGCAGCGGGATGGGGGCACACATCTGGCCGGTATGCGCAGTGCCCTGACCCGCACCCTCAACCAGTACATGGAACGTGAGGGCTTGCTGAAAAGGGCCAAGGTCAGCACCACCGGTGACGATGCACGCGAAGGGCTGACCGCCGTGCTGTCGGTGAAGATGCCGGACCCCAAGTTTTCCGCGCAGACCAAGGACAAGTTGGTTTCCTCCGAGATCAAGGGCGTCGTGGAATCCTGCCTGGCCCAGCATTTCAATGACTTCCTGCTCGAGCGACCGTCAGAGGCGCGCGCCATCACTGACAAGATAGTGGAGGCGGCACGGGCTCGCGAGGCTGCCCGCAAAGCGCGCGAAATGACCCGCCGCAAGGGTGCTCTGGATATCGCCGGGCTGCCGGGAAAGCTGGCTGACTGCCAGGAAAAGGATCCTGCGCTTTCCGAATTGTTCCTGGTCGAGGGCGATTCGGCCGGCGGCTCTGCCAAACAGGGTCGGGATAGGCGCAGCCAGGCGGTGCTGCCCTTGAAGGGCAAGATCCTCAACGTGGAGAAAGCGCGGTTCGACAAGATGCTGTCCTCTGCTGAGGTTGGCACCCTGATCACGGCATTGGGGTGTGGTATCGGGCGCGAAGAGTTCGATGCGGACAAACTGCGCTACCACAGAATTATCATCATGACCGACGCGGATGTGGACGGGGCGCACATCCGCACCCTGCTGCTGACCTTTTTCTTTCGGGAGATGCGGGAGCTGGTGGAAAGGGGCCATATCTATATCGGCCAACCACCATTATACAAGATCAAGAAGGGCAAGCAGGAGCAGTATCTCAAGGACGACAGTGAGCTGGATGCCCATCTGCTGCAGCAGGCAATTGACAATGCAGCGCTGCACGTGAGTCCGGAGGCACCTGCAATCGCGGGGATTGCCCTGGAACAGCTTGCCCGTGAATATTCAGCCGTGATGGCGACCGTGGCGCGTCTTTCACAACGCTATGATGCCGTCCTGCTTGAACAGCTGATCTATGCAGAAGATGTCAGTCAGGATGTTGATGATAAAAGAAAACTAACTGAAGAATGGTTGGCGGGGTTGTGTGAGAGTCTGAACACGCGCGATGCAAGCGTGCGCTACCAGGGTCAGCTGGAAGCGAAGGATGGTGGCCGACCGGAGGCGGTAGTGCAGATTTTCCGCCATGGTATGCCGCGGGAGATTCGTCTGCGGCCGGAATTCTTCGATTCGGCTGAATACACAGCGATGAGGACACTGGGTGAAAAGCTCGGGGATCTGATCGGCGAGGGTGCCTGGGTTCAGCGTGGCGAGCGCAGCCAGCCAGTCGGGAGCTTTCGGGCAGTCATGGAATGGTTGTTCAGGGAAGCGCGGCGGGGGCAGAGCATACAGCGCTATAAGGGGCTTGGAGAGATGAACCCGGATCAGCTCTGGGATACTACGATGAACCCTGAGAGCAGGAGACTGCTGCAGGTCCGGATCGAGGATGCGGTGGCGTCAGACGAGATCTTTACCACACTGATGGGTGATCATGTGGAACCGCGTCGCGAATTCATCGAAAGGAATGCGCTGGCCGCCACCAATATCGATGTCTAGCCCTGTCACCCTGTGTGATCGGAAGCTTCTCGATAACCGAGGGCATTGGCGGTCGTGAGGCGGGTGTGGGTAGCGCCTTGCGGGACCGTCAGCGGCAGGGGTGAGGCGCATGCCGCCGAGCGGGTTGGCCAGGGATGGCAAACCCCGGTCTTGCAAGCGAAGCAGGATTGCGTAGCGCGGCAAGCCGCTGTCGAGCATACAGGGATGTATTCACAGCGTGTCCCGGAGGCGGTACGCACACCCACACTGCCCCGGCTTATTGAGCACTTACTGTGATCGTTCGTGGCGTTGCTGCTGACCCGAATGCTGAATGTGCGCCCGGGCGTCTGAACAGAGTGGCAGTCAGCAGTTTGGCTGGTCCAACGAGGCCATAGTGTTCTCGATCCAGTCTTCAGTCTGGTGCCTGATTTGATCGCTGCTCAGATTCGCGGTGTCGAAGGGTTCACCGATCACGACCTGCACGGTTCCAGGGTGTTTGAGAAAACCTTTCTTGGGCCAGAAGCAGCCCGCGTTGTGTGCCACCGGTATGATCGCACAGCCAGCCTGTTTGGCTAGTATGGCACCGCCCGATCCGTAGCGCCGTCGCTGGCCCGGAGGAACCCGCGTACCTTCCGGGAATATGATGACGAAACAGCCTTCCCGTAGTCGTTCGCTACCTTGTTGCAGCACCTGCTGCATGGATTCGCGACGGGAGCCCCGGTCGATTGCAATCGGTTTGAGCGATCCTATGCCCCAACCGAAGAACGGAAACCGCAGGATCTCTCTTTTCAAGACCCAGACCTGAGGCCGGAACACAAGGGTCAGGAAAATGGTCTCCCAGGTGGACTGGTGCTTGCACATCACCACTGTTGGCTGGTCCGGGATGTTGTGCTCGCCGATGATTTCGTAGCGGACGCCACAGGTTACTTTTAACCACCAGATGACGAAACGAGACCACTGGATGGCGAGCGTGTAGCGTTGCCGGTACGGGATCACCCTGGCCAGGACCACCAAGGGTGGCCATACCACAGTGACCGCGACCATGCCGAGGAAAAACAACGCTGAGCGCAGATAGGGTACGAGCTTGGAGTTCATACCCTACTCCCGGGTTGTTGAAAACAGGTGGTTGCCGACTGGACGGGGTTGCGGAACCGCCCGGCGAACGGGGTGAGGACGATTGGGTTCATGTTTCGTCTTTGGCCAGGATATGGTCGACGGCGCTGGCCAGATCATCGAGAACGGGTATTTTTTCAATGAGGTGAGGGTGTTCCAGTAGAGTTCTCTGACCCTTGCCGGTGCGCACCAGTATGGGGCTGGCACCGCAAGCATATGCGGCCAGTACGTCCCGGTACGAATCCCCCACCACCGGGACCTCCTCGAGCGGAATGCCCAGGCGGTCCGCAATCTCCAGATACATCCCGGGATTGGGTTTGCGACAGGCATGGCGGTCGTTTTGGTATGGGCAAAAAAGAATGGCGTCGATATGACCGCCAGCCTGGTTGACCAGCGTATTCATGTGGGCGTGAATTTCGTGCAGTGACTGCAGATCGAACAGGCCGCGTTCCAGCCCCGATTGATTGGTGGCTACGGTGACGCGGAATTCGGCCTGGGAAAGACGGGCGATTGCTTCGATGCTGCCTGGTAGCGGTCGCCATTGGGACAGTGACTTGATGTACTGGTCAGAATCGTGATTGATGACGCCGTCGCGATCGAGAATGATCAGTCTCATGAGCGCTACCGTAGCAGGTCAGGATTCGGCGGGCGATGTTTCACGTGAAACATCGCCTGGTCACGACCGGCGTTGCAGGCGCGAGAAATCCGCAACCCAAAGAAACAGGGTCTCGAGTTGTTGAAGAATCGCCAGACGATTCGCCCGCAGCTGCGGATCTTCGGCCATGACCAGGACGTGGTCGAAAAAGCCGTCAACGGCGGGGCCCAGAGCCGCCAGTCTGGTCAGCGCTTCCTGATAGTTTCCAGATTCGATCAGCGGCTGAACCTGGGCCGCCATGCGCGCGACGGACGCCGCCAGTTCCTGTTCCGGTGCCTCGATCAGCAGCGCTTCGTCGATCTCTTCCGGGATAGTTTCGTCACTACGGCGGAGTATGTTGCGAATCCGCTTGTTGGCGATCTCCAGGCTGGCCGCCTGAGGCAGTTTGCGGAACTCCGCAACCGCCTTCAGGCGACCAGCGAAATCCCGCGGTGCGACTGGCTCACGCGCCAGAACGGCATCGAATTCATCGGCGTGGAAGCCCTGCTCGAGGGCATTGGCGCGCAGTCGCTCGACAATGAAATCATGCAGCTTCGACACGGTCTGCTGGGCCTGGATATGTTTGGGGAACCCCGCCGCCGCTGTATCGAGCAGGTGGCGCAAGGATAAGTCTGGTGGCGTATCGATCAGGATGCGCAGGACCGCCAGGGCGGATCTGCGCAACGCGAAGGGGTCGCTTGCGCCGGTAGGGTGTCTGCCAATCGAGAAAATACCGACCAGCGTGTCGAGCCGGTCGGCCAGCGCGAGGAGGCGGCCGTCGTCGCTGCTCGGCAGCACGTCACCCGCAAAGCGCGGTAGATAGTGCTCAGAGATGGCCAGCGCGACAGCGGCGGATTCGCCGTCGTGGAGCGCGTAGTGCCGGCCCATGATGCCCTGCAGTTCCGGAAACTCGTAGACCATCATCGTGAGCAAATCACACTTACACAGTTCGGCAGCGCGTTGGCATGATAGCTCTGGTTTGTCGGTCAGCGCTGCGATCGCCCCCACCAGGGCCACCACCCGATCGGTTTTGTCGGCGAGACTACCCAGTTTGTGTTCGAACATCATGGTGGACAATCTTGGGCGACGATGGCTGAGTCGAATCTTGCAGTCCTGCTGCCAAAAAAACTCGGCATCGGCCAGCCGTGCCCTGAGTACGCGCTGATTGCCCAGGACCACTTGTGTGGGATCGCGGCTTTCCAGGTTGGCCACGGTCACGAAGTGTGGCAGCAACTTGCCAGCCTGATCCACCACCGGGAAGTACTTCTGGTGATCTTGCATGGACGAGATCAGCGCCTCATGGGGAACCTCCAGGAACCGTTCATCGAAAGCGCCGGTCATGGCCACCGGCCATTCCACCAGGGCAGTGACTTCATCCAGCAAGGGACCATCGAGGAGCGCGCCCCCACCGACCTGATGGGCAGCTTCCTGGACCTGGCCGCGAATCGCCCGTCGACGGCTGTCGTGGTCGGCTAGCACGTGTCCTTCGGTCTCCAGCAGAGACGCGTAAGTGGTCGGATCAGCGAGGTAGATGGGAGCCGGATGGTGAAAGCGGTGTCCCCGGGTGTAGCGTCCCGATTCGATCCCCATGATGGTTGCTGGTACAACTTCGCTGCCCAGAAGTATTACCAGCCAATGCAGGGGGCGGATAAACTCGTCATCGCCATCTCCCCAGCGCATGCGTTTGGGTATCGGTAGTTTGGCCAGTACCCCTTGTAGTAAACCGGGAATCAGCTCCGCCGCTTTGGCACCCGGCGCGCGGTGCCGGTGCAGCAGCCATTCTCCTCTGTCGGTGGACAGGGTCTCGAGGGCTTCGACCGTGACTGCACAGGAGCGCGCGAAGCCCTTTGCGGCGGCTGTGGGTTCACCTTGATCGTCGTAAGCGGCCGCCAGGGCGGGGCCGCGGCGCTCGATCACGCGATCCTCCTGGCTCATCATCACCTCGTCGAACAGGACAGCGATTCTCCGCGGGGTGGCGAATCGCTGGCTGGCAGCGGGTGACAGTCCGGCTTTGTCGAGGGCCTCTGTTAGGGAATCCTGGAACCCCTTGGACAGGGCTTCGAGCGCCAGCGGCGGGAGTTCCTCGGTGCCGAGTTCGACCAGCAGGCTCCGCGTCTCAGCCATGATTCGTCTCTCCTGGCTTGCATAGGGGGAATCCCAGGCGTTCACGTGACTGCACATAGGCCAGCGCAATCTCGCGGGTCAGTGAGCGGACCCGCAACAAGTATCGCTGGCGTTCCGTTACCGATACGGCGCTGCGGGCGTCGAGCAGATTAAAAGTGTGGGAGGCTTTGAGCGCGAACTCATAGGCCGGGATCGGGAGCTGGTCGGCGATCAGCCGCTGGCATTCCTTTTCACAGTCTTCGAACCATCTGAACAGCATCTCGGAGTCGGCGCATTCGAAGTTATACCGTGACATCTCGACTTCATTTTGATGGAAGATATCACCATAAAGAAGAGTGCCCGCCGGACCTTCGGACCAGCATAGATCGTAAATGCTCTCGACGCCCTGAAGATACATGGCAATGCGCTCGAGGCCGTAGGCGATTTCACCACTGACCGGTCTGCAATCCAAACCGCCGACCTGTTGGAAATAGGTAAACTGGGTGATCTCCATGCCGTTGAGCCAGACTTCCCAACCGAGGCCCCAGGCACCGAGGGTGGGGGATTCCCAATTGTCCTCGACAAAGCGTATGTCGTGAATCAAAGGGTCGATACCCAGAGCTTGCAGGGAGCCGAGGTAGAGGTCCTGGATTGCCAGCGGCGAAGGCTTGAGAATTACCTGAAACTGGTAGTAATGCTGCAAGCGGTTGGGGTTGTCACCGTAACGACCGTCGGTAGGGCGGCGCGAAGGTTGAACGTAGGCCGCACGCCAGGGCTCCGGGCCCAGCGCGCGGAGTGTAGTGGCAGGATGATTGGTGCCAGCACCCACCTCCATGTCGAATGGCTGTAGGATGCTGCAGCCTTGCTCTGACCAGTAGCCTTGAAGTGCCAGGATCAGCTTTTGAAAACTGCCAACATCGACATCGGAGACGCTGGTAGCGGTGTTTGGGACTGTGTTGGCCAAGGCCGGACCCTCTCGAGGGAATGCTCGTCAAATGCGGTGCGTTAGTACCTCGCTCCACCTAATATCGCCTGCTCAGAGCCCCGCCAACACGCCAAGGCACGGCCCGCGGGCAATAGTGACTCTATTGCCAAGGGCTGTAACGCCGCATTGGCGTGTTGGCGGGGCTCCCTTCTGGGCTCGCTGACAATGCAATATTAGGCGGAATGAGGTACTAGTATAGCCTTTCACACC
>CBDVAK010000010.1:0-25662 GCA_965371945.1 uncultured Candidatus Competibacteraceae bacterium
GCTGTGAATACATCCCTGTAAGCTCGACAGCGGCTTCCCTGCCGCTGACGGTCCCACAAGGCGCCACCCACACCCACGTCACGACCGCCCCGGGTTGTTGAAAAGTTTCGGGCACAGGATGCAAATTCATGAATAGACAGGAGTTTCCCTAGATACCGTAGGCCCGGCGCAGCAGCGCAAGAGGGTGCTCCGGGGGCCGGCGGTCACCCAGCCCGTTTTCGATCTGATGGCCGGCCATCGGGCAGTCGCTGCCGAAGTGATCCGCCTGGATTTTCTCCACCCGTTTGACCACCGGCCTGGCAATTTTCATCGACATTTCATGGAACTCGCTCTTGACGGCGTAGGTACCGTCATGACCGGAACAACGTTCGATGGTCTGTACCTTGGTATCGGGAATCAACTGCAGCAGGTCGCGGGTCTTCAAGCCGATGTTCTGAACCCGCAGATGGCAGGGCGCATGGTAGGCAACGGTACCGAGACCGGTGCTGAAATCGGTGTGCAGCTGACCATCCTTGTGCCGCAGCATGAGGTATTCGAAGGGGTCGTAGAATGCGTCACGGACCTTGGCCACCTGTGGATCGTCAGGGAACATCAGCGGCAGTTCCTGTTTAAACATCAGGACGCAGGAGGGTATCGGCGCCACCAGTTCGTGTCCGCTATCGACCAGGCTTGCCAGCAGCGGGATGTTGTGAGCGCGCGCCTTCTCAATGGCATCCAGATCGCCCAATTCGAGCTTCGGCATGCCGCAGCAGCGGGTATCCTGCGCCAACGTTACCGGAATACCGTTGTGCTCGAATACCGCGATCAGGTCTTCACCGAGCTGCGGCTCATTGTAGTTTCCGTAACAGGTCGCGAACAAGGCCACCTTGCCGCGCGTGTTGCTGCCGGCCTGTACCTTGGTGGTGCTAGTCGAGCGGTTCTTGAGCCGCCTGGCCAGCGTCTTGTGATGATAGGCGGGCACCACTGCATCGGGATGGATACGCAAGGTCTTTTCCAGCAACCGGCGCATTGCCGGCTTGCGGTTGCTGGCATTGACTGCCTTGACCACCACCGGGATTCCTGCGAATTTGCCGACTGTGTCGGTGGCCGACAGCACACGGTCCCGGAATGACGCGCCGTGTTCGCGATACCTCACCGCCTTGGCGCGAAGCATCAGGTGAGGGAAATCGACGTTCCATTCGTGTGGCGGTACGTAAGGGCATTTGGTCATGTAGCACAAGTCGCACAAGTAGCAGTGATCGACGACCTTCCAATAGTCTTCGCGGGCAACCCCGTCCACTTCCATGGTGCTGGATTCGTCGACCAGGTCGAACAGGGTTGGAAAAGAGTTGCACAGGCTTACGCAACGCCGACATCCGTGGCAGATATCGTAGACTCGCTCGAGTTCCTTGTAGAGTGACTCCTGATCCCAGAATTCGTTGCTCTTCCAGTCCAGCGGATGCCGGGTCGGGGCTTCCAGGTTACCTTCCCGAGGGCCCTGCGTGGTGGTCGACATGCTCTGTAACTCCGGGTGCCACCGACAGTTCCGCGCGCCGGCATCGCTTTTGGATCGCGTACGCGGCCGCCGGTCGCCCGGGTTCGGGAGGGTATCGACGTCCCCCGAACCCGGTATGCTATGCCGCGGTCAGTACGGGCCGTGCACAATGCCGATCGGCCGCGCCAGCCGATCGGTCACGCCTGGCCAGACTCGGATTTCTAAGCGTCCAGGGAATCCAGGGCCTTTTGAAAACGGTTGGCATGCGAGCGCTCCGCCTTCGCCAGAGTCTCGAACCAGTCCGAGATTTCATCGAAGCCTTCGTCGCGAGCGCCGCTGGCCATACCCGGGTACATATCGGTGTACTCGTGGGTTTCGCCGGCGATCGCCGTCTTGAGGTTGTCATCGGTGGCGCCGAAAGCCATGCCGGTGGCCGGGTCGCCACATTCCTCGAGATATTCGAGGTGCCCGTGAGCGTGGCCGGTTTCGCCTTCCGCGGTGGAACGAAATACCGAGGCGACGTCGTTGTAGCCTTCTACATCGGCCTTGGACGCGAAGTAGAGGTAGCGACGGTTTGCCTGTGATTCACCGGCGAATGCGTCTTTCAGGTTTTGTTCGGTCTTGCTTCCTTTGAGTTCCATGTCGGTCTCTCCTCGGGTACTGGATGGTACACAAATCAATGATTGCCCTACGGCCGAACGGGCTGTAACAGCCACCGGGCAGGCAGCTGCGCAAAGGCCCCGGTACACTGCCCGGGTCGCGGCTTTGGTAACGCTACTTTATACAGCGTCTAAAGTCTCGTCTTGCTGCCGCAGCTTGTCAAGAGCAGGCCCCGACATACTATACCCACGGCACACCGGTTTTCGGCCGAAAGTTGATGTGTGGCGAGTATACTGTCAGCCGGTGCATTGGTGGCCCGGCGGGATGAGGCTGGCGGCTATCGCCGGGGTCCTGCGCGTGGGTGTGGAGTCTGATTTGGATGTATTGCCATGCAGTTGTTGCTGATCCGTCATGCCGAGGCGCTTGACGTGGGTGACGATCCACCGCTCAGTGATCATGGTCGGCGGGTAATGGGTCACAGTGCCAGGAGGCTGCGGTTATTGCAGAAAAGGCTGGACGGGATCATCTGCAGCACCCGGACCCGGGCTCGTCAGAGCGCTGATATTCTGCGTGCCAGCTACGGCAAGGTACCGGTACTGGCGTTGCCCGCGTTGGACTCAGACACTGATCTGCCCGCGGTGGTCGGCTGGCTTGCGACCCAGGAGCGCGATGCCGCTGTTGCCGTGGTTGGTCACGAACCGGCACTGGGCCGGCTGTTGGGCCTGCTGACCTGCGGTCGCAGCAACCGTGTCATGGGTTTCAAAAAATCCGGCGCCTGTCTGCTGCGTGGCACCGGCGCGATGGTGCCTGGTTCGTGCATGCTGGTGTGGGCCATGACACCGGCGCAGTTGCGTGCCCTGAAACCTTGACCAGCGGTACCTGTTCAGCTCATCCCTGACAGACTCCGGAACTGTGTTCAAGGTGCAGGGCTGCGGCTAGCCCCCATTTCTCACCAGATGTCCGCGTCCTCGCTTGTTCTTTGACTCCACAGAGAATTTTTCTCAGTCGGCTTCCGGAGCTGGATTCAGGATCCGGCGGGGGCCTTGGTGTTCGGACCGCGCCTGCGGCGCCGTCGCTTGTCGGCAGGCTTGCTATCACCCGCGGCGCTCGAGCCACCCGGACGTCCGCCTCTGGAAGTGTGTCTGCCTCGCGGTCGCGAGTTGCCTTTATGTTCTTGTCCTGGCGGTCTGCGCCTGGGTGGTGCGGGCTCGACCAGCAGATCCTCCGTGATCGGCAGCGTGGCGATCGGCATGCCGATGAATTGTTCGATTTCGGGTAACGAGTACACATACTCTTCGCAGGCAAAACTGATAGCAGATCCCGCAGCACCCGCGCGAGCAGTGCGCCCGATGCGGTGTACATAGTCTTCCGCGTCCTGCGGCAGGTCGAAGTTGATCACGTGACCCACTTCGGGGATGTGCAGGCCGCGGGCGGCAACATCGGTGGCAACCAGAATCGGCAGTTCGCCGTTCTTGAACTGCTCCAGCAACTGCTGTCGTTTGTTCTGGGGGATATCCCCGGACAGTACCCCGGCCCGATGCTGGTTACCCTGCAAGTGGGCCGCGAGCCGGTCGGCAACCCGTCGGGTATTGACGAAAATTAGCACCCGACTGGTATGCCGCTCCTTCAACAACCCCAGCAGCAACGAAACTTTTTCCTGCCGGGCCACATGGTATAGCGTCTGTTCGACCTTGTCGGCGGTGATATGTTCTGCTTCCACCTGTACGACCTGCGGCCCGTTCATGTGCTCGTAGGCCATCTCGTGCACGCGCAGTGACATGGTCGCGGAGAACAACATGTTGAGCCGTTGTCCGGCCGCCGGCATCCGCCTCAGCAGGTAGCGCAGATCAGCGATAAAGCCGAGATCGAACATGCGGTCGGCTTCATCCAGGATCACCACCTCGATGTTGCGCAGCGTGTAAACACGTTGTTTGTAGTAATCGATCAACCGGCCCGGTGTGCCGACCAGGATGTCCACACCCTCGGTGAGCGTGCGGCGCTGGGTCTCGTAGCCGGTACCACCGTAGGCCAGTCCGGTGCTGAGACCGGTATGTTTGCCGATGGCCACGGCGTCGCGATGGATCTGAATGGCCAGTTCGCGGGTGGGGGCCAGTATGAATGCCCGCGGGTCGCGCGGCTCGGCGTCGGCGGGAGTCGCTTCACAATACTTCAGCAGGTGGTTCATCGCGGCGACCAGGAATGCCGCGGTCTTGCCGGTGCCGGTCTGCGCCTGACCTGCTACGTCTTTGCCGGCCAGCGCCAGCGGTAGTGCCAGGGCCTGGATGGGGGTGCAGAACTCGAGTTCCAGATCCTCCAGTCCACGAAGAATTGCCGGTGAGATATCCAGGCTCCGGAAGCGAGTGTCAGTCAGGTGCTTGTCGGGCATTCGGCAAGTTTATCCTTGCAGGCTTGAAATAAGGGCACGTTTGGGCTCAAATAATCATTCGGACACGCAACGCGACTGGTATGGCTCGGCCTGCCCAACGCTTGTAGTCCGATATCAGATCATAGCACCCAGACGATTCCCGCGCCGGTTGGCGAATCACGGAGATACCCAGGTGAGCAGCGAAATATTGTACGTGACCGACGATACTTTCGAAGATGAGGTGCTCAACTCGGATGAGCCTGTACTGGTCGACTATTGGGCTGAATGGTGCGGTCCTTGCAAGATGATCGCCCCGATTCTCGATGAAATCATCGATGAATACTCGGGACGACTGAAGGTATGCAAGCTCAATATCGACGAAAATCCGGATACGCCTCCCAAATTTGGCATACGCGGCATACCGACGCTGATGTTGTTCAAGGGTGGTGCGGTGGAGGCCACCAAGGTGGGGGCACTGTCGAAATCGCAACTGACTTCTTTTCTGGACGGAAATCTGTAGTCGATCGGTTCCGCGGTGTCTGTGGCTATGGACGCCGCGGTGACTTCGTGTTAGCTTGACCACAGCGCATTATTGCGTCACAACTCCCTTCCTGGATACCTGTCCCGCTTGTGACCTGAGGAAGCCGTTCGGCTTCGCGACGAGCGGTGCTCCGGAACTGCATAGATGAATCTGACTGAACTTAAGAAAAACACGGCTTCAGAACTGATCAGCGTTGCCCAGTCTGTCGGGCTGGACAATCTTTCCAGATCCCGAAAGCAGGATCTGATTTTTGCCATTCTCAAGGCGCGGGCCAAGAAGGGTGAGGATATCTTCGGCGATGGTGTGCTGGAGATCCTGCAGGATGGCTTCGGATTTCTGCGTGCTGCCGACAGCTCCTATCTGGCTGGCCCCGACGACATCTATGTGTCGCCAAGCCAGATTCGTCGCTTTGGCCTGCGCACCGGTGACACGATATCGGGCAAGATTCGACCACCCAAGGAGGGCGAGCGCTACTTCGCCCTGCTCAAGGTGTCGGAGATCAATTTCGAACCCACCGAGAATGCCCGCAACAAGGTGTTGTTCGAGAACCTGACACCATTGCACGCTGACGACTGGATGAAACTGGAGCGAGGCAACGGCAGTACCGAGGACATCACCTCGCGCACCATCGACCTGGTGGCGCCCATCGGCAAGGGACAGCGAGGTTTGCTGGTTTCACCGCCCAAAGCCGGCAAGACCATCATGCTGCAGAACATCGCTCAGAGTATTTCGGTGAATTACCCGGAGTGCTATCTGATCGTGCTGCTGATCGACGAGCGCCCCGAGGAAGTCACCGAGATGCGCCGTTCGGTCAACGGCGAAGTGGTGTCCAGTACCTTCGACGAACCGGCAAGTCGTCATGTACAGGTCGCCGAGATGGTGATCGAAAAGGCCAAGAGGCTGGTCGAACACAAGCGCGACGTGGTGATCCTGCTGGATTCCATCACCCGCCTGGCGCGCGCCTACAACACCGTGGTGCCATCATCGGGGAAGGTCCTGACCGGTGGCGTGGATGCCAACGCGTTGCATCGGCCAAAACGTTTTTTTGGTGCGGCCCGCAATATCGAGGAAGGCGGCAGTCTCACCATTGTCGCCACTGCGCTGGTCGAAACCGGTTCGCGGATGGACGACGTCATCTACGAGGAGTTCAAGGGTACCGGTAACATGGAGATACACCTGGACCGGCGTATCTACGAAAAGCGAATATTCCCGGCGATCAATATCAACCGTTCCGGCACCCGCCGGGAAGAGTTGCTGATCAACGCCGACGACTTGCAGAAGATCTGGATCCTGCGCAAGATCCTGCATTCCATGGATGAACTTGCGGCCATGGAGTTTCTGCTCGACAAGCTCAAGGTCACCAAGTCCAATGCCGAGTTTTTCTCGGCCATGAAGCGCTGAGGCGAATTTCCGCCAGTCGTTGAGACTTCTCGATAACCTGGGGCGTTGGCGGTCGTGAGGTGGGTGTGTGGCGCCTTGCGGGACCGTCAGCAGCAGGACATGAGTCGGCGATAAAGCGCCAACCAATAAACGCGCGTCCCAAGGCAGGAAGGGGTTCCGGAAGACACCGCTCTGGCGGCTGGTTCTCGCCTGGCGTTGTGACGCGGCCTTCTTGGTGGCGAGGTTTCCCAGTACCCGAATCTGGTATTCGATGCCGTCTTCCCACACCGGTACACAGGAGGTGGCGACGGGTTGCAGAGCACCATTGCGCAGCGCCTCGCGGCTGGTTTGCCGCCAGCGCGACCAGAGTGACCCGTCAGGCAGCGTTGTCGGTACTGTGTTCACGTTTGCCACATTCGTCAAAGCTGGTATGAATATTTCTTGTTAATTCGTCGGCGGTCGCGGCATGGATGCTGCGGCTTGCCGCACACAGGAACCAGCAAGCGATGCCGCAAATGGTAACCCAAGGACGGGGAGCCGATGGTGCTTTCGAATGTCTGGCGCTGATCTGCCGGCTTCATCATCTGGATGTCGATCTCTTCAGCATCAAGCACCGGTTCGATCTCGACCAGCGCCACCGTCGTACCGGTCTGTTGCGGGCGGCTCGCAATTGCGGACTGCGGGCCCGGGGCCTGAACGCGGGCTGGGAGCGTCTGCAGCGTGCACCGAAACCATTGATCGCCCGCCATCGGAATGGGCGTTTCGTGGTGGTATTGCGCATCATCGGCGCGACCCAATTGCTGATTCATGATCCGCGGCAAGCCAAGCCTTTGCTCCTGGAGCGGGAAGCGTTCGAACAAGGCTGGTCCGGGTATCTGTGTCTGTTTCGTCCTTGCTCCCGCGCCGGTGCTGATCGATTCGGACCGCGATGGTTTCTGTCCGCTTTGCTCAAGTATCGTCGTATATTCGGGGAGGTGCTGGTCGCCTCCCTGGTGGTGCAGCTGCTGGCTCTGATCACCCCGCTGTTCTTCCAGGTGGTCATCGACAAGGTCCTGGTTCACCAGGGGTTGTCTACCCTGGATGTACTGGCCGTCGGTCTGCTGGCGGTGGTGATATTCGAAGCGGCGTTTGGTGCCCTGCGGGATTACCTGCTGGCGCACACATCCAATCGCGTCGATGTCGAGCTGGGGGCGCGCCTGTACCGTCATCTGCTGAGTCTGCCGCTAGCCTATTTTCGGGCGCGGCGAACCGGTGACAGCGTCGCCAGGGTGCGGGAGCTGGAGACCATTCGCGGACTGGTCACCGGTTCGCTGCTCACTGTGCTCATCGATCTGCCTTTTACCCTGCTGTTCCTGGCCGTTCTATACGTTTACAGCCCGACCCTGACCTGGGTGGTGGCGGCGACTATTCCCTGCTACCTGGTGCTGTCGTTGGCGGTCACCCCGGCATTGCGTTCACGACTCGAGGAGAAGTTTGCGCGCGGCGCCGACAACCAGGGCTTCCTGGTGGAATCCGTCAACGGCGTCGATACACTCAAGAGTCTGGCCGTAGAGCCGCTCATGCAGCGGCGCTGGGAACAGCAGTTGACCGACTATGTGCGCGCCTCCTTTCGGGCCACCCACCTCGGCAACCTGGCGGCCAAGAGTGCGCAGCTGGTCAGCAGGATTGCCACCGTGGGGATACTCTGGTTTGGTGCCCGTTTGGTGATGGATGGTGAGCTCAGCGTCGGGCAGTTGGTCGCCTTCAACATGCTGGCGGCCCGCGTCAGCGGGCCGGTTCTGAGGCTGGTCCAACTGTGGCAGGATTTGCAGCAGACCTCGATTTCCCTGCGCCGCCTGGCAGACATACTCGATACTCCCGGCGAGGGTGAGGGGCTTGCCGGCATTGTGCCCTCGGCGTCCGCCGACGGTCTGCTGTGCTTCGAACAGGTCGATTTCAGATACCGTCCGGATCTGCCGCTGGCGCTTCGCGGCGTCGGTTTCAGTGCCCGACCGGGCGAGTTGGTCGGAATCGTCGGCAGCTCGGGCTCCGGCAAGAGCACGCTGGCGAGATTGCTGCAGAGGCTGTACCTGCCCGAACGTGGCAGGGTGTTGCTCGATGGCATCGATATCCGGCAACTGGACCATGCCTGGTTGCGGCGCCAGGTTGCGGTGGTGCAGCAGGACAATCTGCTGTTCAATCTCAGTATTCGTGACAATATTGCGCTGGCCAACCCGGGCGCTGCGATGGACGCGGTGGTGTCGGCCGCCAGACTGGCCGGTGCCCACGAATTCATCATGCGGCTCCCTTACGGCTATCAGACCGAGATCGGAGAGGGCGGAGCGACGCTGTCCGGTGGGCAGAGACAGCGGATCGCGATCGCCCGTGCACTGATCGGCGATTCCAGAGTGTTGATTCTTGATGAGGCGACCAGTGCCCTGGACTATCAGTCTGAACGGCTGGTGCGTGACAACATGGCGGAGATCTGTAGAGGCCGGACCGTACTGGTTATCGCTCATCGCCTGAGTGCGGTGGAATCCGCCGATCGTATTCTGGTGTTGGAAGATGGTGGCATCGTGGAGCAGGGAACCCCTGGTGAACTGCTGGCGCTGGGTGGTCGCTATGCGCAACTTCATGCTTTGCAATCGGGCTCCCGTGACGATGGCGGGGATCTCCTCGCCAGCAGGCAACGGGCCTGACCATGGGGTCGGCAGCATCGCGTTCCCGCGCCCGCAGCGACCGTGAGCTGCATGAGTTTCTGCCCGGTGTGCTGGCGGTCAGCGAGTGTGCACCGTCGCCGGCGGCAGGCCGCGTCTTCTGGTTGATTATGGCGCTTCTGGGTGGCGTGCTGCTGTGGGCTTTTGTTGGTCGCGTCGATATCGTTGCGGTCGCCACCGGCAGAGTGATACCCAGTGGCTTGTCCAAACCCGTGCAATCGCAGGTCACCGGTAAGGTGCGTGCCATCCATGTCAGCGAAGGCCAGCGGGTAGAGGCGGGCGCTTTGCTGGTGGCTCTGGATCCGGTCGTCAGCGAAGCCGAAGCTGCTACCCTGCGCGAGCAGCTTGGTTATCTTCAAACCGTGGAATCCCGCATCAGGCGTCTGCTGGAGGTCACTGCGGATCGGCAGGGCCGCAGCGCGGATGTCGGCTTGAGGGCGGCGCCAGCGGCGCTCGGGGATGACCTCCAGGGCCGCTTGCTGCAGACCCAGGTGACTGAGTACCGGCAGCGCATGGAAGCCCTGGAGCAGGGTCTCGGCAGTCGAGCGCAAAGTCTCAAAAGGGTACAGTCCGGTGTTGCCAGGTACAGCCGATTGTTGCCGTTGGTCAGCGAGCGTGCCGAGGGGATACGCCGACTCACCGAGCAAAAGCTGCAAGGTCGCCATGCCTGGCTTGAGATCGAGCAACAGCGCATCGATATGGAGCAGAGTCTGGCCGAGCAGCGGCTTCGGGTCGACGAGGTACGCGCTGACCTGGCGCGGCTGCGTGCTGAACGGAGTGCTCTGGAGGTGGAAACACGCCGCCAGTGGCTGGAACAGCTGGCGGATGCAAAACAGCGGATACGAACGCTGACACTGGAGTTGGTCAAGGCCGAGGAGCAGCTCGATCGCCAAAGCATCCGCGCACCGGTCAGCGGTGTCGTGCAACAGCTCGCGGTGCGTGCGCCCGGTGCGGTGGTGGGTGCCGGCGAGCGTCTCATGATGATTGTGCCGGATGGTGAAAAACTGCAGGTGGAGGCTTTGCTGGCCAATCGCGATATCGGCTTCGTCAGGGTCGGACAGCGTGCCGCGATCAAGGTCGAAACCTTTCAGTTCACCCGCTATGGGACGATCAACGCGACCTTGAGCAGTATTTCAGGAGACGCGCTGCCCGACGAGCACGGTGCCCTGAGCTACATGATTCGCCTGGCTTTTGATCGGCCACGTATCAAGGTCGAGGGGCGCTGGCTGCCGCTGGGGCCTGGAATGCGGGTCGTGGCTGAGGTGCACACCGGTCAGCGGCGCATCATCGATTACCTGCTCGGTCCCCTGTTGCGCTATCGTGATGAAAGTCTGCGCGAGCGCTAGCTCGCTCTAGGAGGCGGTCCGAGAACAGACTGATCTACTGCGGACAATCCTGATTGGCCATATTTCCCGATCATTTTCGTTAAATAGCGCAACTATTCGTCTCAAATGATCTAAAAATCTGACTCAATCAGGCTCGCCCTCGCTACGATCGCTATTCTCGGACCGCCTCCTAGGATCTCATCCTGGCCACCGCGCGAAAACCAATGTCACGTCGGCAGTAGGCGTTGCGCCAGTGTATCTTGTCGACCGCCCGGTAGGCCCGATCCCGCGCATCGGCGATATTCTCACCCAACGCAGTGACGCACAGTACACGACCGCCGGCGGTGACGATGCTGTCGCGGTGCAGCCGGGTCCCGGCATGAAAAACCTTGACGCCGTCATGTTCCGCGTCGTGCAGGCCGCTGATCGGGTCGCCCTGGCGGTAATCCCCGGGATAGCCCCCCGCGGCCATCACCACGCCCAGCGCGGGCAGTGGCCGCCAGTGCAGCTCGCACTCCGCGAGGCGGCTGTCGAGTGCAGCCTCGCAGAGTTCGATCAGGTCGGATTCCAGGCGCATCATGATAGGTTGGGTTTCGGGATCCCCGAAGCGGCAGTTGTACTCCAGTACATTGGGTGTGCCGTCAGCCGATATCATGACACCGGCGTACAGAAATCCCGTGTAGGGGTACCCCTCGGCTGCCATTCCGCGCACGGTCGGGAGCATGACCTCGTCCATGATGCGCTGGTGCACGGTGGTGGTCACCACCGGTGCCGGTGAGTATGCACCCATACCACCGGTGTTCGGCCCCCGATCACCCTCGTCGCGCGCTTTGTGATCCTGCGATGTCGCCATCGGCAGCACCTGGGTCCCGTCCACCACGGCGATAAAGCTGGCTTCTTCGCCCTCCAGCATGGATTCGACCACGATTCTGCGCCCGGCCTCGCCGTGGCTCTTGCCCGACAGCATATTGTGCACGGCGGCCTCGGCGGACTCGATCGTAGCGGCCAGCACCACGCCCTTGCCGGCCGCCAGGCCGTCGGCCTTGATGACGATTGGCGCCCCCCGGCGACGAATATAGTCCAGTGCCGGCGGTGTCTCGGTAAATGTCTGGTAGCTCGCCGTCGGAATCGAGTGACGTTGTAGAAAGGCCTTGCTGAATGCTTTGGAACCTTCCAGCTGCGCCGCGCCACGGCTGGGGCCGAAACAGCGCAAGCCCGCTGCCGTGAAAGTGTCGACGATACCTGCGACCAGAGGTGCCTCCGGGCCGACGATGCTGAGATCGATGGCAGCGTTGCGAGCAAAATCCAGCAGTTTGCCGATCGCGCGGGGATCGATGGTGACATTCTCGATGCCCGGTTCCAGCGCGGTGCCAGCATTGCCCGGTGCCACGTATACCTTCTCAACCGTCCTCGACTGCGCGGCTTTCCAGGCCAGTGCATGTTCTCGGCCGCCACCACCGATCACCAGTATTTTCACCGCCTGTCTCCGTCAGTGCCGAAAATGCCGGATACCCGTGAATACCATGGCCAGATCGTGTTGGTCGGCCGCTGCGATCACTTCCTCGTCACGTACCGATCCGCCGGGCTGTATCACTGCACATATGCCGGCTTCCGCGGCGGCATCGATGCTGTCCCGAAACGGGAAGAAAGCATCCGAGGCCATCGCCGCGCCTGCCACCTGCAGACCCTCGTCCGCGGCCTTGATGCCGGCAATTCTGGCCGAGTAGACCCGGCTCATCTGTCCTGCGCCGATGCCGATGGTGGCCATTGCGCGAGCGTAGACGATGGCATTGGACTTGACGAACATCGCGACTCGCCAGGCAAACTCCAGATCGGCCCATTGAGCGTCATCCGGGTGGCGTTTGCTCACCACCTTCAGGTCCCGGCGTCGTTCCACACAGCGATCCCGCTCCTGAACCAGTAGCCCGCCGCTGACCCGTTTGAAGTCGTAACCACCAAATTCCGCCGGTGCCGACCAGCCGAGGCAGCGGAGTACCCGTAGGTTTTTCTTGGCGGCCAGTACCTGCATTGCCTGCGACTCGATCTGGGGAGCGATCAGAACTTCAGCGAACTGCTGCGCCACGATGGCGTTGGCGGTGTCTGCGTCCAGCGTTGTGTTGAAGGCGATGATACCGCCAAAGGCGGAGGTTGGATCGGTTGCGTAGGCGCGTTGATAGGCATCCAGCGCCGAGCCGGCAACCGCGACTCCGCACGGGTTGGCGTGTTTGACGATCACGCACGCAGGTTGTTCGAACTGCCGCACGCACTGCAGCGCGGCGTCGGTATCGGCAACGTTGTTGTAGGAAAGCGCCTTGCCTTGCAGCTGACTCAGGCTGGCCACGGACGCTGGCGGTGCCGGTTCCTCGACATAGAAGGCAGCCTGCTGATGCGGGTTCTCTCCGTAGCGCATGGCCTGTGTGCGGCGAAATTGAAGGCTGAGCGCAGCCGGAAAGCGCTCACGCGCGCCGTCGGGGCCGATGGTTCCCAGGTAGTTGGCGATCGCACCATCATAACGAGCGGTATGCTCGAACGCCTTGACCGCCAACCGGAAACGGGTGGCGGCATCCAGGGCACCCTGATCCTGCTGCAGCCGGGCCGCCACCTGCGGGTAGTCGTCGGTGTCGACCACGACCGCGACCGCGGCGTGATTCTTGGCGGCGGCGCGGACCATGGTGGGGCCGCCGATGTCGATATTCTCGATTGCCGTCGATAAGGTGGTGTTCGCTTGCGCCACGGTTTGTTCGAAGGGATAGAGGTTGACTATGACCAGGTCGATGGCCGGAATATCGTGAGCGGACATGACCGCATCGTCGATCCCCCGCCGGCCCAGCAAGCCACCGTGAATTCGTGGGTGCAGGGTTTTCAACCGGCCTTCCATCATCTCTGGAAAACCAGTGTAGTCGGAGACTTCGGTCACCGGCAGTTGGTGCTCATTGAGCAGCCGGGCGGTGCCGCCGGTGGAGATTATTTCGACGCCCAGCTCGACCAGTTGGCCGGCGAACTCGGCAATACCGGTCTTGTCGGAAACGCTGATCAGGGCGCGCCGGATGACAATATTCTCGGTCATGATTCTCGATTCACTGCTAGTCGCGGTGGCCGTTCGCGTCCGCTCACCGCTGCTGTGGAATAACAATCAGCGGGGTGATTTGTCGATATCGTATTGCTGCAGTTTCTTGCGCAAGGTGCTGCGGTTGATGCCCAGGATTTCTGATGCGCGCGTCTGGTTGCCACCGGTGTGCTCCATGACTGTGGTCAGCAACGGCTTTTCCACTTCGGCCAGTATCAGACGATAGAGGTCACAGGTGCGATGTCCGTCCAGGCGCTGAAAATAGTCGTTCAATGCTGATCTGACCTGTCGTCCCAGTGGTGCCGAGATCTGCTCGCAAGGGTTCTGGTCCTTCATGCTCGTACCATCCGGTCAGCCGCGGCTGCGCCTGACTTGTCTGCCATGTTCTCGAAATAGTCACTGACCAGCTGCCGCTGGCGCCGGGCATCGCCAACTTCCCGTATTGCCTGCCAAAAGCGTTCGCTGCCCGGATGCCCGGTGCAATACCAGCGTATGTGTTTGCGGGCGATACGCACTCCGGCCCCCTCGCCGTAAAAGTGGTGCAGTTGACGTAGATGGGTCAGCAGCAACCGCTTGATTTCATAGGCATTTGGCGGATCAGGTAAGCATCCCGTGTCGAGATAGTTCCGTATCTCCCGGAATATCCACGGACGCCCCTGCGCCGCCCTGCCGATCATGACTCCCCGAGCACCAGTATAGTCCAGGACTCGCCGCGCTTTAACCGCGGAGTCGATATCTCCGTTCGCGATCACCGGGATCGACACCGCGCGCACGACTGTTCGGGTGGTGTCGTATTCGGCCCGGCCACGGTAGGCATCGGCACGGGTGCGGCCGTGGATCGCCAGCATGCGCACGCCACAGTCCTCGGCGATGCGCGCAATAGCGACGGCGTTTCGGTGCGCTCGATCCCAACCGGTGCGAATCTTCAGTGTCACCGGGATATCGACTGCCGCCACTACCGCGGTAAGTATTCTGGCGACCAGGGCTTCATCCCGCAGCAGCGCTGAGCCGGCCATCACCCGGCACACTTTTTTCGCCGGGCAGCCCATGTTGATGTCGATGATTTGTGCGCCCTGATCCTGGCTGTAGCGCGCCGCGTCAGCCATCGATTCAGGATCTGTACCGGCGATTTGCACGCTCACCGGGCCGGGTTCTCCATGGTGCTCGAGCCGCAGGCGGGATTGCGCGCTGTTGCGCAGGCACGGTTTGCTGGACACCATTTCGGTGACGGTCAGGCTGGCTCCGAGGGTTCTGGCCAGACGCCTGAACGGCAGGTCGGTGACCCCGGCCATCGGTGCCAGAATCGCCCGGCCCTGCAATTCCCAGTCACCGATCCGCAGATTATGGGGGGCAGTCCACGGGTTGGTCGCAGCGCTCATCATGCCGTAACGCCGAAAACGGGCGCCAGGGCAGCCACAAACCGGGATCGCTGGTGCAACCATCCCCCCGGTAGCGCCACGCGCAAGGGCATTCAGGCGTCTGCAGGGGCGCGCGTGGCCTGCAACAGGATCCAGTCCTCCTGTTGCAACCGTGGTCCGAATCCAAACCATTGCCGGAAACCGGCCTCGACCTCATCGGCATGTTGGCGCAGCAAACCCGCCAGCGCCAGGCGCCCGCCGGGTCTGACCCGGGACGCCAATATCGGGGCCAGGGCCAGCAGCGGCCCCGCCAGTATGTTGGCCACCACGATGTCCGCGCTGACGGTGCCGACCTGCTCGGGCAGGCAGGCCTCGATCTGGTCTCCGACCCGGTTGCGGGCCGCGTTCTCGCGGGTGGCCTGGAGGGCCTGGGGGTCGATGTCCACCGCGATTGCATGGCGGGCGCCCAGCATCACCGCGGCAATCGCCAGGATGCCAGAGCCGCAGCCGTAGTCGATCACCTGGCGGTCGCTGACCTCGGTGCTGTCCAGCCAGGTCAGACACAGCGCGGTGCTGGGGTGAGTACCGGTACCGAATGCCATGCCCGGGTCCATCAGCACATTGACAGCTTGCGGCTGCGGAGGCGTCAGATGACTGGGGCAGACCCACAGCCGCTGTCCGAAGCTCATGGGGTGGTAATTGTCCATCCAGGCGCGGGCCCAGTCGCGGTCTTCCAGCGGCTCCAGACGATGTGGCGGCAGTTGCCCGGTGTGCAACTCCGCCAGCAACCGTGCCTGGATGGCCCCGATATCGGTGGTGCGCGCGTCGAACAGGCCGGTTACTACAGTTTGTGACCACAGCGGGGTGGTGCCGGGTGCCGGCTCCAGCACCGGGTCGTCCTCGGCGTCTTCGAGGGTGACCGCAACCGCGCCGGCGGCCAGCAGCGCATCTTCCAGGCTGCCCGGGTCATGGATTCCGGGAAATATGCTGAGCTGTAACCAGGGTGCGTCGCCGCTCATGTCGTCGTTCATGCCCGGGCTCACAGGCCCAGCATCGCTTCCAGGTAGTGGATGTTACAGCCGCCCTGTTTGAAACCGGCGTCGGTTATGATGCGTCTGTGCAGAGGCGTGTTGGTACGGATTCCGTCGATGACGACCTCCGCCAGGGCCCCGCACATGCGGGCCAGGGCGATGTCGCGATCATCGCCGTGTACCACCAGCTTGGCAATGAGCGAATCGTAGTAGGGCGGAACCCGGTAGCCGTTGTAGAGATGGGTGTCGACCCTGACACCCGGTCCCCCCGGGGCATGGTACTGGGTGACGGTTCCGGGGCTGGGCATGAAGGTCTCAGGATCCTCGGCATTGATCCGACACTCGATCGCATGACCGCGGATTTCCACCTGACCCTGCTCGATGGCCAGTGGTTCTCCCGCGGCGATCAGCAACTGCTGTTTGACGATATCGATGCCGGTAATCATTTCGGTTACCGGATGCTCGACCTGGACCCGGGTATTCATCTCGATAAAGAAGAACTCGTCGTTTTCGTAGAGAAACTCGAAGGTTCCGGCGCCGCGGTAGCCGATGCGCTCGCAGGCATCGACGCAGCGTGTGCCGATCCTGTCGCGCTGCTGTGCGCTGATGCCCGGTGCCGGTGCTTCCTCGACCACTTTCTGGTGTCGGCGCTGCATCGAGCAGTCACGCTCGCCGAGATGGATCGCACGTCCCTGTCCGTCAGCCAGTACCTGAAACTCGATGTGCCTGGGGGTCTGCAGGTATTTCTCCATGTACAGGGTGTCGTTGGAGAAAGCCGATGCCGCTTCCGTTCGGGTCAGTGAGATGGCGTCGAGCAGGTGGCTTTCGGTGTGCACCACCCGCATGCCCCGGCCGCCGCCGCCGCCGGCGGCCTTGATGATGACCGGGTAGCCGATATCCTTGGCAAGGCGGAGATTTTCGTCGTCATCGCGCCCCAGGGGGCCGTCGCTTCCTGGTACACATGGCACCCCGGCTTCCTTCATGGCGCGTATCGCGGCAACTTTGTCGCCCATCATGCGGATGGTTTCGGGGCGCGGTCCGACAAATATGAACCCGCTTTGTTCGACGCGTTCGGCGAAATCGGCGTTTTCCGACAGGAAGCCGTAGCCGGGGTGGATTGCCACCGCATCCGTGACTTCGGCCGCGCTGATCACCGCTGGCATGTTGAGGTAGCTATCCGTCGAGGCGGGTGGGCCGATACAGACTGCTTCATCGGCCAGCAGCACGTGCTTCTGATCGCGATCCGCACTGGAATGCACGGCGACCGTGGTGATGCCCAGCTCCCGGCAGGCACGCAACACTCGCAGGGCGATCTCACCGCGGTTCGCTATTACTACCTTGTCCAGCATGATCAAAAAATCCGGTTCCTGAGTTCTTCTGACAGCGGAAAGCCGCGTTGTTTCCCGATCCACCCGGGGACTGACGCCAGGAGGGCAAACGGGTGGCCCGCCGGGTGTGGTTGCCAGTTCGTCTCCGTCAATCGATCACGAACAGCGGCTGGTCGTATTCGACGGGGTTTCCGTTGTCGACCAGGATCGCCGAGATGACCCCCGAAATATCTGCTTCGATCTGATTGAACATCTTCATCGCTTCGATGATGCACAGCGTGTCACCGGCGCTGACGCGCTGGCCGAGTTCGACAAATGACTTGGTACCGGGTGAGGATGACCGATAGAAGGTGCCCACCATGGGTGAACGGACTTTGTGGCCGCTGCCGGTATCCTCGGCGGTTTCGTTGTCACCGCTGCCGCCGTCCGCCCGTGTCGGTGTCAGGGCAGGTGCGGTCACCTGCGCCGGTGCAACGGCCGCCGGCGTGACGGGAAGCATCGCCGGCAGGGTCCCGTGACGGCTGATGCGTACCGAATCGTCACCCTCGTGGATTTCGATCTCGGCGATGCCGGATTCTTCCAGCAGTTCTACCAGTTTTTTTACTTTTCGAATATCCATGGTGTACTTGTCAGTGGCGTGTTTATCGGCGATCTTCACCGGTGCCGGTGGCCAGCTGTCGTGCAGCGGCCAATGCCAGCAGATAGCCTTGGGTGCCCAGCCCGCAAATGACCCCGGTGGCGATGTCCGACAAATAGGATCGGTGCCTGAAGGACTCGCGCGAAAAAATATTGGACAGATGTATCTCCACGAACCGCAGACCGGTTGCCAGCAGGGCATCCCGCAAAGCGATGCTGGTGTGCGTATAGGCACCCGGGTTGAAGATCACGAAGTCGGTGTTGTCGGTGGCTGCGAAATGGATACGTTCCACCAGTTCATGTTCTGCGTTGCTCTGAAAGAACTGCACGGTGTCACCGTTGCGGGTGCACAATGCTGCACATGCCCGTTCTACATCGGCAAGGGTCTCGTGGCCGTATATCTCCGGCTCCCGGTTGCCGAGCAGGTTCAGGTTGGGACCATTCAGGACCAGGAATCTTGCCATCTTGTGGGCGGGACCGGTTTCGAAACGGGGTGTCGCGCAGGTGCCCTGTGGGCATACACGCAAGTATCGGCAATCGGCTGCCGAATGTCCAGATACACGGTAGATCGGAACAGATAGAAGCGTGATCGCCTGGGTTTGCTGACGGTCACGGCAGTGATCATCGTCGTGGTGGTACCAGCTGCCGTCTGCGAACGGTTCAGGAATTGTTCTGAATCCGGGCCCAATGTTATACGATGCCCGACTCCATCACGCTGGGCGGGAGTAGCCGTGGGTCCTGGGCAGGCTTTGTTTCTGCTGTTTCTGGTCGTACCGATCGTCGAAATCTATCTGCTGATCAAGGTCGGCAGCATGATCGGTGCGCTGGCGACGGTGGGGTTGGTGGTTTTGACCGCGGTGGTGGGCTCGGCGATGCTGCGTCAACAGGGGCTGTCGACCCTGCGCCGCGCGCAGCGCAACATGGACCAGGGGGTCTTGCCCGCGCGGGAGCTGCTGGATGGTGTGTTCCTGGTGATTGGCGGCGCTCTGTTGCTGACCCCGGGGTTCGTCACCGATGCCATCGGATTCCTGTGTCTGTTGCCTGCCACTCGTCACTGGATGATGGCCGTGGCCCGCAGACGTTTTCGTGTCAGCGGTTCGATGACCGGCCCCCGGTTACGCCCGCGAGCCGACTCTACCGGCACTACCATCGAAGGGGAGTGGCGGCGCGAGGACGATCGCAAGCCGTAACCGGTGAGTCGTGGGTATCTCACGGCGTGTCCCGGAAGCCGGTACGCCCCCCCGCCTGCATTCAGGCTACCGAAAACCCAGATTCTGTTTGCAGAGACTTGAAACCATCCGCCGGCGCCCCCATCTGCCGGGATGTGGCTTGACAGCGCTTGCGCGCTGACTATCATTAGCACTCACCTGAGACGAGTGCTAACAATGGCAGAGTCTTAACCGATGTTTGAAGGAGATACCCGAGTATGAAAATTCGCCCCTTGCACGATCGTGTTGTCGTCAAGCGTATGGAAGAAGAGACCACCACTTCCGGTGGCATCGTGTTGCCGGGATCGGCCGCCGAGAAGCCGCAGCGTGGCGAGATCATGGCAGTCGGTAATGGCAAGGTACTGGATAGCGGCGAGCGCCAGGCGCTGGACGTCAAGGTCGGTGACCAGGTGCTGTTCGGCAAGTATTCCGGCAATGAAGTCAAGGTCGACGATGATGAGCTGCTGGTGATGCGCGAAGACGACATCATGGCGGTGATCGACTGATCGGCTGGCAAGCGCCCGTAACACGATCAACATTAGCCGTATAAATTGCTGATTCTGGAGACATGATCTAATGGCTGCGAAAGACGTAAAATTTTCTGATGATGCGCGTCAGCGCATGCTTCATGGTATCGACGTGCTCGCCAATGCGGTGCGCGTGACCCTGGGCCCCAAGGGCCGCAATGTGATCCTCGACAAGGCCTTCGGCGCCCCCACCATGACCAAGGACGGTGTGTCCGTGGCCAAGGAAATCGAACTGCAGGACAAGTTTGAGAACATGGGCGCGCAGATGGTGAAGGAAGTTGCATCGCAGACCTCCGACGTCGCTGGTGATGGCACCACCACTGCTACCGTATTGGCGCAGGCCATCGTCCGCGAAGGACTGAAGTCGGTCGCTGCAGGCATGAACCCGATGGATCTCAAGCGCGGTATCGACAAGGCGGTGAGTGCCGCGGTCGCCGAGCTGGAGAAAATGTCCGTGCCCTGCACCGACAGCAAGGCCATCGCCCAGGTTGGCAGTATTTCCGCCAACACCGATGTGGCCATCGGCGACATCATCGCGGAAGCGATGGAGAAAGTAGGTAAGGAAGGCGTGATCACTGTCGAGGAAGGTTCCGGTCTCGACAACGAACTCGATATCGTCGAAGGCATGCAGTTCGATCGCGGTTATCTTTCCCCCTATTTCATCAATGATCAGCAGAGCATGACCGCTGAACTGGAGAGCCCTTTCGTACTGCTGTACGACAAGAAGATCTCCAATGTCCGTGATCTGCTGCCGGTGCTCGAAGGTGTGGCCAAGGCTGGCAAGCCTTTGCTGCTGGTCGCCGAAGATGTCGAAGGCGAGGCGCTGGCCACCCTGGTGGTCAACAGCATGCGCGGCATCGTCAAGGTGGCCGCGGTCAAGGCGCCGGGCTTTGGTGACCGTCGCAAGGCCATGCTGCAGGACATCGCCATTCTCACCGGTGGCCAGGTGATTTCCGAAGAAATCGGGTTGAGCCTGGAAAAGGCTGACCTGTCGATGTTGGGTACGGCCAAGAAGATCGTGGTCAGCAAGGAAAACACCATCATCATCGACGGTGCTGGCAGCGAGCAGGAAATCAAGGATCGTGTCGACCAGATCCGCGCCCAGGTCGAGGAGTCGAGTTCCGACTATGACCGCGAGAAGCTGCAGGAGCGTGTGGCCAAGCTGGCTGGCGGCGTCGCAGTGATCAAGGTGGGTGCTGCGACCGAGATCGAGATGAAAGAAAAGAAAGCGCGGGTCGAGGATGCACTGCATGCTACCCGCGCGGCTGTCGAGGAAGGCATCGTGGCTGGCGGCGGTGTGGCGCTGGTGCGCGCGCTGCAGGCTGTTCGCGGTATCAAGGGCGACAACCATGATCAGGACGTCGGTATCACCATCGCCTGTCGCGCCATGGAAGAGCCGCTGCGTCAGATCGTCGCCAATGCGGGTGAGGAAGCTTCAGTAGTCCTCGCCAAGGTGGCGGATGAGAAGGGTAGCTATGGTTACAATGCAGCCAGCGGTGAGTTCGGTGACCTGGTTGCCATGGGCATCCTCGATCCCACCAAGGTGACCCGCGCCGCGCTGCAGAATGCAGCATCGGTTGCCGGGCTGCTGATCACCACCGAAGCCATGGTGGCCGAACTTCCGAAATCGGATGAGCCGGCTGGCCCGGGTGGTGACATGGGCGGCATGGGTGGCATGGGCGGCATGATGTAAACTGTCATTCAACCGGTGCCACGCTGCCGGTGACAGGTGCCAGGGCCCCGTGTGCATGCACACGGGGTCTTTTTTTGTCCGCTGCATAACTTTGCCGCTTCCGGAACCCGTGTCCATGAACGATGCCGAGATACCCAGGGATGTTCTCGATACGCTGCCGCAGCCATTGCGGGCTGACTGCAGCGCCAGATGGACAGATTTCAGCAAGGCCAACCGGGAACTGGCCGCCTCGTTGCGGGGTGATCCCCTGCGGTTCGCGCAACTCCTTCGGGTCTGGGCGCTGAGCGATTTTGCCGCACGTAGCTGTCTGCGGTATCCCGACATGCTCGCGGATCTGCTGGCAAGCGGTGATCTGGATTCTGGTTGCGACCGGGTCAGCATGGCCGAGCGCCTCCATAGGGCCTTGTCCGGGTGCGATGGCCAGCAGGCACTGAAAGTGCGCCTACGAGCTTGTCGGCGTCGGGAGATGGTTCGTATCGCCTGGCGCGACCTGTGTGGGATTGTTGAACTCGAGGACATTCTTGCCGAGCTGACCTGGCTGGCCGAGATCCTTACCGACCTCGCCCTGGAGCGGCTCCGCCACTGGCAGGTCGAGCGTCACGGTATCCCGCGCGATGCGCAAGGCCGCCCGCAGCAGATGGTCGTACTGGGGATGGGTAAGCTCGGCGGAGGTGAGCTCAACTACTCTTCAGACATCGATCTGATCTTTGCGTACCCGGCGCCGGGTGCCAGCGACGGCGCCCGGCCGGTAGATTGCGAAGCCTTCTTCCGCACCCTGGGGCAGCAACTGATCCGGGTGCTGGCCGAGGTCACCGAGGATGGCTTCGTCTACCGCGTCGACATGCGCCTGCGGCCGTTTGGCGAGTCGGGTCCGCTGGCTATGCCGGTCATGGCCATGGAGCATTACTATCAGACCCACGGCCGCGAATGGGAGCGCTATGCACTGATCAAGGCGCGCCCGGTTGCCGGGGAACTGGCTTTGGGCGAGCGGCTGCTGGAGACTCTGCGACCTTTCGTGTACCGCAGGTATCTGGATTATGGCGCCATCGACGCGTTGCGTGGCATGAAAGCCATGATCTCGCGTGAGGTGGAGCGCAAAGGCTTGCGGCGCAACATCAAACTGGGCCCCGGTGGGATTCGCGAAATCGAGTTCATCGTGCAGGCGTTTCAGTTGATCCACGGCGGTCGTCGCCCGCAGTTGCGCCAGCGCAGTCTGATGAGTGTGCTCAAGGTACTGGAGCGTGATGGTGACCTGCCGGCCGACGCGGTGGCGGTGCTGGCCGACGGCTACCGGTTTCTGCGCGCTACCGAGAACCGTCTGCAGGCGTGGGCTGACCGCCAGACTCACGATCTTCCCGAAGACGACCTCGCCAAGCAGCGACTGGCCTGGGCTATGGGATTCGACGCCTGGCGCGATTTCGTGGCGGCGCTGATGAGTCGGGTGAGAGCGATCGAGGCGCAGTTCGATCTGCTGTTCGGCGTGCCTGAGAGCGATGCAGATGACAGCGGCAGCAGCAACGAACTCGCTGCCGTGTGGTCGGATACCGGCGGTGATTCCGCGCCAGCGATTCTGAGTGAACTTGGCTATGCACATCCCGCGGAAGTCAGCGCGGCCCTCAAATCCTTTCGCGACGGGTTCGTGTTCCGTGCCCTGACCAGTGAGGCACGTCAGCGGCTCGATCGCCTCATGCCCCTGCTGCTGACCGCGGCGGCAGCGACCGATGAGCCCCAACAGTCGCTCATGCGGGCACTCAGACTGGTCGAGACGGTGGCCCGCCGCAGCAGCTACCTGTCGCTGCTGGCCGAAAAACCACTGGCCCTGTCCCAGTTGATGAAACTGTGCTCCGCCAGCCCCTGGATATCGGAGTTTCTGCGCAAGCATCCGTTGTTGCTCGATGAACTGTTGTCACCGGCCACACTATATGAGCCGTTGCACCCGGATGCGCTGGAACACGAGCTGCAGTTGTTCATGGAGCGCGTCCCGGTGGACGACCTGGAGCAGCAGATGGATATGCTCCGGCACTTCCAGCAGACCCAGGTGCTGCGGGTGGCGGCCGCCGACATCGCGGGCACCCTGCGCCTGATGGTGGTCAGCGACGGTCTGACCTGGATTGCTGAAGCGGTGATCAAACGTGCCTTGCACATCGCCTGGGGCGAGGTGCTGCGGCGTTACGGCAAACCTGGATGCACGGTGGATGGCGTTTCCCACCGTCCCGATTTCTGCGTGGTCGCCTATGGCAAGCTCGGTGGCATCGAACTGGGCTACGGTTCGGACCTCGACCTGGTGTTTCTGCACGACAGCGGGGGGCAGCAGCAGCGGACCGAGGGTCCGCGTCAGCTCGACAACGCGACCTTTTTCGCCCGGCTCGCACAGCGCATGATCAACATCATTACCGCCCGTACGCCGGCTGGTGTGCTCTACGAAGTCGATACCCGGTTGCGCCCCGGCGGTCATTCGGGTCTGCTGGTCCTCAGTGTGGATGCGTTCGCCGAATACCAGCGTCAGCGGGCCTGGACCTGGGAGCACCAGGCATTGGTGCGGGCCCGTCCGGTGGCGGGCGCGACCCACATCGCTGACCGCTTTGAGGCATTGCGCCGGGAAATCCTGTGCCGTAGCAGGGACCCGCAGGAACTGCGTGTCGAGGTGGTCGAAATGCGCGAGCGCATGCGCTCGGAGCTGGGCGCGGCGAATGCGGCCGGTTTCCACCTCAAGCAGGGACCGGGCGGTATCGCGGACATAGAATTTATGGTGCAATACGAGGTGCTGGCCAAGGCTGGCGACTATCCCGCGCTGACCACCTGGAGCGACAACATCCGTCAGTTGGACGCACTGGAGGAGGTCGGCGTGCTGGGGCAGGGAGATGCGGCACTGCTGCGCGACGCCTACCGTGCCCTGAGGCGCCAGGTGCACCGCCGCAGGCTGCAGGACCAGGGCAGTCTTTGCCCGGAACCAGAACTGGACCCGGAGCTGATCCGCTACCGCGAGGGCGTGGTCGGGCTCTGGCGTCAACTGATGATACCCTGAGCCGTCGATTCCGGCCCGTCGATGCCGGATTCGGAATGCTCAGTCTGCTGGGGGATGCAAGATGAACTTCGCCGACCGTGACGGCGTGATCTGGATGGATGGTGAGATGGTGCCCTGGCGTGACGCCAAGGTGCATGTACTGACCCACACTCTGCACTATGGCATGGGTGTGTTCGAAGGTATTCGGGCTTACCGGACCGACAGCGGACCGGCAATCTTTCGACTCGACGCCCATACCCGCCGTTTGTTCCGATCGGCCAAGATCATGGCAATGACGCTGCCCTATGACCAGCAGCAGATCAACGACGCCTGTCTGGCAGCGGTGCGCGACAACGGGCTGGAAAGTGCGTATATCAGGCCGATGGCGTTTCTGGGGTCGGAAGGCATGGGTCTGCGGGCCGACAATCTCAGCGTGCACCTGATGGTGGCTGCCTGGGATTGGGGCGCCTATCTCGGGGCCGACAATATCGAGCGCGGCATACGTATCCACACTTCTTCGTTTGCGCGCCACCATGTCAATGTCGGCATGGTCAAGGCCAAGGCCAATGGCAACTACATCAACTCCATGCTGGCCCTGCAGGAAGCGCTGCGCAACGGCTATGACGAGGCCCTGTTGCTCGATACCGAGGGCTACGTGGCCGAAGGCAGTGGCGAGAATATCTTTATCGTTCGCGACGGCGTGATCTACACCCCCGCGCTGACCGCCTGTCTGGAAGGCATCACCCGCGAGACCATCCTTCAATTCTGTATCGACGAGGGAATCGAGGTTCGCGAAAAGCAGATTACCCGCGATGAGGTATATATCGCCGATGAAGCCTTTTTCACCGGTACCGCCGCGGAAGTCACGCCGATCCGGGAACTCGATGGCCGAGCCATCGGCGAGGGCACACGCGGTCCGGTGACCGAACGGCTGCAGAGCATGTATTTCGACCAGGTGCACGGTCGCCGGGATGCCTACCCGGACTGGCTGACGCCGGTTTGATGCGAGCGCCCACACGCGTGTAACCCACCGGACGCGGAAACGAGGTCTGGGTGGCGCATGTTGGGGGTGTCGGCGGCAGGGATGCCGCCGTCAAGCCTACATGGACGTATTCACGGCGCCCCCCAGCATGCGTTACCCAGACCGAACCCTGCAACTGCAGGTGACGGGTTACACCCCGCCGCAGGCTATTGAAATGTTACACTGCTGGTAACCCACTGGAGAACCCGCATCGATGGCTGAGCCTGCCCAACTGATACCCGCCAATGCCGAGAATCTGTATCAGGTTACTCGCGACCAGCTACCCCTGAGCTGCCCCATGCCGGGCATGTCATTGTGGAATTCTCATCCACGGGTGTATCTGCCGGTCGAAGAAGCGGGACACGCCACCTGCCCCTATTGCGGAGCGGAGTATGTCCTGGTCGACTC